>CAYXPY010000064.1:0-2298 GCA_964467345.1 uncultured Thermoplasmatales archaeon | reverse complement strand
TATTCCTACAGCAGCGCTGCCATTGACCCTGACGGAGACATGGTGCGACTCCGGTTCGACTGGGGTGATGGGATGCTCAGCGAGTGGTCAAGTCTTGTGGCTTCGAACACAACAGTCTCACTGTCACATACCTGGACCACCGTGTCGACCTACATGGTCCGGGTAATCGCCCAGGACGCCTCTGGTGCGAACAGCAGCTGGTCTGATGCACTCAACGTGACGATCTCCCTTGCAGAACCCGAAGGTGTCCCCCCCGTTGGGATCATCCGTCTGCCGCAGAATGCGTCGGCGAACCAGACCCTGGTCTTTGATGCATCAGGAAGCTATGACCCTGATGGCTCCATTGTCTCCTATCACTGGGACTTCGGCGATGGAACAACAGAACTTGGATCTGTGCTGACCCATACGTACCAAAACCCGGGGGAGTACACGGTGATATTGACGGTGACAGATAACGCAGGAGAAAGCTCCAGTGTCAGTCAGGTGTTACGTGTCGCTATCGGCATGGATACATCCGCAGGAAATGGTTTTATCAGTCTAGAACCAACAAGTCTCCTCTTGATACTCACAGCGGTACTAGCACCAGTAATGATCGTGTTGTTCTTCTACCGCTACCGAAAACAACCCTCGGCGCTGCTCAAACGAATCGAGCATGACAAAAAACAACTCGCACGGCTGCGTGTTGAGAACGCATCACTGCAAAAACAACGAACACAAAGCATACGACAACCAACACCACTCACGCAGGCGCCCATGGACATCAATTCGATTGTTGATGGGCTCTTTGCTGAGATGCGGCAACGACGGGAGACACCACAGACAGAAACACTCCTTGATGCGTACAACGATCTCATCATGGGGCTTGTGGAAAAAAACCCGGCAGCCCGTCTCCCTAGAATCAACATTAAAGACATCGAGGACCTGGTGGATCGTCGCATCCATGCATTGGTCGCAGAAAAAGTAGATAACTTATAACCCTCCTTTTTTTTCCCTTTTTCCTGTAACTAAAAAAGAATTTTCTGATCTGGAGTGATCCATGGTTTTTTTCTAAAATTCAAATCGTATCATCTTCCGGATGAGTCGTTTCCGATGGCGCCAGATGTACGATTTATTTTTTAACGACCAAGAAAACAAGGCAGGGGTGATTTCAAAAAAAGATCTGATAGTTGAATATTTCTTCCTATAGATCCTAAGAGGTATCTTGATTGGTTTGAATTGTTCTTTCCACTGGGCTAATGTTTCTGTTTCGGTGACGCCGAATTCGAAATACCGATACCCGTTCTTACAGGCATCCTTGATTGCCTCGGAGAAGAGATACACAGTGGTATAATACTCTCGGGCAGAGCTCGTATATCCGAGTTTTGATGCATAACAAAGCACGTTGTTAAAATAATAACAGACAAGGGTCGCGATGGGTGCGCCATCAAGTAAGGCGACCCATACTTTGGTTTTATCTTTGAAGGTGGAAAGCCGCAGCCGTATTTCATTTTTTGAGGGTGGTGTCTCATGGAAGTTCCGATAAATAGACTGGATCATGGCACTAACGTCTTCATGATACACACCGGTGGTATCCTCTCTCACGAGGATTCCTTGTTTTTCTGATTTTCTGATATGGTTCCTGAGGTATTTTCCCCAGAGACCCTCCCAAAGGTCTTCAAAGGAAGGCAAGAGTGGTAGACGATAGGTACATGGCAACCGGAGGTCATCGTCGAATCGAAAGGAAAAACCGTTGTTCACAAGCAGGTGGGTTGGAGTGCTTTTTGATGCATCATCCAATGTGAGGTTTTCTTTGAGGACCAGGGCGGAACACCTTTTGGAATGATACTGGATGATGTAGTCTAAAAACAGCTGGGCTGCGTGTTGTCTCTGATCAAATGAAAGCTGTTTTTTAAGAATAAAACCCCCTGATGCTCCATCGGGGAGTGACACCAGTTTTGAATACAAAAAGGACCGTATCTTTACCACCGGGAAGATACCGATGATTTCAGGTGTATCGTTTTCAAGAACAAGAGGAATATATTCCCACGTGTTTCCTTCATAGATATTCTTCCAATCAAAGTAATGAAAGAAGCTGCCGTTTTCTTGTTCTACGAACGCGTCCCATGATGCTTTGTCTTTGAGTGTTGCTTTCCGAACGTTCATTCTGACAAATGTTATCCTGCTTCGGGTGTTTAACGATTTCGTCTAAAAAAAAATGAATAATGAAAAAACCTCTTTCATTACTAAGAACAAAGGATTTAATGCCCAAGAATGATTCAACAAAGAGACCTAGATGCCACTGGATGTCGTTGATCTCGG
>CAYXPY010000063.1:0-3767 GCA_964467345.1 uncultured Thermoplasmatales archaeon | reverse complement strand
CAGGAGTTTGTCACCATCACCCTGCAGCTGTGGAGTGACCAGACCGAAGATGTTCTCTACGATCTTGGTGGGGACCTGGAAACACAGGATGTGACCATGCAGTATAGTATTAAGACAGGGCATTGGACCGGTGATGACCAACGAGAGGATACCAGTGGGTACGGACGGCTGAACGGTTGTGACGATGGCACCATTTATGAGGATGACCGTGACTGCGAACTATGGTTTGACATCTATCAGAATGACTTAGACAACGACCGTATCCCCTATTGGATTGAGGTCGAAACACTGGGAACCGACCCGTCAGTCGATGACAGTATCCTTGATTATGACAACGATTCCATTCCTACGTACTGGGAATACCGCTGGGGCTATGATCCCTTGGTCTGGGATGACCATAAAAACATCGACCCTGAGGGGGATAGTATCGATAACGTCGAGGAATACCTCACCGCCCAATGGTTCTCAGATCCTTACCGCAAGGACCTCTTTGTCGAGATGGATATCATGGGAGACGGCCCGAACGGTGAGAAAACCTATTTCCCGGACTATTCCGAGGAACTGATCCAAACCGCGTTTAACAAACAGAACATCGTCTATCATCTTGATCGGGGTGCGATGGGAGGCTCAGATATCATCCCGTTTGCCGCAGATGTCGACCGCCAGGCACTTGAAGCAATCTACAATACCTATTTCCTGCACGGGGATCCAAACTACTGGCGCAGAGGCATCTTCCATTACGGGGTGGTTGTGTACAACGAGTATATCGCAGGCTACACCTACCAATCAGATGCATACCAGATCGCTAGTGCGAAGCTAGAGGAAAGAGCAACGAAACCGTTCCTGGAACGGGACATTGTCTATGCCAGCTGCTACATGCATGAGATGGGCCATACCCTTGGGTTCTGGCCGATACCAGGGCATAACCGGTTCAGCCAGTACCCCTGGCAGATCGGATGGTGGATAAGCCATTCGTACCGCAGCTGCATGAACTACGGATGGACGTATCTGATGGTGGATTACTCAGATGGGTCGCGAAGGGCACCGGACCTCAATGACTGGGAACGGATGGATTATTCCTACTTTGAAGGCGACTGGTGGTAAGACACCCGATTCGTCCGCCTCCTCTGTTTTTTTTTCTTTCTCCTTTCTCGTGGTGGATAAAAGAGGAGGCATTCACCTGCATCGATACATTTTTGTTACAAATGATACATTTATAAACAAGGAAATATTCATAAATAGTGGTAATCAAAATCATGGGTGGAAAAAGGATTCGTATCTATCTGATTCTTGCGTTGGTCTGTTTTTTAATTCTTGCGGTCCCTGCGACCCCGCAGAGACCGATGGAACACTCATCAGCAGACCCAGGGGCAAGCGTTGTCGACGCTCTTGGCTTTGTCATCGGACGAGCATCAGAATACAGGTATGGGCATGATAAATGGGGGGATTTTATCTGGTTTCATGCAAAACTCGTGTTGTTTCTTGCGATTGCGGACCCATTAGGCTGCAGCGTGTTACGACTGCTTACCAATGAAGATGTGCAAATCTACGTCTGGTCAGTCCCCTCAGGACATGCTGGGAATACGACCCTTCATCTCATGTTTAAAACAAAGGTTGTCGGACCAATCTAAGACAGAGACCATTCCTGCTTTTTTATAAGAATACCTTTTTAAACGATCTTTTGCTTTATTCTTATCATATCGGAAGTATATCATGGAAAAAAAGTCAAAAAAAAGGCATGATGAGGATGTAATAAAAGTCTTGGCAGAGCTGCAGAGAAACTGTAAACAGGATTTAGATAATATCGCCAAACACGGTGGGTTCTCACGACAAAAGGCCTGGAGGATCATCAAACAACTCGAGACCGACGGTTACATCTGGGGGTATACCGCTATCATCAATGAGGCAAAGAGAAATCTCGCTCAGTTCACGATCCTCATAAAAAGAACCTCAAAACCGTTAGAAACACCAATTGTTGAAAAAATAGATTCTCTCACATTAGAGGAATTCGTCTCAGACATGGACGTGACAATAGAAAGCAGTTATTTTGTTCATGGCAACTACGACTGGATTATCATCGTCGTTGCCCATGACATTAAAAACGTGAGGAAATTCTGTGAAGCATTGTACAAGGCATTCCCTGGAGCAATTGAGAAAATAGAGGTTCTACAAACACTGTATGCTGTGCGAAACCATTATATCTTCAACCCGGACCGGAAAAAACTCCATGACTTACTGTAAAAACATAAGCGGAAAAAAACGCTGGTATCACAGGTGATACGAGGGGAGGAGGGGGAGTCGTAGTTCGGAGGAAGGAGGAAAGGTGTGACATGAAAAATACGTACGAGGATTTTGTACCTTATCTCTGCTGACGCCCCCGGATAGTATTTTATATCTTATTGTATAAATATTTTCTTATTATATTTGGGAAAAACCAAATGGATACATACGTTTCGTCCCCATCAGAACGACGAAGCCTCAAAAACTGAATTTTTATCCGTTACCAAACATTTAAATTCCTGAAACGGATAGGAATAAAATAGAGGAGTACAACATTCATGATGAAGCCAAACCACATAACCACTTCGATGATAGGATTACTCCTTTTACTAGGCATGGTTTTACCAACATCAGCCAACACACCATGTCTCCCTTCAATGACCCCTGTTGAAGAAAATGATTTTTTTTACACCTATGAAACATTCGTCGAACTACTGTCTTTGCTGCAAACACAATACCCCCAGATATTTTCCTATCGTTCTCTTGCACAAACCTACCAAGGCAGAGACGTGTGGCTCGTAAAGATCTCTGATAATGTCCTTGAGAACGAATCAGAGCCACAGATCCTCTTCATGGGCGGGGTCCATGGAAATGAAAAACCAGGGTTTCAAACAGTGATTTACTCGCTGAGATCACTTGTGGAGAACTATACGACCCCACAGGTGAATGACTCGTTTACGCTACGGATCCGTAGCATCGTCAATACCACCGAATTGTTTTTTATCCCGATGGTAAATCCGGATGGGATCACTGCATCCACAAGGAAAAACTGCAGACCGAACGAGTGTCTTTTCGGAGAGACAACATTGCGTGGCGTTGATATCAATCGGAACTATGACTATAACTGGGAGGACGCCGAGAGGCATCCGTTGCGATATATCGTCATCCCCAGGACAAGAGAACAATGGAGGCTGCTTTTTTCAGGAGAAATCACCATCTATCCCTTTGAAAGAACCTCCATACGATATCCCTTCCTGGATTTCGGGTCCATTCTACACCTTGGATATTACCGTGGCCCAGAGGCGTTTAGCGAACCAGAAAGCTCTGCAGTCAAAGACTTCATAGAGAACCATCATGTGACGATATCGGTTGATTACCACACGTACGGGGAAAAAATCATTTATCCACAACCATGGAGATACACAAATCCTGATGACAATTCTACGTTTGTTTCACTTGCTGAAAATGTCTCAAAAATAAATGGATATCGTTTTAACCCCAGGATAAATTGGTCGAATATCTCAGGCAATTACCCCTATTGGGCATATACAACACAAGGAATTTTCCCTCTGACGATCGAATTATGTAATTCTTCAAAACAAAACAAAGACCCAGACCAACCGTACCTTTTGAACGTGTTCTACAATCATTTATTGGTCAACCTGTACCTTGCTGAGAGATTACATGCAGAATAGGCAGGCCGATCGATTTGTTCTGAATTTATTTTCCAAACATTTAAATAAAAGCTGTTTCATTTAAAATACAAA
>CAYXPY010000062.1:0-4044 GCA_964467345.1 uncultured Thermoplasmatales archaeon | reverse complement strand
TATAGTATCCACTTCAAATAAAAATAAAAGAAGTGAAGTATTATTTTTTCTGATAATACTTCTGTTTTACTTTGTGAGCGCTATTTCAATGGATGAGACGTTCGAGGTTCGTCCTTCTTCGTTGGTTATCGATTCTGTTCCGATGCGTATCTCTTTGATCTTTGCATCTTGGACAAACCGGTTTCTGGTGATCTCTGCCGCGTCGACTGCTCTGCTGATCGCTCGGCCACGTGCCTTGATGACCACTTCAGTGGACCCGCTGTTGAATTGTGTCACGACTGCCAGAACGTAGCTCATTGGTGGTTTGTTTCCTACATAGATGACGTTTTCTTCGCTTTCTTCTTTTGCTGTCATAAACTATACCTCTCCGTAAGTTCCTAGGTTAGTGTGCGGTCTTAACTACGTTTTTGTTTATATATGTTTCGTAATTTGGTATCTTATAGTGTTTTAGCCAGTATCAACGTCTTTATTTTTTTCAAAACATCCTGTGGGTCTGTTCCTACTAGTCGAATCATTGGTTCCTTTCCCACCGATCCCGTGTCATAAATAACATCAGGGATGAACCCGCAGGAGGTGATCGCCTGTTTGGTTCCCCATTCCATGGTCGAGGATGCATCAGGTGGTTCGAATTTCCTGTCAAAGGAGCCAACCGATAGTCCAATTTTTCTGCAGAGGTCTACGGTTTCTTGGGAATACCGGATGTTTATAGCTGCTCGTATCGTAGGATCAATGGATGTCGCGGCAAGGATGATGGATGCGACGTGTTTGGAGCACCCGAAATCAAGGCTGCCGCAGAGTGCTGGTCCTGTCGTGCGTTTGGTGATCCTGCCGTCGATTGCGCAGACGTCGTCTCTTGCTTTTGGATTCGGGAGACTGTAGGCGACGTTCATGCCGACCTCAGGGATCAGCTGCGATGGCAGAAAACCAAGCAGCGTCTCAACCGCGTTTTTGAGCTGCAGCCAGACGGCGAAGCGTTCTGTGTTTTCAAGGATTGGTGGAATTTGAATCAATGAGGAATGATTCAACACATCAGCACCTTTACCCGGGGTGTATCCCTCATTGATCATCCCCCAGACAATGGATTTTGCTTTGCGTACGGCGCTGACCGGTGGTTCACCAGCCGCAAGCAGACCGGTGAGAAGCGCAGAGAGCGTGCAGCCGGAACCATGTGCCTTTTTCCGGGGAATCCGCGGGAGGGTGAAGCGGTACATCTGGTTCCCATCATAGAGAAGATCTGTCACCATCTCTGCTTTGAGATGACCGCCTTTTACTACCACATAGTCTGAGCCGAGTTCGAAGATATCCTTAGCTGCTTTCTCACAGTCATCCAGACTGATGAGTTTCCTCTCTGTAAGGATTCCTGCCTCAGGGATGTTTGCCGTGACCATGAATGCGCAAGGCAACAGTTTTGTTTTCAACGCTGCGACAAAACCCTGACTTGACAGCGCATCCCCGCTTGTTGCGACCATCACGGGGTCGACAACCGGTGTAAAATGATGTTTTTTTACTTGCTCTGCGACGACAGAGATTATTTCTTCATCGTACAGCATCCCGGTCTTCACCCCTGCGATGGTAAAATCATCACAGAGGCTTTCGATCTGCTGACGAATCATATCCGGTGGTACTCTGTAGATTGACCGGACTTGTTTGGTGTTCTGTGCGGTGACACACGTCACTGCGGTAATCCCATGTAAACCTAAGTAAGAGAATGATTTCAGATCCGCCTGGATCCCTGCACCAGCTGAGGAGTCAGACCCAGCGATGCTCAGGACTACTTTTTTTTCCATACACACGTCGAATACCGTTTCGATTTATATGGATTCTTCCCTACAGACCGACCATACACCACTCTTTTTTTTCTCAAAATATTTTAAAAAAGGAAAAAACCTCTGGGTTGATGGCACTGAAATGAAGGAACAATCTGATCTAGGTGTCCTTGACGTACGGGACAAGGTTCCCATCGTCTTGCTCTTCAAAAAGTGGTACTTGTTTCGGGATTGTCTTATGTTCGATTATTACATAATTTTTTGTGGTCATCTGTTCGAACCCTCCAGTGTTTTGTCATGGTCAAGAAGCAGCAAGAATCACGATGTGGAACAGGGTATGATAGTCGTATAGTGATCCCGATAACTCCTTCTCAATCTCTCCAATTTTTCTGTAACCATCGTTTGGTACATATACTTTCGTATTTGTGCAAAAAAACCATGTCGTGTCATGGCAAGAAAAATTTTTTTAGAACAAAAAAAGGGAAGGATGCTGGTCTCACTAGGAGGGATGGGATGCACTCTACAACTACCAGCTTAATTCCTTCCAGACCAATGAAATAGCCACGGTCTTAAGAACCTTGTTTGTAGACGAATATGCAGCTATGAGTGCAAGTGCAGTCTCATCGCATAATGGTTTACCAGGTTTACACAGGAGGGACTCTATCCTTAAGATTAACAATGGGGCGGAATAGGAGACCGGGGGGAAGTTCAACAAAACCTAACGAAAAACCTTTCTTTCAAAAAATAGATGTCAAGTATTTCACACCTGGCATTTTCTACTTTTTAACTTAAAATGCAGGATACTGAATAGAAGTGAAGCCACTTATTAAACGAATCCAATCAGATATCGAAGTAATGGGAATGCATTCGGGAAGCGTTCCAACAACCACTGGATGAACGGATGCTGTGGTGGTTCATACGGCATGATTACAGTGAGGGTGCCCCAGTCGCTTTCCATACCATGTTCATCTCTCGCTTTTACTTGTATGGTGTAGGTGCCCCTCTTCGTCCATTGGTGTGATTGAACAACCTGGTCACCGGATACATAGGGTCCTATCCAATCTGTGGTTGAATCATCACCCCAATCAATAAAGTAGGAAATGTTGTCGTCATCGGAATCTGATGAAACAATGATATAATCATATGTTGTTCGTACCTTTCCATGAGCGGTGCCGGTAATCATTGGTATGGCTGGTGGGTTGTTCTCAATAATGTTTAATGCGTATAAATATGTGTGCGAATTTTGTCCACCTGATGGTTTAAATTGCCCTGCAATATAAATCGTTCCGTCTTCTCCGATGGTTGGTGAAGATTCAATCCCTTCATCTCCTGCTTTGAATTTCCAACGAAGTGTTCCATCAGGATTGAGAGCATAAAGGTAATTGTCAAGTGAAGCACAGTAGATGATTCCATTTTTATCAATAGCCGGGGAAGTTAGAATTTCATCACCTGTTTGATAGGACCATTGGATGCTTCCGTTTCTATCGATGCAATAAATTCTGTTATAATCTTGATCACCGACGTAGATCATACCAGAATCACTAATAGACGGACTAGATCCACCGATCCATCCCGTATGGACATTCCATCGTTCAGTTCCATTAGGATTTAAGGCATAGAGGTACCCAGAGGTACTCCCAAAGTAAATGGTCCCGTCATCAGCAATTGTTGGTGCCGCACCTATACCTTTCTGTCCACCAGCATAATAGCGCCATTTTAATGTACCGTTTGGATAAATTGCATACATATAACCGTCATTTGAACCAATAAAAATATTCCCTTCTTGATCGAGAGCCGGTGAACAATAAATGTAACTATCAGTGTAAAAATACCATATTACCGTTCCATTTGGATCTATAGCACATAACCTACAGCTGTCGACTGACGCAGCATAAATAGTCTCATTGTAATCAATAACTGGTGATGAAAACGTCCAACCGCTACCGCAGTTAATACTCCATTTTATTGTTCCATTTTGATAGATTGCGTAGAGATTTCCGTTATTTGCTCCAATATAAATAGTGTTATCGTTAGAGATCGCAGGAGATGAATGGGCGTTACCAATATATGCTCTGCATTTTTCTGTACCGTTTGGATAAATAGCGAACATGCAATCATCCCCATTAGATCCTATATAAATGGTGCCATTCTTATCGATTGATGGTGATGAGATGATTTTCCCATCCATTAAAAACTTCCATTTTATAACAGGCAAGTTTTCAGCCAAACTTGGTCCAAAAGAACTCCTTCCTGTATGACGGATGTCATGTTTGAACAT
>CAYXPY010000061.1:0-4646 GCA_964467345.1 uncultured Thermoplasmatales archaeon | reverse complement strand
ATTCGTTCAGCGTCAAAGGCATCGGGGAGGTCATCCTGGGGTTCGTCAAACAAGGCATCATCAAGAAGCATGACGTCATGATGTTGCTTCCTGCCAACAAAGAGGTGATGATCCGCTCCATCCAGATGCAGGATACGGATTTTGACAACGCAGTCGCTGGCTGTCGTGTCGGTCTTGCAGTCAAGGGAGCGACGGTCGATGAGCTGAAGAGAGGGGCATTGTTCTCTTCTGAGGATGCTGCAAAGACCGATACGAAATTTACGCTCCGCTTTATAAAGAACCGGTTTTATCCCGAGGTCAAAAAGGGTGTGTTTCATGCGACAATAGGCATGCAGAGCCTCCCAGTCACCATCACGGATAGCGGGGAAAACACAATCACCATTGAAACAGAAAAACCCGTGGGTTACACGCGGAAGGATACCTTCATTTTCCTTGATTTGAATGCAAAGAAACTCCATCACATCGGAAACGGGCATCTCACTGCAGAACAGGGAAGTCTGTAAGAACCGGATAAAAAAAGGTATCCTTATATAGACCTATTTTTTTTACGGGCTGTTCCAAGGGATATTTGCTATGAAAAATCAACTGATCGCAGTCTTGATGCTAGGCTTGCTTCTGATGATGCTGTTTTCTGGGTGTACAGAACAGCAGGACACCGATACCAATCAGCAGAATGGTTCCAAAGAAACATTCGCTGTGGATAGGACGGGTGGAGAGTTTTCTCTCTTGCAGGATTCCGTGGAGATCAACGTGTTCTCCGGGTGTGTCTCAGAACCGGTGAATCTCAGCATCCAGACAATTTCTACGCCGGTCACCGATCCCTCTGTTCACCTGTTATCCTGTTATGAGTTTGGTCCTGATGGTCAGACCTTCATGCGAGCGATTGATGTGATCCTCCATTATGATGTCGCTGACCTCCCAGCAGGAGTATCAGAATCAGATCTCAAGGTGTACGTATTAAATGGCAGCTTCTGGGAGCCAATTGACGGCAGCTTTGCAAATAGTGCCTTGCATTATGTCGTTGCCCAGGTGACGCATTTCTCAAAGATGGGATGTGCAGGACCCGCACCATCTCACAATGGAGGTTCTGATGATGGTTCTGATGATGGGTCAGATGATGACAACACCTCCTCCCAGTACTGGTTCAAAGCAAACCTGTATTTTTATGATTATAAAACCCCGCGATTAATGGAGGGAGATGATGACGACCACTATGCGGTCGGTGTCAGTGCGTACTGGGATCCGGTTCCCTATGTTCAGTATTATCAGATTAAGTTTGAGTATGGGACAAATCCACCGAGTGTAGCGTACTCCTGGGGGTGTAACTGGCGGGAACAGGATAAACGACAGTGTCAGTATAAATCCGTGTACAACAAGAAAGAAGGTTATATTTATCATGTCGGTGGAAGCCCTACCGAGGAAGGATATCTGTCATTGTATGATGGCTCGGAGGTCGCAACCGCACACTTCTACAATCAGGAGACCGGGGAGATGGAATACCATGAGTACGGCCGGACGCGACCAGCGGGGACTCACGGGTTTTCTTTCTTTGGGGTGAATGATGATGTGGAGGATGCTGAAGGGTTTTCGAATGTTGATACCCAGGTTCTGGTTGGTGAGATGCGAGCCTTCGTAGATCAGTATATCGATAAATGGGAAATATGGGTCCGGGCGGTCACCCAGACTCAAGGATAAAACCCCGAGCGACAGATTTTGGTGTAGTATTTTTATTCCTAATTTCTCCTTACTATGGATAGAAATATTGGTGCGAAATCCTGGTTACTCTGAAATCGATTTCTCAGAAGGCAAGATTCATCCTTTTTTTTTAAAAAAAAAAATTCTTCGATAAATTTCCAAGAATATATTTAAGCAAAAAAAGACATAGACATAGATAAGGAGATATCTATGAAAAGGAAAACTCTCGTAATAGTCGCATGTGTTGTCATCGGACTGGTCGGCATCGCTGGAAGTGCGATGGCAGATGGTATGGGGCCTGCCCCTAACTCAGGTGATTGCATCCCTGACGGCAGTGGATTTGAGTCACCAAACGGTCAAGGCTATGGCCCTGGTCCTGCGCCTAATTCTGGTGACGGCGTCCCTGATGGACCTGGTTGGGAATAATTCAAAACAGACCCAGTACAGCAATAGAATCGTTCTCAACTCCTCTTTCTTTTTTATTTTAGTCGAACCCTTTATTTCTAAGACAGGGGTTCACCGAATAGGATGAACCTCCGGACGCTTCTACCATGGACGTTATGAGTTTGTTCTTGGAATTGATTACGTTGTGTACCAGAATTATCATTTCAATCAAGTCTAGAGAAGACCATGTTTATGTAATCGCTTGATGTTTTTATCGTAGCTGTACCACCGTTTCGGCCACTCAGGGTTATGCTGTTTCAGTTCTTTTAATACAAATTGACGGATCCAACCTGTTGGGATTTTTTCATCTGGTTGTTTTTCGATTTTCTCAGCGATTTCTCGTGCGATTGTCACATGTGCCCCAGTCTTGACAGCACTGACAACGATTTTTTCTTTTATGAATGGTTCGATTCTCCCATCTTTTTTTATGACCTGTTTAGGCATAACGTCTCCTCTCTTCTGTTTCGTACATCACCACATGACATCACTATCGTATTTCTGTTTGTGTTATTAACTATATCGAAGTGAGTGGAGAATCGACTGAAAATACTACCTATCATACTAGGCTTATTGCATCAAAAATCGCATGGTTTCCCCTTTGTTCTTCAATTCAGAGGAGACTATCACCTCAAAAGGTTAAATAACAACAAAGTAGTTCATCACTAGGTATGGAAAAAGAACTCATCGCGCCCTGTGGGATGAACTGTGGGATCTGTAAGTATCATTACCGGGAAAAAAACACCTGCCCGGGCTGCAGGGAGGTGCAGAGACAAACTCCTACGGCGAGGTTTCATTGTAGCGTGCGGGAATGCAGCATCCTTCAAGATAAAAAATGGATGCATTGTTCTAACACATGTGCCGACTATCCGTGCAAACGATTAAAATCACTGGATAAGCGATATCGCACAAAATATCATATGAGTATGCTTGATAACCTGGAATGTATCAATACACAGGGGGTTGACAGGTTGTTAGAAAAAGAAGCACAAAAATGGGCGTGTCCTCAGTGCAATGCCCTTGTGACCTGTCATGGTGGCATGTGTCTGTCTTGTGGGTATGTGAAATTCAAAGAATGATAACACGGCTGATAACATCATTTTATTGCTACTGAAGAGTCACCTGAGGAAAGACTGGTTTATGTAACCGCTCGTACGATGACGGTCCATCCGTGGACATATTCTTCAACAAAGAGTTTCATCTCCTCTTTGAAGGTTTTGATCTGATCCGCTGTCACCATGGTTTCGTACAGATCGCCAACGAGGTTAAAATTATCCTGGACCCCGAAGATGGTTATCCCATGCATACCTGGTGCTGCTTCTCCTATCTCAGATGTCCCGTAATAATTCCCATATCCTGGGTAGTATTTGTACTCTCCTAAGATATACAGGTCGTTCTCATGATCTTTCACCCATTTTTCCGGTCCAATGTGGTCATAGTTTTGCTCCCGCCAGCTATAGCCGAATTTGTAGGGTTTCGCGGTGTTGTTATGCATATGTAGAGTCACTTCATAGTACCGCACAAGCGGCTGTGGGTCCCAGGCAAAATAGGCGTAGTAGCTGTAGCTATGATAGGGTGTTATGACTTCATCTGGGTTGTCGATATGTTCTTTTTCGCCGAATTGAACCGGTACCTCAAATTGGTACACTGCAGAGGTATTCGAACCATTCGAACTACTGGATGTTTTCGGAGACGCGACCCAGTAGTAGCAGAAATGACTGAGTTGTGCGGAGAGGTAGTTGTCGTCTGGATGAACACTGCTGGTTATCTCCTGCAACTGGTCGTTTTCATACAGGTAGAGCCGCAGGGTGTCTTCGTCAACACCAGCGGGGACGTCTTCATCCTTGTAGTGTATCTGAAGATGCACTGGTTTTTTGAACTGCAGACCGTCTGGTCTGAATTCGTAACCAACGATAAAGGTCGCTTCGGTATTGGCTGGTTTGTCTTGAATGGTTTTTATCGTGATGTTGGTTGTTGTGTCAATGCAGTAACTGCTTATTGTCAGAAGGATCTCCTCGCCTTGTGTTTGGAACCGTCCACCGAGGGCATCGACTGTGAATGATTCATCAAGAATCCCTGAAGTGTACGTGTTGTTGTCTGATGGTGTGGGTTGTTGGTCGGTGCAGCCACACAGTCCGATGGTCAAAATAAGGATTAAGATCGGGAGCATACATTGCGTTGGTTTCATTGAAGATTCCTCTTGCTTTTCGGTCTGTGAGGTATTTTCTGGTAGGTTTTAATTTTTCTGGTTTTTTAAAAAGACGAAAGATTATAAAGTTCTACCGGAAACAGTGAAAACCTTTTATATCTCTTTATTATAATGATATAGATAATAAAAGGAGGCTTTTAGTTATGAAACGACAAATATCTATTGTAGGCTTGTGTGTCTTACTGCTGTTGTCGCTTGGGGGTAATTCTCTTCTTGCGACTACTCAAGACGCGATACCAACGTGTGGTCAACCCGCTGGCTTTGAGGATGAAGCACCGGAAATCGAGATCGTCAACCCCAC
>CAYXPY010000060.1:0-4720 GCA_964467345.1 uncultured Thermoplasmatales archaeon | reverse complement strand
TTTTCTTCTTTTTTTAACTCTGATTCGATTTCTGCTTCGATGTTTTTTTCAAAGAGTTTCAATTTCTTTTTGAGAAAATCAAACATAGGTTCCCTCACAACAATGCGCTTATCGTTGTGCTTCTTCCATCATCTGCTGTGTTTTTCGTGACAGGTCTTCTGCGTCGGATTGTATCTTTTGACCTAGTTGGACCATCTTTTCGAGGTTCTCCTGGATCCGTTTCATCCGTTCGTCGAGTTTTCCGACCGCCTCGTCGACTGTTTTTTCTACGACGACGCCTGCGCCGATGCCGATGAGGACATTGCTTGCATTGGTCAGTGAAGCGTTGATAAAGGTGCCAGCCCCTACGGGGATGAGCAGCGGGGATTTATCGTCTGCGTCATGGAGCTGTTCGACCGTTATTTTCGCCCGTTGGTACTCCGCAAGGGTCGACTGCAGGTACTGGAGCTGCAAGTCTATTGATTCGAGTTGTTGTTTATAGTATTCTATTAAGGTAAGGTTTTTGGTGATTTCTTCTTCTTTTGTCATGGTGTCCCTTCGATGAATCCTGTTGGAAGTGTATCCCGTTATGAAAGAAGGTGTTATTAATATCTTTCCTGAGGGAGGAGGAGACAAGCATTACCACTGAAGAGGAAAGGAACCTCTCTGAAAGTAAATTATTTATACAAACCGACGATTTACACTACGAAGGAGAAGGAGAGGAAGGGACAAACCCTATGGAACTCAGCAGAGAATTCACTGAGAGATTCTCAGAAATATTTTTAGAAGATAGCATGGCTGACTTCTTAGATCTAAAAGAAGACAGCCTCTGATTCCCCTCTTCTTTATTTTTTTTTATTTCAAATCCTCGTGGTGATAATATTTTTAATCAACTGTCTTATTGGGAGGTCTATGAAAGTTCTTGCTGTTGCTGACATCCATGGGTCTCAATATCGGTTGAATCTTGTGTTGAAGAACGTGGCAGCCTATCAGCCTGACCTGGTGGTGGTCTGTGGGGATATCACCCAGTTCGGGCCAGGGGAGCTTGCTACAACCCTGTTGAACCAGATACCGGTTCAGACCCTTGCAATACCAGGAAATATTGACACATTTGATGTTGATGAAGGCATTACGAAGAGCAACGCGACGAATCTTCACAAAAGACGGGTTGTTATCCATGGGTTACCGTTCATTGGAATCGGAAGAGAAATCCCAACGCCTCTTTATGATATAATGATTATCGATGGGAAGGCGCAGAAACCGTTACAGGAGATTGTTGATTCGACAAGCGTGCTTGTGACCCATTATCCACCGTTCAAGCTTCAGGATAAGATCTTCATAGGAACCCATGGAGGAAGTAAGGAGCTGCGTAGCCTTGTTGATACCAGCAAACCGCTGCTTGTCCTCTGTGGTCATATCCATGAGGACCCCGGGGTGACACAGACAGAGAAGACGACGGTTGTGAACTGCAGTCTGGGGAAACGAACCGAAGGGGCGATCATAGAGATAGACAAGACGGTCATGGTCACCATCCTTGATTAAAATATTCTGAAAAAAAGGGAGTAGCCCCGAACGGATTCGAACCGATGTCACGAGAACCAGAGTCTCGTATGATTGACCTCTACACTACGGGGCTATCAGTTTTTTCTGCCGTTTTATGTTCAAAGGGGGGGAATTTCTTTTTGTTTATGTAATTTTCTCTCTTCATCTTTTCATTAATAAAATTTTTATCCTTCTAGAGTCTTTCTTGTTTCACTGTATAGGCTGGTGTGTCGTATAAAAGTTGATATCATCGGTGCAGGACCAGGTGGCCTGAGCGCTGCCATCTCAATCAAAGACCATGACCCAGGAATCAAGGTCATCGTCCATGAGAAATACAAAACGATAGGGTATAATCATGAGGGGCGGCGGTGCGGTGAGGCGCACTCAGTCGAACGGGAATGGAAGAAATGGGTACCGGTCGGTCCAAGCATCTTTAACATGATCCTTCGTGCAGAGGTCACGATAGGGAAACATCAGTATGTTGCCCAGCGACCACCGAATGTGGCGTTTATGTTGAATCGCCAGGAGTTCATCTGCCAGCTCGCCCGGGATGCAGAGAAAAAAGGGGTGGAGTTCAAGACAAACGATAAGATACGCTCGGTCGATGATCTGGATGGGGATGTGATCGTCGATGGGTCAGGCTGTCCGAGTATGGTGAAACGAGAACTTGGTATCGGCAGGGGCTTTATCGGGACGACGTACCAGGAGACCCTTGAGGATGCGACTTGTTTTCAACCTGACGTCCTTCGGATTTTTTTCTCGGTTCCTGCAGGGTACTACTGGATTTTCCCTCGCAACCCTGAGAAACAGGAGGTCAACATCGGTGTTGGGACGTTTGGGGATTATGGTTATGATCTCAGAAAGATGCTACAGTCTTTCAAGGAACAACAGCAGGTCACAGGAAAGGTTAACTATGTGGTCGGAGGCTTGATACCTCTTGGGTTGCAGCGTCCGTTTCTGCATCGGAACATCCTGTTTGTGGGTGATGCAGGGGTCGGTGCGTTTCCCTTCACAGGGCAGGGGATTTACCGGGCGTTGTTAAGCGGTGATATCGCGGGTCGTTGCATCGCACGCAACAAAGTAAAGCACTACCCGATGATCATTCGGAAGGAATTCATGCAATGGGAGATGATCGGGCAGGCATTCGCCAAGATGAATCTGGTGTTCCGAAGGATCAACCCAGAGTTGTTTCTCTCGTCGATGAATCTGCTAGTCAAACAAGGAAACCAGCTCAGTGTCCTGAGTCATTAAATCAATCAAGCTGCTTCTGGTGCGTTTAGGTCGGTTGGAGTTGCTCTGCTTTGATGAACAAGAGATGATGGAGAAGCAGGGAAACAGCTTTTTTCACAGAGGTTGATCGGTCGGAGTTTAAAAGGCAGATGATACCGGTGTCATCAGATTGACTGAGATACATCCTGGTATGGATCCCTGGGATATCGCCACTGTGCCCGATGATGAGGTTTTTTCTGAGTGGTTGTCTTATGATCATCCATCCGAGACCGTAATGATAATTAATATAGAGGTTGCCTGGTGGTTGGATGGTGTGCATCAGATCAATGGTTTCATTGTCTAGGATGCGTGTGCCGTTGTACACCCCATGGTTCATGCAGGCGATGAGGAAGCAGCTGAGATCATCGACAGTGGTCATCAATCCACCGATAGGGTAGTGGAGGAGCTGGTAGCGGGGGAGTTTTTCGTAGACTCCTTTTTGATACAGATATGGGAAAGCGATCTCATCGATTGGAAGGTCAGGTAGACGAAAACTTGTGCGGATCATACCCAGAGGGATGAAGAGATGGTCGTTACAATATTCATGAAATGGTTGACCAGAAAAAAGTTGCACCAGATAAGCTGCGATATCGAAATTGATGTTGGCATATTGCATGTATTCTCCTGGTTTGTGAACAGAATCCCATATCTCTGGAAGATAGTACGCACCATCTGGCAGAAGGTACTCAGGGAGCCAGCCGTCAGGGTACCAGGGGATGGGAGGGGGGCTGGAGAAATTGAGCCAATGATATGACATCGGATCAGGTTTAAGGCTTGAGGAATGGGAAAGGATCATCCTGATGGTGATTGGTTCATTTGGGAAATTTGGGTTTCTGAGGGAGAAGGGGAGGTAGTCGTTACAATCATCATCAAGCTCGAAGAACCCTTGCTCATAAAGCTGCATCAGGGCAGTACTTGTAACGGTTTTTGTGATGGAGGCGACGATATAGATGGTTTGGGTGGTTGCTGGTGTCTGTGCTTCGATATCTGAGAAGCCGTAGCTTTGCTTCCATATGACGCTGGTATTGTGGATGAGGCATGCGGACATACTTGGGTAGTGACCCAGTTTCAGTAACATAACTATGAGACGGTCAAAGGATGCATCATTGAGGGAGACAGGAGAGGTGGGTTCTGCTTTATTGTATGATTTTTTGAGTGGGACTGCCATGGAAAACGTCGTTGAAAAAAAGAGGAGGCAGAGGAACAGGCTCAGTAGTTTTGTTTTCATATGGTTCGTTGAATATTAATTATGATGAAAGAAATATATTATACTATTGCTGACCAAGAGTCATAGGGGTTCCTGATTCTAAGGTTTAAATTTGGTTCTCAGAGGTGTTTTTATACGATGGAAAAGATAACGGATTTGCTGTAACCATTATGTCAATGTCTCCAGGGGAATCTAAGAAATTGTATTGTAAAATATGCAAGAGAGAATTACAACCACGGGATTCTCTTGAGGAATCTTCTGAGAAACCGAAGGTTTCATTGCATCATATCGATTATCAAAAAAATATTGCGATACGCGTTTGTAAGGAGTGTCATAATAAATTACATACGTCTATGAAGAAACATAAATACGGATTAAATAATGTTGTTAGGAGAGATGGTTCGAAAAAAGGTCGGTTGTCACCTGGCGATTACCCGAAAAAAATAATTGATTAGATGTACTTTTTATAGAAAAAAAATGGAGTGGGCCAGGCCGGAATTATCTGATTTCCATCTGGAAACGTGTCAACCTTAACCGGATTTTATCGCTTAGTCTACATTGAATCAATAGTATTAGATACGAATTTTTTATATCTGAAAAACGAATCAAAAAGCTATGGGACCATCAAATTTCTATGATAGTTCGATATGTAACTGTAAGTTTTATCAACTAAGAGATATCATATGGTTCTTGTGCTGGTCGCCAATCAAAACTCACCCATGG
>CAYXPY010000059.1:0-4829 GCA_964467345.1 uncultured Thermoplasmatales archaeon | reverse complement strand
GTTTGGGAAAAACCAAACGTAAACGCACAGTATTTAAAGGTTGATGGAGATAATTGGTTATAGGCAGTATGACAAAGATTACCCTGGACCGGGAGACATTCAAGGCACTTGCGTCTGATACGAGACTGGATATCCTTAAGACCCTTGATGGGAAGAACATGGGTCTGAATGAGATAGCCAAGGTTACGAATCTCAATAAGGCGACGTTGCATGAGCATCTGACGAAGCTGCATGAGGCGGGGTTGATTAAGAGAAATGAGCGTGATGGGCATAAATGGGTGTATTACAAGCTGACGTGGAAGGGGGAAAGCTTGCTGCATCCGGAGAACACCAAGATTGTGGTGTTGTTTGCCTTGACGTTTGTCGCGTTGTGGGTCGGTCTTCTTCAGTTGATCTGGTATATCAAAGGGTCGGTTTCTGATTTTGGCTATGATATGTATACGATGGATAATGAGGTGGTGTTGACAAGCAAGGGGTTTGTTGACTCTGGGTCGATCCTTCAAATAGGGAATGGGGCACTTGAGGGGTGTGCGGTTCCCCCGGGTCTGCCTGATTTCTTCCAGATGTTTCTGATGCGAGCAAAACTAGCGTATTCTCAAGGTATCCCCTTGGGGAAGAGTCTTTCGGTCGTTGAGAATGGGTCTGATCCAGGGATTCTTACTGCGGGTGAGGGTGGTCGGTTTGTCCTTGACCAGTCGCAGGGGGTCATCCAGGCGGTGTATCAGGACCCGGTGTTGTTGTATCTCGCGGTGGGTTGTTTTATCCTCTTCTCCGTGCTTTTGTCTGTTTCCGTGTGGCGGCTCTGGGAGAATCGGACCCAGAAGATGTAAAGAATTTTTTTTTTATTTTTTATTTTGCGAGTGTTGTTTTTATTTTGTTGTTTTTTGCCTCAAGGTCGAAGAAATCGAGTAATGTTTTTTGCATCCACATTCACCCCGTGATGGTCGTATGGCGTTGGTTGTTATATTCTTTGCGATGTGTGGGGTGGTGGTATTTTTTCGGAAAAACTATAAATACAAGCATTGACACATAATATCATGATATTAATTATCATTATATGGTTGAAGAGGTGTGAACCAACGATGACACACAGCCCCCGTACAAAAACACTTTTTTCTCAACAAACCGGTCTGGTGAGTTTCCCATGACCGCCCTTGCCTTCGCACTCATCGGCTTTGGAGCAGGACTCTTCACCATGTCACTGATCAGTTTGTACAACTACGTCTTCAAAAAAATGAGCAGATAAAAAAAAAAATTAAAGGTCGTACGCGTCTTACTCGTACGGCGCTGCTTCTTTCAGAAGGTCGACTTGGGAGATGATCATCCGTCGGCAACAGTACCGCTCGGCACCCAGGCTGTCAAGGATCTCTTTCGGCGTCTCTTTTGGTTTCTGACCAGCGGCAACCGCCTTCTCATACGCATCACAGCGTTTCTTATACTCCTCGTAGAGCGAGGAGATCACCTTGCCACAGGTGAAACAACGAATAGGGATAATCACCTTCGATCACCTATATGATTTCTGCCTCTTCTTCCGAGCACCCCGCCCGAGAGGCTTTTTACTTTCCTTAATCCGTGAATCGCTCACGAGTAAATCTCGATCAAACCCAAGGAACGACAACCGCAACGCAGGATCTGCAGTGTACTCGACGAGGCCTTTTGCCAGCGCGGTGCGTGCCGCGTTTGCCTGACTCATGAACCCCCCGCCCCTGACATCAATGTCGATGTCAACGGTGCTGACATGAGTGGCAGCCAGCTTCATCGGCTCCATAATCTTCCACCGAGCGACCGCCGGCTCGTAAAACTCCACCGGGATATTATTGATCCGAACCCGGCCAGCGCCTTTGATAACGGTTGCTTTTGCTATCGAAGTCTTCCGCTTCCCGGTCGTGTTGACAACTTTCTTGCTCATGTTACACTTTCGCTCCTAAGAATTGTGCTACTTCCTGTAGCGTCATGAAATCAGCAGGATGCTTTTCAGCAGAGGTGATCTTCTCAAAGGTCTGCCCCTGCAGCTCCCGAGGCACCCCGATATAACATTTCAGTCTTTTAAACGCTGTCCTTCCATGCGGCTCCTGATACGGGATCATCCCACGGATCGTCCGTTTCATGATCCGGTCAGGCATCCGAGGGTAGAACGGCCCTTTCCGATAAGTCCCCACCTCTCGTTCATGTTTAAAATGGGCTTTTATCATCACTTTCTTACCGGTGACGATCGCTTTCTCGGCGTTCACCACCATGATTTCTTCCCCGTTCAACAGACGTTTTGCCACAACAGTGCATAAACGGCCCAGCACCGCTCCTTCCGAGTCAATGATTGCTACCATGCCTATCCCACGATCCTGATGTCTTTTCCTTTCGGGTTGTTCTTCAACAGCTCCTCAATAGTGAGGGTTTTTCCACCTGCTTTTTTTATTTTCTCATGCGCTTTCTCAGAGAAGGACCACGCCGCAATCGAAACCTTTTTCGTCAACTTCCCGGTGGAAAGCACTTTCCCTGGGATAAGGGCGGTTTCTTTCTCATGCACATACATACTGATACGATTTAAATTCACTTCAGGCCAATTCCGCAGTGGTTTTTCTAAACGCTCAGCGATATCTTTCCAGATTGGAGCTTCATTCTCATACGCAGTCTTTTTCAACCCTTCGATAAGGGTGATAAGCGCTGGATTTGTCTTTTTAACGTGTCGTGCCATAAGCTGGTTCCCCAGTGTTGATGGATGGTAGGAAAACAAAGTGGTATTTATAAGATTTATGGGAGTTCATATGTCTTTCCGCTGGAACCTCCACAACCCTACGATAAAAAACACGAAAATCCATAGGAACAGAACGCCGACAAGCAATCCTGCGGAGTACCACGACGGCGGCGGGATTCCTCCGCTGATCGATGAAATCGGTCCGATGGCACTGGTAAGAATCGAGCTATAGACTGCGGTGGGGTTTAGGAAGTTCAGCACATGGTACCAGTCCGGAGCAATCAAGGCCTGTTCCTCGATGATTTGATTGAAATCAACGCTTGTGATAAGCAACCCGAAAAAGACGATAGGAAGAATGATGTTGAACAAAAACCACAGGAAGATCGCCCCACCCATGGCTGTGGATCGTTTGCTAAAGACCGTGGATAGACACAGCGAGATACTGAGAAACACCAACCCTAGCATCATGGTTGCGCCAATAAAGACCCCGTAATCCGCATAATTGACGTTCGGAACATTGGCCGCTATGAGAAGACCAGCGGTGCCGAACCCAACAAGGATCGTGAAACACAGCACGCCTGCCAATCCAAGGAATTTCCCGATCACGATCTCATATCTGTTTATCGACAGGCTCAGCAGAGAGTTCATCGAGCCTTTCTCGATTTCACCGATGATGGCTGCATAGCCAAGCATCAGAGCGATGATGGGCACCAGAAACGTCACCAGACTTGCCATCCCGGAGATCGTCAACCCCAGATCCTGCCAGCCCGTGCTCTGCAGGGAACCGAAATAGGAGACAACAACGGTGAGCAACGCAAACATCACTGAGACAAGGATGATCCATTTGTTCCTGATGTTATCCATGACTTCCTTTTTCGCGATGCTGATGATAACGTTTGTCTGCATGTTTAGGCCTCCGTGTAGCGTAAAAACACTTCCTCAAGGGTCGGCTCTTTTGTCTGCAGGTTCTGGATGTTCCCCCCTGCGTTGGTTATGGCAAGGATGACTTTTGCCTTCATGGCCCCCTCGCAGACGATCTCAAGAGTATGCTTCTGTGCGGTGACCTGGTCGACGCCAGGCAGTTTCCGAACAGCATCTTCGATCTTCTGGTTCAGGGAATCAACCCGTACGATGATCTGTGGTTTGAGGTTGAGTTTTTTACTCAGCCCCTCGACGCTGTCCTCTGCGACAAGGCTGCCTTTGTTGATGATCCCGACCCGGTCACAGACCTCCTGGACCTCACTTAGGATATGTGAGGAGATAAAAATCGTAGTACCCTTGTCTTTCATCTCAAGGATCTTATCACGGATCAAGACGACACCACGCGGGTCAAGCCCACCGGTCGGCTCATCCAGAATCAGGATCGGAGGGTTCCCAAGGATAGCACGGGCCATCCCCAGACGTTGGACCATCCCTTTTGAGAAGCTCCCAACCCGTTTTTTCCCTGTCTCTGCAAGACCAAACTCGTTGATGAGACGAGCACAGTCATCCTTTTTCGCATGTTTTATCTCCGCGTAGAACTGCAGGTTCTGCAGCGCGGTCAGATTGTCATAGAAAGCGACTTTCTCAGGCATGTAGCCAATGAATTTCTTCGCCTCTTTCCCCTGTGTTCGGATGTCAAAGCCATTGATGTGAATCAGACCCTTGTCTGGATGCAGCAAATCAAGCATCGCCTTGATTGTCGTGGTTTTACCTGCCCCGTTCGGCCCGAGAAAACCGAAGATCTCCCCTTTTCTGACGCTGAAAGAAACGTTGTTGACCGCAATGGAATGGTTATAGGTTTTTGTCAGGTTACTGACCTCAATGCTCATGGTTTTATCACCGGTATCTAATGGAATGGTAAATTTCCCTTTCTGATTGCAGTTCGGGCAGGTGAGGGGTATTTGCTCCCCGGGCTCCCCGGAGATGGAGACGGTGGTTTTACAGGATGGGCATTTCACGTATTGTGTTACCATAAATAGTCTACTCCTTCGTGGTTCTGCCATAATCCTAGGGGGCTATTTAGGTTTATGGGCAGTATTTAAACAAAAGCTGCTCATCGCCCCCATTTATAAGAAATATATTTATAGATGTAAATGATATGAAAGTACAGATTTGGAAGGAGGCAATCAATGAAACAAAAAAGTATTTTGAAAAA
>CAYXPY010000058.1:0-6520 GCA_964467345.1 uncultured Thermoplasmatales archaeon | reverse complement strand
AGATGCTCCCGGAGCCGTCAAGGACCATGGCCAGCTGGGTCGGGGTCGATGACAGCACCGCCCGTGCACTGATAGTCAGACACGCAGTATCCCCACTCTCTAGGGACGGTATACTCCATATCCATGTCTCAGGGTCATAGAAGCCTACTGACGTAATATTACTGATATAGGAGAAGTTCTTTGACAGACGACTCAGGATCTGAATATCAACCGCAGGGGTGCCTCCCTCATAGTTGGTCACACAGATGGTGAAATTCACAATCGACCCGATGGTAGGAGCAGGGTTGTCCGCGGTCATGGTGACACCGAGATCGGTCGTGGGATACACGTCGAAGCCTCCAATAAACACCAGCGAGTTGCTTTCTCTATCAGCTGCTTGAAGAGAGGCGGTAAAATGACTCTGGATGGTACTAAGATTAAATGTCAGCGGGTAGATCAATCGTTCTCCGATGTTCCATTTTCCGTCTTCCTGTGCCTTGGCATCCAGATACTGTTTCACATGAAATGTTTCGTTTTTCACACCGAGGTTCAAAGTAATTTTTGTCTCCAAATCAAGAGGTTCTCCTCGTTGATGCTCAAGCACGATATTGTTTTCCTTTGTTTTTCCAATAATGGTGACGTTAAGGGTGTTGTCTGGTTCAGTCAGGGATGAAAGATTATAGAAGATGACGCTGAACGTCGAGGCGACGATTACCAATAAGAGGATCTCCCCTATGATTTCCGAGACCGCGGTAGTGTTACGCTGATTTTTCATTCTATCACTCTTTGTTATCAATCGATTGTTAAATGAACCAGCAATAATACTGTATTTTCCAAAGTGAACACCTCATGATTTTTTTCAGTGCGGTTGTTTTCATTCACAGGCTTTGGATGAATACTGGTACTATCGGATGATTCTTCCATACCTAACTAGAATAAAACTTTAAAGGTTATAAATGAAACAAGGACAAGGAGGAATGCTTGACGAATCCCTGCAGAGAGACGGCCGTCCATCATAAACCCCCCGAGAAGTCCTCCACCGAGGCTTTGAACAAAGACAAAGGTAAAGAACATGGTTTTAACCTCTGTCGGTGAAATATCTGCTATACTGATGCTGCCGATTGATTTTCCCGCCATTTTTCCTTGTAGGTCGTAAATAGCTTGAAAAATCGTTCCATTGATGATAAGAATCACTGCCAGGAACACGAAAAAACTTATGAAAATCACAATGCTGTACATCGACATTTCCGTTCGTCGTTGCTGCTCGACGCGTCTGATTTGGTCAAGCTCTTTTGCTGCTGCATTGAAGACAACAGCGGTGTTCCCTCCGATTTCCAAGGCTTTGTTAATGGTGATTGCGAGTCTTTTCACTTCATTAGTGTTAATCCGTGCCCCAAAATTCGTTAACGCGATATCGATGGGAATCCCCCAGGATAACTGCGCCACCATCATCTTCAGTTCATCTGTCAATCTCCCGTACTCTCCCTCAGATGCGGAACGAATGGAATCAAAGATCGTCATCCCGGAGGCTGACGAATTTGCAATATCTCGGAGGAAATCTGGGAGCTTATCCATGATTTCCCGTTTCCGTTTCTGTTTCATCGAATTGTAAAAACCCAGGGGACCGATGAAACTAAGCACCCCGAAGACAACAAAATCGATGGGTTGGAAAAAACCTCCTCCGAACATAGGTTGTCCAATGAAAGCGGTGAAGGCAAAAAAGAAGAAAATGACAGAGAGAAGGACCGAGACAACGATAATGACCATGAGGGTCTTATCTTTGCCGTATTTTTTGTTAATATTGTATCCTTTCACAAGTGTAATTTTCTTTATACTTCCTCACCCATCCCTGATTTCATCATCACATAGAACCCGCAATATGCCATAGGAATAATCACAAGGGAGATGATATAGAGAAAATCAAAGGAGATGCCCCCGCTGGTAAGCCCCATGACAGAAAGGATAATCACAAGGAATAATGGGAAGGCAATCACGGTGGTGACGAAGCTTTCGGCCATGATCGCCAGTGATTCAAGGCTTTTTTTGCGTTCCTCCAGATCATCAAACATGAATTGATCCACACATCGATCAAAATAGGTCGCAAGGTTGCTACCGGATTGTAGGACCGCGATAATCCCCTGAAGGAAATCCCTGAATTTTTTTGACGGAGAAATCGTAATAGCGTTCTTTAACGCAGTGATTGAATCATTACCCATCAACTCTATTTCCGTGGTGATTTTTTTTGCCTCTTTTTGGACTTCACCATACAACTCAATGCCAGAAAGCGTGCCAAAGATTTCTGAAGGGGAAATCCCAGCCACAGACATCGTGTTGATGAAGTTAGCAACATAGGGAAGGTGACGGTCAATGTTTTTTCCTCGTGCCTTTGCTTTCGAAGTTGGAAGCTGCAGATAGCTCATACCGATCAACAAGGGGATAAGCGGGGAGAGGATGGCAAGCATCATCATCGTCAGGTTGTTCGGCGCGACAAGATAAAGAGACACTGTCGAAAAAAACGCGACAACAAACCCAAGGATCACGTTCATCAACATCATTGAATAATACTCTTCATATACCATGCTGATGTTTGCTTTTTCAAGCATATAATTCCTTTTCATTTTACTAAAGTCGATTCTATTAAAAAGTCTTGAAAAAGCCCGTCGACAAAACCTTGTGTATTTGGTCGATTTCATTCCTCTAGCTCCCTCTGTGCGAGTTCGAGAATCTTCTCAGGGAATTTTTTATATTCTGCGATGATGCTTCCGAACTTCTTGTAGGATTTGATTTTCTTCTTACGCATCCATTCCAGCACCACGATTCTGTTGTTAAGCTCCTGCCTTAGCCGTTCATCTGTCCAATCGTTCTGCTGCTTGATTCGGTTAAGGATTTTACTCGAACCAGGGCTATCGAACCGATCATCGGTCTTTGATACCCAGGTGTAGGGTGCCATGAAGATCAACTGATTGGTATCCGGGTCAAGTTTGATTATCTCTGTTACACTGGTCATTCGTCTGACCATCTTTCCTCCGATGTCTACCGCATTTTGGAACACAATGATGTCCAGTGAGGTAAGTAACGCCCGTGGGAGTTCAATGGGCGGGTTTTCTAACCGTTGGATGAGCGTATGAATCGTGCTTGCGTGAACCGTGGCATACGCGGTATGTCCTGTTGCCATCGCTTGGAACAAACTATAGGCTTCTTTTCCTCGAACCTCTCCGACAATGATGACCCGTGGTCGTTGTCGTAACGCTGCCCTAATCAAGTCAAACATGTCGATGTCCTTGCCGGTTTTACTTTCATCGCTTGCCGCAAAACCTTTCCTTGTCGTCCCAGCAATCCAGTTTTTATGAGGAATGTTGACTTCCCGGGTATCCTCAATCGAGATAATCTTATGTGAGGCGGGAATGAATAACATTAGAGCGTTGAGAGCAGTTGTTTTTCCACTCGCAGTCCCACCACAGAAAAGCACAGAGGCGCCATCTTCGATTGCCATCCAGAAATAGGCTGCCATCTCCGTGGACATGGAGTTGTACTCGATGAGGTCAATAGGAGTTAAGGGTACTTCTTTGAATTTCCGGATGGTAAAGGTCGATCCTTTCGTCACTGTATGGGCAAGGGTTGCCTGAAGCCTTGAACCATCAGGCAGTTTCCCATCTACGATAGGAGAGAAAATTGAGATTTGTTTTCCTGAAATCTGACAGAGTCTGACGAGGAAGGAGTTCAGCTCCTGTTCTGAGTTGAAGTAAATATTCGTCTCGATTGCCTCATATTTCCTATGATGGATAAAGATGGGGGTCGTTGGGCCATCACAGGAGATATCCTCAATACCTTCGTCATGCATGAGGATATCGATCCGTCCGAACCCAAGGAAATCCCGGAAGATGTGATAATAGATGACATCTTTTGAGGCTTCTTCGATGTACATTCGGTTATCGGTAATGATATTGTCAACGGTTTCTTCTAAGAATTTTGACTTCTGTTCATAGGTCATATCAACGGTATCGATGTCCGCGAGCATCTTGAAAAGGTGTGCTATTTCATCTTTGATTTTCTTTTGGTCTTCGGTGAGAGGTGGTTCAATGACCTGATATTGGAATTCATGGGTGTTATGGTCATAGACGATATGCTTCATCCCCAGTTGTTTCCATCCAAACCCTGTTTGTTCTTCTACGATTTCAACGTTTTTTTCAACAGGTACATGGATGCCCTGAAGAACGCTTTCGTCGTCACCTTGTTGTGTGGGAGACTGACTTATTTGTAATTGTTCTGAGGTAAGAAGCTCTGGTGTCTGACCTGATGATTCTGCGGATTGTGATCTTTTTATTTGTTGTGCTTTCTCAAGGAGACTTTGTGGTCGTTCCGTCGTTTTACTCGGCCGGAGAATACGATACGCTTCTAATATCGCCTGATCGTCAAATGCCTTTTTCGTCTGACGTGATGACTGCCTCTTCCTTTTTTTAACAACGAGAGGCTCTTCAGAAACTATGACGCTTTCCTTTTTTTGTTGCCCTTTTTCCAATAAGCCCATATGACTCTACTCACTTGATTTTTATTTTATATTTACTCAACACTTTTTCATAGAGTTTAAATTCCTCAGATTCTAGAAAGATATTAAGAACATCCTCGGGAAGTTCACCAAGAAGGTAGTCGGTCATGAGCAGGACTTTTCGTATATCCTCGTCTAGCTCATCTGCCCGATCCCTTTCTTCATCATCTTCCGCCTCTTCCTCCTCGCCCTCCACTTCTTCGTTTGTGGAATCCTCTTCCAGTGGTTGTAATTCGACTGGTGGTTTTTGTTCTTTTTCAGGGAGCGTATGCTTTTTTTGTGATTTTTGTGCTTCTTTTTCTGCTTTTTTTCGTTGTCGTTCTTCGATGCGTGCTTGACGTATCGCGAGTTGATGGAGGCGTTTTTGTTCTTTTAATTCTTTTTTCAGCTCACTTGCGGTCTTATACAGCGAGGGGTTTTTCCCAGAGGTTGATGGTTCGTCCTCATCTGTCTTTTTTTGTTCATCCTTTCCAATTTTTTCTTGTCTGGCGAGAAGACCCTTTCCCCGTTTTTCTTCATTGAGTTCTTCTCCATCCAGGATTTCTTCTTCTTGGAGCTCTTCTTCAGCGTTCTCGCCAAGCACTTGGCGTTGTTTTTCTTCTTTTTTCTTTTTTTCTTTTAATGCCTTGAGACGTTCTTCAATATCATCGGGGATGTATGATTCTCCGGTTTCCTTGTTTTTTTGTTTCTTGCCGGCCTCATCCTTTTTGTTAAGGAAATAGACCTTTGCTTTCTTTTCGATTTGTGTAGCCTGCTTTGCTGCAGTAACCCAGGTTTCCTCGCTTGTTTGCTTATCGAGAGCTTGAGTATCTATCACCTCTACTTTTTTACTGTGACAGTCTCCTTTTTCAATTGTTTCCTTGTTAAGAGGTGAGACTTGAATTTTCTCATCCTGATTTTTTATGTTGAGAAAACTGGTGGTATGATGAGAGGTTGTCTCCCCGGTGAGAGCATTGATGTCGATGATCTCGACGCGTTCCTCTGCCGAAGCCTGTTCTTGCGCAACCGTCTGAAGGAACTCAAGGCTGGTGATGAATCGGAATTGAGGGGTGATGGATATCTCTGTTTTAAACTCCTCAGGAAGTGTCGGTGTGTGCGTTCGAATCGGTTCCACCGATGGTCTCCAGGTGACTTCCTCATGAACAAATGTCTTAGCAATCGGGGATCGTGATTCAATCGGACTGGGTGGCTGATGAGGAATCAATGGAGGTTGCTGAAATGAGGGAGTTTCTATGTCTTCGTTCTCATGTTCTGCAAGAAGTGTATCGATTTTCTTTATCATCTGTAGGTGAAAATCAAGAGTCGGATGCTCAGGTTTTTTCCTTGGTGCTTTGTTTCCAAAGATGCTTCCGGCAATCGGGAGAAGAATCATCGGAGTAACATGTAGGCCTTTCGTGTTTTTTTCCTGATGAGGCATCTGGTTTCCCATCCCATCCTGCAGAGAAGATGCACTAGAAGTATGTCTATTTTTTTTGTTGCATCCCTCTATTCTGTGAAATAGGTAAGTAACTATTTTCTAATAAACGTTTCGTTTCTATACAATACATTCCGCTTCTTTTTTTGTAAGGAGTTCATATAGAGATGATATATTAAAAAGAAAAAGTGACAGTAGAAAAAAAGTATCAACAAAACCTGTGTTGTTTTTTTTGTGATTTGTCAATTTGAGTATTTTCCCGGCGAATGTATAAATATGATTAGCATAAAAACTGATTGGTATGATTGGTGTGCATAGGACTATTTGGCATGGAGAAAAAAAATAAAAACGGTTTGAAAGACAACAGATGAGGGATATGGAGGTGGTTGTTGAGCCATCTGTTTTTCAAAAAGTTTTTATACCAAGTATCATATGCATGTTCCAATAAAAAAGCTTTGAAAAAAAAGCTAGGAGAGAATGGGTAAAATGAAAGCAAATAGAAAATTTGTAGAAGCTGATGAACGCGCAGTATCCGCTGTTATTGGTGTCATTTTAATGGTCGCCATTACAGTCGCTATTGC
>CAYXPY010000057.1:0-7462 GCA_964467345.1 uncultured Thermoplasmatales archaeon | reverse complement strand
ATCACCAGCATACATACTACTATTCCAACGATTTTTCTTTTCAAGTTTTTTTTCCTCCTTTCCTTTCCGTACGATGTTTTTACCTCGGACTATGGTGAGCGCAGGGCGGTCATAGATTTGTGCGAATCGCTACATCTACCGCCGCACGTAAGAACCCGTTAGCTCTCTACGGTCGGTTTATGCCGTAGTGATTTCGGTTCCTCGGGGAACGGATACGTATCAAGATACGTCGGATCGGGTGCGTCTGGGTTAAATGAGTTCCACAGCACAAACCTCCCCCAGTGTTCCACACTGTTGAGCACCTCAATGAAACAGTCATAGCAGAGTAGAATAGTTCCTCCGAATGTCGGATGGCGATGACCCTCAAGGAGACCAAGGAGTTTCCCACATTGGAAGCATCGTCTTTTTTTCTTCATATGAAAAAACTTCGTTTGATTCATCTTCATGGCACCTTCATTCCTTTATCGTTGTTTTTTTGTTGAGCTTGCTTTCGGACGAAGGTCTGCTTTCCGCTGCAGCATCTTGAGAGTGGGGGGCAGCAGTTTTTTTAGAAGTATATGTAAGGGGTAAATATGAAGTAAAAAACTCTCCTGCCAGCCTCCCTTCCTTTTTTTTCAGTTTGTGATTCCTCCTCTCAAAACGCTCTTGTTTCTATACAAAAATTCCTAAGGTCTTTTTTTCTACCTTCCTCCGATTTATCCTAATCTCCCTTTAATACTGTGAAATATGATTGTGTTTCAAGGTAATAAAGGATTTTTTGAAAAAATCCATCAAAATGTTAATATAATGGGCATAAATTTCAATTATGGAGGAAATATGGAAAAACTGGATGTCAAAGACAGAAAGATACTATACGAGCTTGACATGAACTCCAGACAATCCTTTTCACACCTTGCAAAAAAAGTCGGGTTGAACAGAGACGTAGTCACCTACCGCGTAAAAAAACTCCAGGAAAAAGGAATCATCACAAACTTCTACACAGAAATCAACGACAAAAAATTAGGATACTCAGAGGCGAAATTCTACCTCACCTACCAAAATGTTAGTCCATCACTAAAACAAGAAATCATTGAGTATTTAACAAAAAGCCCCTATCTTGATATCGTTCACTCACTAGAAGGTCAATATGACCTGGTCGTCATCTCATCAGAGAAAGACATCGCAAAGTTTTATGAGGTATGGAACAACATCATCAACCGATACAGAGATTTTTTTTCAAATCAAGTATTCTGCATCGAATCTATCTCCATCATTTTCAAAAAAACGTTTTTATTGGATGAAAACGATGAGAAAAACCAGGACAGACTCCTCTGCTCTGTTAGTTTTGATGATAAAAGAGTCGAGCTGGACAGCCTTGATTATCACATATTAGGCCTGGTTGCCCCCAACTCACGGATACCAACTCTTGAGATCGCGGAAAAACTCTCCTGCTCCGTGAACACCATCACGTCACGGTTAAACACCCTTGTGAAAACAGGGGTGATCACTCGATTTACCATCAGCATAGACTGGCCAAAAATAGGGTATCAATGGTTCAAAGCAGATATCGTGTTACAGAATCCGAAAAAAATACAAGAAATCTTAGCACATATCCAGAAGAATCCTCACCTTCACCTGCGGGTCTCATCACTGGGGTACGTTGATTTGGAGTTAACGTTTATTCTGAACAACTTAAATCAACTCTATGAAATAATGGAGGACCTCTCCTCGGCGTTTCCTGATTCGATAAAACATTTCAAGTATTTTACCATCACCAAGACCCATAAATATTATGGGATGGATTTTTGGAACCGATAAAAAACCGGTTTTTTTTTAGTTGGTTCAATACGTTTCAGGTCGGATTCTTGAAACGATATGCCTGTTAGAAAAACGGGTGAATAACCCTCTGCACGGTCGTATTCTCTCCTTTTAAGGCCTTGAAAAACGAAAGTAATATAAATAAGAATTAACAATTGTTAAGTAAGGACGTGGACAACTGAGGAAGAATGGCTGTTCATACTATTCACCTAACGCCTCCTTCGCTAGCTTCCATTTGTGAAAAAAAAAAGTCCATTCTTTCTCATATCCAATTACTTCAATTTTTTCCCAGTCAACGTCTTGGTATCAGTGATACCCTCAATCGTCTTAATCTTCTGTATAATAATGTCTCCAATGCTTTCATAATCCTTCGCTTCGATCTTTGCCAATAAATCATAGGCACCAAACAACGTATGCAGCTCAATGACCTCAGGGATCAATGAGAGTCTCCGAAAAATCTCATGTTCATGCACCGGGGAGATATGCATCAGAACAAAACCAATCGCCATTTTTTTTCTCCGTTCCTACGCAACAACACAATGCCTTACTGCCCTAATAAACTATCCTCTTGGTTTCACAAACCGGTAACAACTGTTCATAATCATCCAAAAACAGAGATATTACTTATTCACCCTTCGATCTACCTCTAAGGCAAGAAGCCTTCACACCATTAAGAGAAGACTAAAAACCTCTGTCCCGCTGTGTCCGATGGTAACGAACCTCCAGCTCCAATCGCAATTCATGATATTTCTCCACGGTGATGCTACCGCTCTCGAGTTGACGATATACTTCATTTAACGCGTCTTGATAATCACGATCCTGCTGCTTCCTTGAAAGAACACTATACACTAGGAAACCAAGAAAAATCGGGACAATAAAAAAGAAGATGATCAGCAGCGTTGCAACATCCATGGTAGTCCACTTCCAATCGTTCTATTGGACTCTGAAGCAACTGCTTGCTTAATAGAGTTTCATACAAAAAATGTACACAAGAATAGACTGCGTAAGCATCTACGAAGAAGACCTAGCGAATCGTTAAGTGTTCTACCCCTGACACTTCCTCCCGCTCACTGCAATGCACATTCCTTGATATTTCTTCGAGTACGATGACGTGTTATCGTATGCCTACTACAAAAAAGAGGAACACGAAGCCTGTTGCGTTGGTCAGCGTCTCCTGTGCATGCACACGAACACGTACTGAACCTACTCCAACGACATTCATATGGATGCTTTTTTCCTCACCTGCTTTAATCTCAGGGAAGATCCCCTCTTTCGTTTTACTAGTAAGGATAAATCCTCCATCAAGGGTGATGTTCCAAGGAACTGAGAGAAGATCCTCATTGCCCGTATTTGTAAAAATAACAGTCAAACCAAATCCTCCGTTCATGGTGACATTTACCTGTGACAGCACAATGTTCATCACCACAACGTCTGACCAACTGCTCTCCACTCCGCTGGTATCTTTGGCTTTTCCTCGGATTTGATACGACCCGGCTATATCCCAAGTATGATTAAGGATGACCGGAGAACCAGACGGGTAAGGCCCGACCCAGTCACTTGTTTGGCCATCACCCCAGTCGATGAGATAGGAAACAGGATCACCATCAGGGTCACTCGTGAATATCGTATACTCGTAGGAGGTATGTGGTTTGCCTGTGGTTGGTCCGACGAGTGTTGGTTTTTCTGGTGGCGTGTTCTGTCCGATGATACGAAACGACCGTGGGCTTACCACAGAAACAGACTCCCCGTTTGAATACAGAGTTGCTTTGATATAGGCGGTATCGGTATTCACATTGGGCACAGTCCAATAATAGATGTTCGCATCCATGATGTCTTCAACAATAGGATACCAGGGGCCCTGATCCCCCGTTACTGAATACTGAAGCGTCACCAGTCCAGTCCCGCTGGTCAGTGCTGAGGTCCATTCAATCGTTCTAATGCCGCCTGCGATGAACACCTGGCCACCCAGAGGATAACGCATGTGAAGCGCAAGTTCTTCCGCAGGCTGTGTGTTTTTAAAAACACGGATCCCCCCAGGTTCGTAATCATCCTGATCCGAGGAGATGATGATGTCAAGAAAGTTATTATGATCAATGTCTGCAAGAGCGACTGATTCCGGGCTGCCTGGTATCCCGGTTGAGATAACTGGTATCTCCGTCCACTGTCCAGTACCATCCCCCAACCAAGCATGGACTGTTGTCGTAGAGCCAACTGATTCAAGACCGACAAGATCAAGGAACCCATCGTTATCAAGATCCCCAAACGCCAAAGGTCTATACTGCGACGCTGTCGGCAACCCAGCAGACGCATCAACCCAACCGGACCCATTAAAAACATAGACGACAGGCACATAGCTGCTGCCTATTTTTTTTATGAATGTCACATCAGGCCACCCATCATTGTTGATATCACCAGTATCCAATCCATACGACCCCCAGAGCCATTGAGCAGGCAGGGAAAAATCATTATTGGTCCAGTTCCCGGTTCCGTCCCCTAACCAGATGAAATGATGTTCGACCTGTGGGATGACGAATTGTATCGCCATGAGAATATCAAAAAAGCCGTCCCTGTTGAGGTCCTCCCAGACCAACCAGTTACCTGCGTTGGGGCTTTTATCATTATGTGGTAACCCGTTTGACCGAGAAATCCAGCTTGTGCCAGAGTTGAGGTTTTCGTACGCACGGATCCCGTTATCAGACCCAAACGATCCGACACCGATATCCAGCCATCCATCGTTATTAAAATCCGCAAAATCGATAGGCGCCATCCCCCAGTCTTCCCCATCGGTGGCAAGACCTGTGGAATGTTCCGTAAAACTCGTCCCCCCATCACCAGCCCAAGCCCCTATCAAGGGATGATTCCCGTTATGATGCACCCCGTAGGCTGCATCAAGAAATCCGTCGTTGTTAAAATCACCAATAGCAGTCCCTCCATACCCAAAGTTTCCATTTGGGATAGCGGTTTTTACCCAGTTCCCGGTTCCATCGCCCAGCCAGATCTGAAATCCTTTGTCCGGTGGATTGAAATCATCATGGCCACGCAGACGGATGATGTCAAGACACCCGTCGTTGTTAACATCCCCGATACGTGTATCATACGGCCATTGACCGATTGTTGGCAACCCATTTGAAGATTCACTATATGAAGGAGTCATTCCAAAAGACGGCTGCGTAAAGCAAGAGGCACATCCGCCAAGGAAGAGCAAAGCGATCCAGAAACAGACAACTCTCATGGTCAGAACATTTTTTTTCATCGTCGTAATCCCCCTGTAATAATTAATAATACTGCGCCCTTATATAAAGTATGACTTTGAAACACAGGATGCAGGACTATCTAGATATGGTTTAAAAAATTCAATTTGCGTCTTTGTATCATTGAAAATGTGTTACGTGTTTCTACAGCAAAAAAAGATGACGATCTGTTTTTCTCGAAACGTTTAAATGAATTTTATTGATTGTGAACTTTGTTATGCTTGCGGATGAACTCATCAACCTTGCAGCCCTCATCATTTTCATCATCTGTATCTCAGTATATGCCATCGGACTGCTCTACAAGATAAAAAAACCAACCTTCGGGGAACGAGGGTTCCTGAACCTCATGTACAGCCTCTGGGTCAAACGCATGCTTTCCATGGACCAGACGGTCACCGCGGTACAAACCATGAGAAACGTGATTATGGCAACAACGTTCCTGGCCTCCTCGATGATGCTGCTGCTCGGACTGCTGCTCGCCGCACCGATGGATAAATTTAGCGAGCTGTTCTCCCTCTCCGCTCAAGCACCCGGACAATTCACCCAGTACAAGCTGCTGCTGTTCGTCGCAATCATTGTTTTTTCCATCATCATGTTCTTACTTTCGCTCCGACAGATGGTCCGCTTCTCCATCCTTATTGGCATCCCGGCTGACGCAATACAAACCATGGTGGCAGCCCAGAAGAAAACAAAAAACAACCAAAAAGCCTGCGAACTGTTCGACGCCGAGGAGCTCAAGATCGATACGTTCCTACGGGCGATGAACCGGTTCACCTTCGGCATCAGAGCAGTCTTCTATGGGATCACCTTGCTGCTGTGGTTACTGAGCGTGTATGCCTTCATCATCGGGACGATCTGCCTGACCGTGTTCCTCATCTTCCATCATGACGTCGAAGCACCACGCCATGGAGACCTCCCCATCTAACACGACAGAACTCGCCGCACAACATGTTTTTTTTAGGGATGCACAATTCTGACCTGGGAGATGATGACATCGTCCACCGGCCAGTCCTCCATTCCTCCATATTTTGTGGTCGTCTCCGCACCAGCAATCGCCCGGACCACGTCGATGCCTAGAACCACCCTTCCAAACGCGGCGTACCCATACTGATCAGAGCCACCAGGCTCCAGATGCCGCTGCGCCCCATCATCGATAAAGAACTGACTGGTCGCGCTGTCCGGGTTACTGGTCCGCGCCATCCCAATCGTCCCATCCAGATGATGAATCGAAGGATCGATCTCAAGGTCGATCGGACCATACGGGCTAATCTTCAGAGTCCCATTCGGGTAATACCCCCCACCCTGGATGACGAAATCCTCAATGACCCGATGGAACACCAACCCGTCGTAGAACCCATCCTCCGCAAGACGGATGAAGTTCTCCGTGGTCAGCGGCATGCGGTCCTCATACAGCTCCAACAGGATCGTCCCCAGGGAGGTGTCCATCACCGCAATACTATTCGTATTCAAAGGCAGAACCACAGGCAGTGTGCCAGCGATGAACGCATTGGGGAGGAGAAGCCCTTTGAATTCATTGACGAACCGAATCGTCTCCCCACCGGTATACTGGAAGAACTGGAAGGGTTTGAAGAACACGACCCTGAGGTTGACCGCCTCAAGAGACGAAAAATTCTCCTCATTGATTATGTTTGCGACACGTCCAAACACAAACGAATTCTTCACGAACAACTCATCTGAACAGACCTGAGTCCTCTCCCCATCATCCACCCCAGTAAATCCACCAGAGCAGATTGCACCAATCAGGACAACAAGCACACATAACACGAAAGATCGTATTGATTTCATAGCAGGAATTCCCCCATGTGCTAGTATAGTATATCATATATCAATCCCCTGATTCCATTTAAATGTTTTGACGAAATAAAAATACAGCATCAGACCCCCACCCCCAGAAGGATTTCTCCCTAAACCAAGGCGTCTATGGCTGCATATGCACCTACCCATCTGTATTAATAAATCACAACGGCCATGGGACTGCGGAGGTAGAAAAGCTATGGTAACCTTCGTCGAGGTTGCAGACAACGGAGAACTACTCCAGATTTGGGAGGAAAAAAATACAGAAGGAGAGGATTAGAGAGACACCCACATAAAAAGAAATGGTGGTGAGGGAGATGGATTTTGACACACAACTCGTCCTAGACTATTTCATACCGGATTCCCCAAGTGATGCCGGAGCATTACTGTTCTGGGCATTGCTCATCATCCTGGCAGTCATCATCATACTTGACGTACGTATCTATCTGCGGGTTCGAAAAACAACACACACCCAAAACAAACCGATCCCGGACCACCCGACGGAAGAACAGATGAAACGACTCACCGAAGCACCAACAACGGACATTAAGGATATACGACAGAAAGTAGACAGACTCATCCAACTCAACAAACTCTAA
>CAYXPY010000056.1:0-7832 GCA_964467345.1 uncultured Thermoplasmatales archaeon | reverse complement strand
AGGGGAAGGGATTTGAACCCCTGGAACGTTTTTTTCGGTATAAACAACCACTAAAAAAAATATATTCCTAAGAGCCTGCCTCATTATATTATATATTGGCGAACTAGACTTTCTCCGTATAATTCCAGTTCTTATACGTATTATTCCGAACCACGGACGGTGGAAGCTTCTTCTCCGTCTCCTCAGAGGATAACACGTCAATGATAATACCTTCAATATCCCGTATCAGGATCTCACTTTCATCCTCATTATAATCGGTCGTATAGATGCTGCCGTTCCGATAAATGACACCATCCTCAGAATTGTACACCGGTTTCTGCTCAAGCTGCAATTCCGTGTCATAATCCTTGATGTCCTCGAGCTGTTTGAACTGGTATGCATCCTCTGCCATCCCAATCATGGTCCGGAGTACCTGAATCTTCCGGGGGTCTTTCTCCGCATGGATCGCATCCTGCAGTCCAGAAACAATCGCAGGAATCTCCTGAGGTTTAGTTTCACGCAGGATCCTTCCCCAGAACCAATTGTACAACTTGCTGCCTCGTGCGTTGATATGCTCAGGGGGCTTATCGGGATACAGGATGATCCTGCCATTAAGCGTCCGATGGGTTTTCCGCCATTCGGTCCGTAGCAAGTCAAGTTCTTTTTTTCTGTTGTTCTGTCGTGTCATTCTACCTAATTATTATGCATTCAGGGTTATAAACGTTATGGAACATTGAATTTACAATCACAAAAGAATATCCCACCCATCTTTTTCTGCTGAAATACCATAGAAGATAGTTTTAAATACAGATTTATATAATTAAGATTACGTGGGGATAACTATGAAAACAACCTTTCAAGAAAAGAAACAAGAGACCATCCTGCCCCTATATACGAGTCATTTATCTGTACTCACCTGAAAAAAAAACTCCTTATACTTCTTTCAAAACAAGTAAACAAACAATATGCAATTAAGAAAAAAAAAATTAGGGGAAAAACTATGAAAAATATAGTACCAATAGTATTAGTAATAAGTATGGTCCTGAGTGGACTAGGAGCTGCAGCTGTCACTCAACCCGCAGAAAACATTCTCACAAAAACAGAGACGTTCTCGTTCACAAATATGGAGATCACAACCAAAGACGGCTCTGCTGTGGTTTCCCTAGAAAACTCAAACGCATGGCTCTCTCAACCTGATGCACCCCTTCTACCGGCATCAGTCATCACCTATACCTTCCCGTTCGGAACAACCATACAAACCATAGAAATGACCTTCTCAGAACCCGAGCAGTACAATCTTGAGCAGAGGCTGATGGTTTCGAACAACCCGGTCACCATCATCGATGGTAAAAAAGTCACTTATGGGCAAACAGGTGAACCGATCGGATCAATCTACCCGGAGGCACTCTTCGAGTATCATCTTGGTGCAGGACTCCAAGGTCATGACCATGTTCTGTATGTCACCATCAGATGCTTCCCCGTCCAATACAAACAAGAAGAACACCTCCTGCTCTTCCGCAACAAGGCAACCCTGTCAATAACATATAAACTGCCTTCATCACAACCATCCCGTGCTGATGACTACAGTCTCGTAATCATCGCTCCGAAAGAGTTCTCTGCAGCATTACAACCATTGGTTGACCATAAAATCGACAACGGTGTCAGCACAAAACTCGTCACACGCAACGAGATCTGCGATGGCGTCTACTTCCCTGCCGAGGGACGGGACTGTGCTGAGGAGATGAAATACTTCATCAAGAACGCCTTTGACCAATGGGGCACGAGATACGTTCTTCTCGTTGGAGGCAGATACGGTGGTGTCTTAAATGAAAAATGGTGGGTGCCAGTCCGATACACCAATCTTGATGATGGGTATAACTGGGAGGGAGGCTACCTTTCCGATCTGTATTTCGCTGATATCTACGATGCCTATGGGAATTTTTCATCCTGGGATTCCAATGGCAATGATATTTTTGCTGAATGGAACAACCAAGGAAAAGACATCCTTGACATGTACCCTGAGGTTTGTGTCGGAAGACTTGCCTGTAAAAACGTCCTTCAAGTAAAGACCGTCGTCAACAAAATCATCACGTATGAGACAACAACCGCGGGAACGGAGTGGTTCAACAGGATGGTTGTGGTCGGTGGGGATTCCGCACCAATCCCTGGAGACCCCTGGTATGAAGGGGAAGAGGAGAACAAACTAGCCTTGGAATACATGACTGGTTTTGAAGGCGTCAAACTCTGGACGTCTACAGGGAGCTTCACCGGTCCTCAGGATGTCATCGACGGCATCAACGAAGGGTGTGGTTTCCTTTTCTTTGACGGGCACGGCAACCCGATGTCCTGGTCCACGCATCCACCAAACAACGAGAGCATCTGGATTACTGGGTTACAAGTCAAAGACATGCCGAACCTGAAGAACGGTCAGCAGCTTCCGGTCACCGTCTGCGGGGGATGCCATAACGGACAGTTCAACACCAGTCTGCTGAACATCCTGAAAGGAATCATCCAGGAGCGATTGAAATACTTCCAATGGAGATTCTACCTGGGAGAATGGACCCCGGAATGCTGGGCATGGAAACTCATCAGCGTGAAAAACGGGGGAAGCATCGCAACCATGGCATACACAGGGCTTGACTGGTTCGCAGAGGGCGATTACAACAACGATTCCATCCCTGACTGTACTCAGTTTTACTCAGGGTTTGTCAACACGCAGTTCTTTAAAAATTACGGTGTGAACAACATCACCATCCTTGGTGAAGCACACACCCAGGCTCTGATTGATTATCTGAACGCGTTTCCACCGATGCTGGAGAAACTGGATTGTAAGACGGTCCAGGAGTTTGTCCTTCTTGGTGACCCCAGTCTTCAAATCGGAGGATATACCCTGGAGGGATAACCCATGAGTTCACAGAAGATACTCGGCCTTGGGATAGCATGCTTCCTTCTTGTGTCATCTCTTGCGGTCTCCGGTTCTTCCTTTGATGAGGTCCCATTAACGGCAAATGCTCTTATCAGGATTGATATATCAGAAGGGTACGTGGCTCTGCCGAAAGATGCGGAGTATATCGCAGAAAGCCCTGGTGAATGGGTTGACATCATCATTTCTGGATACCAAGTTCAAGAGCTGATTAATCAGCAGATACCCTATAGTGTTCTCATCCCGGATATGGATGCGTATCATATGGAAATGATGGGATCCTACCATACGTTTGCCCAGGTTCAGACGATCCTCCAAGACATTGCAGACGACTATCCCGGCATCACGAATCTGTTTAGCGTTGGGACCAGTTATCAGAATCGTACCATCTGGTGTCTGGAAGTAACCGATAACCCTGGCGTCGATGAAGGAGAACCAGAGGTGTTGTTCATGGGGCTGCATCACGCTCGTGAATGGCCAACCGTGGAAATCTGTCTTCACATCGCCAACAACCTGACAGCGGGATACGGGGCGAACGCGACCATAACAGATCTTGTGAACAACCGCAGGATATGGATCATCCCCTGTGTGAACCCGGATGGATACTACTACTGTCATGATCAAGGGAATGACTGGCGAAAGAACCGTCATTACTTCTCCCAGTACGGCACCTATGGTGTTGATCTGAACCGTAACTACAACGGTTCAAGTAATGGTGAAATTAAAGGGGCATGGGGTTCGATTGGCTCAGGATCTGTGACCCATCATTCCAGTGATGAGACGTATTGTGGCCCTGGACCAACCTCAGAACTTGAAATCCAGGCGATCCGAAATTTTATCGTCCAACATGAAATCTGCGCGTTGATCTCCTATCATACCTACCAGGAGGAGCTGTATTGGCCTTGGGGGTATACCTCATCAACCACCCCAGATGCAACCTACATGGGAGCAGTCGGGACAGGGATCGCTCAGCGCATCACCAGACAAAGCGGCTCAGGGACGTATACCCCGAAACAAGCATACGGCTTGTATCCAACCACTGGTGATACCATAGATTGGTCATATGGGTACACTCACTATGTTCTCGGGAGACCTACCTTTGCTTACACCATCGAGGCGTGTTCCTCGTTCCATCCCTCCGAAGGGTACCTAGATCAGATCTGTAGGGAGAACTGCGATGGTGCGCATTATCTACTCCAAGAAGCAGAAAACATCCGAGATACGGTCATCCCCCGAGTGATTCCACCAAAACTTGATGAGCTCACCAGTGACGCTGACGGGAACTATCGAGTCTCCTGGCAAGAGCAGAATCCAACCGCAGACCCTGATTATTTCCAACTTGATGAACTCACCGGGCTTACCATGGCGACAGATGATGCGGAATCCGGCTCTGGAAAATGGACTCTTGAGGGATTTGCTCTCTCAACAGCCAGATATCACTCTGGTGGCTCAAGCTATAAATCCCGGTATCTGAACTCAGATACCTCTGCGATGACAACCGTCTCCCCTATACCAATCACCGCTGAGACCACGTTATCCTTCTGGTGTTGGTACACCACAGAGAACAACTACGATGCAGCCTTTGTGGAAGTCAGCACAGATGGCCGCGCCTATGATGTTTTAGACGTCTTCATGGGATCCTCCAGCACCTGGCAATACAAGGAATATGACCTGGGAAAGTACGTCAATAAATCCATTTTCATCAGATTCAGATACAGCACCGATCAAGGGACGCTTCAAGAGGGATTCTATGTAGATGACATCACCCCAGTCGCCACGTTCCAGACCGTGACAACACTTTCAAGCTCTATTACGAACACCTATTACGATGTCACTGGTAAGAACAATGGCACCTATTACTACCGGGTGAAAGGACATAACGATGCCCGTGGATGGTGCGATTTTAGTACACTGGAAAATATCGTAGTCATCCTGGGTGAAGACCTATCACCACCAGTCACCACATGCACATTAACAGGGGAAATGGATGGCGATGTCTATGTCAGCCCGGTCACCGTGAGCCTCACCGCGACTGATGAGTCAGGGGTGGACTACACAAAATACAGGCTTGACGACGCAGCATGGGTTACCTACACGGCACCATTCGTGGTTTCCACGAACGGGAATCATACCGTCCGGTTCTATTCAGTCGATATCGTCGGCAACACAGAGCCTGAGAAAAGCACCAGTTTCACTATTCAACAGGAAGTCCCACCAGTCACCATTACGATCAACGGTGGTATTGGTGTGTCAGCGACCATCAAGAACACTGGGACAGAACCATTGACAAACCTCAGCTGGACGATTTCTCTTGACGGGGCGTTGATTTTCGTTGGGAAAACAAAATCAGGTACCATCGCAAGCCTTGCGGCTGGTGACTCAGTCACAGTGAAGGACTTTGTGGTCGGTCTGGGAAAGACAGGGATAGAAACATACGTCGGAGCAGCTGAGGCAACCGCCCAAGGAACCGTGTTGCTGATTTTCGTCGTCGGGGTCAAATAACCCCTTTTTTCTTTCTTTTTTACCGGGCTTCATTCACAAAGGTTTAAATATCATTCACAGTCTATATTTTTAGATAATAAGGGGATATTCTATGAAGAAAGGTCTCGTAGGAATACTCATAACGATGGTACTTCTAAGCAGTTATGGGGCAATCGCCTCTTCGTTCTCAGAGAAGAACAGTGCAAAAAAAATAGACACTATTGTGTTTTCATCGGTTCAACTCTCTGATACTGATGAATATACGATTGTTGGTCTTTCTGAAGCAACATCCTATTCGACGACTCAGGGGCAGTATGTCCTACCGGTCGTGACTCGTGTATACACCTTCCCGTTTCTGACGAAGATTACCGATATCAGCGTTCGTTATTCTGAAAGATACGAAAGAATCATCTTAAAACCACTGAAGCTTGCTGAACCTGCTATTGCAGATACCGCAGCATCAATACACAATAGACCTGCTGAGCCAGCTTCTGTATCAGTCTATCCTGAGCAACCCTATACGCACCATATCGCTGCGGGACGTGACGGTGATACTCTAGCAACATTTGTTGCGGTACACCTCTACCCAGTGGAGTATCTTCCATCAGAAAACCTCCTGCGAGAGGCAAGTGATGCAGAAATCATGATTACCTACGAACTTCCTGAGCAACAATCGACAATGATTTTAGATGAATACGAACTTGTCATCATCGCCCCAGAAAAATTCACAGACGCCTTAGAACCACTTGTCACCCATAAGATTGACAAAGGGATGACGACAAAACTGGTCACTCGTGATGAGATCTGCGATGGCGTCTATTTCACTGCCGAGGGACGGGACTGTGCTGAGGAGATGAAATACTTCATAAAGAATGCCTTTGACCAGTGGCGGACAAAATACGTCCTTCTCGTCGGTGGGAGAAACGGGGGGGTTAACCAAGAAAAATGGTGGGTGCCGGTCCGATACTCCCAACTCAATGATGGAGGGGAAGGATCGTATCTGACCGATCTGTATTTCGCCGATGTATACGACAGCAATGGGAGTTTCTCCAGCTGGGATTCCAACGAGAATGGGATCTTTGCGGAATGGACCGTCACACAAAAAGACATCCTGGACATGTACCCTGAGGTGTACGTCGGTCGGCTCCCCTGTACCAGTGTTGCACAGGTAAAAACCATGGTGAAAAAAATAATCACCTATGAGACAAGCGCGTATGATGCTGAATGGTTCAAGACTTTTGTCGGTGTCGCTGGTGATACCTATCCTGCTGTTAATGACCCTTACTATGAAGGTGAACTTGCGACGAATGCATCGTTCCAGCAGCTGGAAGGCCTTGGGTTTGAAGCCTCGATGCTCTGGACGTCGAATGGCCGTTTCACAGATCCTGATTCAGTGCTTGATGAGATAAGCAAAGGCTGCGGGTTTGTTCATTTCTCAGGTCATGGGAACCCCATGGTCTGGTCGAACCATCCTCCGAGGAATGAGTCATGGGTGGATGGCCCCAACGCGTTTCAGATGAAGACACTCTCCAATGGTGAGAAACTACCGGTCGTCATCGTCGGCGGCTGCCATAATGCGCAGTACAATACCAGTCTCGCTAACATGATCAAAGGGATATTGGAGGGCGGGTTGGCGTATTTCCAATCAACCCGGCCGTTTGGCGAGTTTTGGTACTACCAATGGATCCCTCGGTGCTGGGCATGGGCGATGGCCAGTCATAGTCGAGGAGGCTCTATCGCCATCATAGCAAATACCGGGCTTGGGTATGGGGAACCCGGGGCGCAGACGTTAACGCAGAGAGGACGACACATGGAGTGGTTGTTCTTCAAGGCATATCATGATGGGAAGGTGAACCTTGGGGAGACCCATGGGACGGATCTTGTCTATTATATGAACGAGCATCCACCGATGGATGACCAGACGGACTGCAAGATCGTTCAGCAATGGGCGTTGCTTGGCGACCCAAGTCTGCTCATCGGAGGGTATCCCTCCTAATACCTCTTTTTTTCTTTCTCATCTCTTTTTTTTATTAAGAAATGTTTATATAATCAAAGCTCAATCAGTTGAACAGTGAAGAATACTATGAGAAAAACAGTGTTTGTTTTAGTAGTCGTTGTCCTTCTTATCCCTGGAGCGACGAGTGTTACTCTCGCGGGAGATGTGAAATCGGAGCAAAGATCATTCTCCTTAGATGATTCAGCGATCATTGAGATGATTAATCAGATCGATGAGTCGTTAGTACGGCAGTATCATCAAGGACTGCTGAAGTTCGGGCCTCGTTACACCGGGTCTATCAATTGTACCCTTGCCGCAGAATATATCTATAACTGTTTTGACCAGATGGGTCTTGATGTCGAGTTCCATGACTGGCGGTATGCTGGTTTTCGAAGTAAAAACGTGATTGCTACGTTACCAGGGGTTGATCCGACAAGCACTGCAGAATTTATT
>CAYXPY010000055.1:1473-8267 GCA_964467345.1 uncultured Thermoplasmatales archaeon | reverse complement strand
ATCTCAAGCATGACATAATCTCCGATATCGACGACATGATCCATTGAGATATGAAGCTGGGACCCGCAGAGAAGACATTTCTCTTTTTTAATTGAATCCAACGCATCTTTTTTTACTTTTATAAGCAGTGAAGGCACCGTCCAGATATTCGTATCGATTTCCATGTCCTCAACAGATCCAACCACCTTTCCTTCAGACCCCAACACCTCGAGTCCAAGGAGTCGTAAAGCATCGAACTTCTTGTTATGAGACAATAAATACGCACCTAAATCCTTAAGAGGATATTGCAGGACAACCTTATCCTTTACCCCTTTGATATGCTCGATACCCGCATCCAACAAAAGTGGTTTAAGGAACGGCTTGCTCTTCTCTAACGTCTTTACTATCTTTTTCTTAATTTTTATTGTCAAACCTATGATGGTTCTGTGTTGTGTAATAATCGCACTTTGAATCGTACCAATAATATGTCCATCAGCACTAACGACTTCTTTTTTTCTCAACTCAGATAAATACGTACAAATCTCCTCCTATCCACGAGATGAAATACGACCATTGCCAATTTTTTTATACGTTTTTATACCACTCCACTCGTACGATAGAATAAACTCCTATGTTAATAAAATTTTTTATAACCAAATTCCTATCGACATCACCATAAACGTCTCAATGGTACATAGCTTTCAAAGAATCAGTATGAGACACCTCTGCTTGTTTCCGCAGAGCCTTAACCTGGTCTTCTACCTTCTTTGACTGCTGATAGAGCGGTTTTGTCTCTATGTTCAAATGAGGCATCAACCCATCTATGGCTTCAAGAATCTTTGCAGCAGCAAGGGAATCAGGGATATCCGGACAAGCTTCAGTAAGAAGCGTTATCACATCAAAATTATCCCATCTTCCTTCGTTTAATAGCACACCTCCAACCCCATAAATCATCCCCAGGTTCAACTGTTCAATACCTGCGCTCTGAAGGTCTTTCCGAGTGTTATCTGTACTACCAACACCATACACCTGCGTAATTTTTGGACTCTGCTTGTCCTGAAGACACGGTTTCTCAGACGGCAACCCCTCTGGTGAGATAATCCGTGTACATTGCTGCTGCTTGCACCATTCTAAAATTTTTTTGGCAAGAGGTCGATGAAGCAGGGGAGCTGGTGTGAACTCAGCAAGAAACACCCCTATCTTCTTTTCACTACTCGCATAAATCCTTGCAGGGAATTTCGGTTTCATCGCATAGACCATCGAGGTCGGCGGGAATGCCTCTGAGTCGACCGCACAGATCTGATCAAGTTTCAAGTAATCGATAAGATAGGTCGCCACAATAGTGCTGACAAGACCAACACTAGGCAAACCCTCTATGATCGTTGCACCCTTCAGATCCATATCCTTAAATTTTCTTATCTCTATAACAGCCATACGAATCCATCGTTTGTATCGGTTTCTATCTATTTATTGATTACGAACATCAAACAAACGTAAAAAAACGATGATTTAACATTCATTTTATTGAAGAATATCTCTCCATATCTCGTCAACGTCACCACCGACACCGGTATGTTCAACCGAAAAACAGGGAAAACAAAATAAATCACCACTCCATGAAGATTTGAGTAAAAATGAAAGAACAATTAGACGCATATGATAAAAAAATTCTCTTTGAATTGGATATCGATTCAAGAACCTCAGCTTCAAAAATCGCGAAAAAATTAAAAATACCAAAAGAAACCGTGAATTATCGCATCAAACGATTGCAGAAAAACAACTGGATCAACAGACTTTATACGATTTTCAACGCATCCCTCTTTGGATACTGCTACTACCGGGTTTTCCTAAAATTCAACAAACTCACCGCATCAACAGAAACCGAGATAATCGATTATATCACCAATGACCCGACATGCGCCAATCTCAGAATCATGGAAGGACCATTCGACTTAGTATTTCTCACCATTCAAAAAAACCCAGCCGAATTGAAAGGCTTCCTCCAATGCTTCTTTAACCAATATGGACGACACGTCGAAGAAAAAAACATCATGATGATGACAAAAACCCACAAACTCAACCAGAAATTCCTCTCAGAAGGAAAAACCATAAAAAAAACCTGCAACCATATGGAAAGAAAACACTACGCCCTAGATAAGCTAGACCTTGGTATCATAAAAAGCATTGCAACAAACGCACGTACGAAACTCAGCGACATCGCACAACTCCAACAGGTCGATTCACGATTAATCGAATATCATTTAAGAAAAATGGAAAAACAAGGAATCATCGTTGCGTACACACTTGATCTGAATCTCGTGAAACTGAAACGCGAACGAATCCAAATTGACATCGCATTAAACGACCCCATTGTCATCCCACGAATCATTGCCTACTTCGATAAAACAAACAGCTGTCTCTTCGCACATGAGATGCTAGGGAAATACGACCTCTCAGTTGAAATCTACGTCGAAAACGATGAGATGCTACGGGGGATATTAGAGAAATTCAAAGAACAATTCCTCCAAAACTACGTCTATTATGATGTCTCCCATGTCTACAAAGAATACGTCATCAACTGGTCACCATTCCATATATGAGACACACGGAACTCTGTCAAAAGATACAACCCCATTGAATCATTCAATCCACCACAGGGTTTATTCAGACGCTATCATAAGAATAATGTTCAAGGTCATGCTCATCAGCGATTTCCCCAAAAATCTCCTCAATGACATCCTCCATGGAAACCAGACCCTTGGTCTTCCCGTCAGGGGTCTGCAACAAAGCAAGATGGGTTTTTTTCAACTTCATCAGACGCAAGACATCATCAGCCTTCATATTCGAATCAATCTTCAGCATCGGGCGTATAATCGATTTCACAGGAAGTGTCTTATCGTCCATTTTTAAGGTATCCTTCACATGCACCATACCGACGATATCATCATAATCAGTTCTGTACACCGGAAATCGAGAAAAACCTGAAGACATCGATGTGTGAATTAACCCGGCAAGAGACATATTTTCATGAATAAAAAGGACTTTTTCTTTTACCGTGTAAATCTCAGAAGCCCGGGTCTCATCAAACTTAAAGACTCCTTTTACCATCTCCCGTTCATCTCGTTCAATCGTCCCTTCCGCCTCACCAAGTCTCATCATCGCCATAATCTCTTTTTCGGTGACTCGAGACCGACCATGCTTTTTTCCCCCGGTCATCAGAATCAATCCATCTGAAATTTTTGCGACAAGCACAACGAACGGATGAAATAACCAGGTGACAAACGCAAGAACCCGGGAGACTCGTAACGCAAAACTCATATTCTGAAAACCAAAACTCTTCGGAGTACTCTCCCCAAAGATGATTACGACAAACATCATCAGGAATGTTGCAATACCGATACCAACATTCCCAAATACCATGGTAGCGATCGTGCCAGCAAGAATAGAAGCAAAAATATTGACAAGGTTATTTCCTATCACAACCGCGCTAATAACCGTATCTGGTTTCTGCAAAAGCTTATCTAACACGATCGCGTGCTTATCGCCCTCTTGAACCTTATCTTTCACTACTGCGCGATTAATCGATACAAACGCCATCTCTGCACCAGAAAAAAATGCAGAAATGCATACAAGGCAAATGATGATGACAATACTAATAACAATCCATATCATTTCATTCGTGTCTACAGGGTAATTCTTTCAAATCTCAATTGGATGAGAAAATAACTAGTGAGTTTAAATAATTACTGTTCAGGGAAAACCCAATGATTCAAAAACATTTACGAATAAATCGATCGCAGGTATGGTAGTTTTTCTTCAAAGACCTCAGCCTGTTTCTGAAGAATCCTCTCCGATTCATTTAAATCCATGTCTTTTACTTCAATAGCGTAACTCACAAACCGGCCTATCCAGAGTGTTTTTAACAGATCAATAAGATTTTTTTTATCAGAAGGACTCGTTGCGTGTTTATAGGCCGCAGCGAAGTTATAGACAATCTCAGCCCAAAGGTACGCATCAAGTGATCCTTGATCTTCGATAAGCCTGTCAAGCGTATGAAACACATTCTGAGGCAGATAACAACGTATCTTTTCTTTACTTGAAGAATATTCCTTTGAAAACATCTGATGTAATTTTTCGACATCAACTTTGACAGGGATCGGCCGTTTGCTGTACGAGTTCCGATAATCCCCCTTTGTTTTTGTCACTGGTCGATACCTCCAAAATTCCTCATAGTACTGTGCAAGTTCGAACATACTACCAGTGACTTTTTTAAACATTGGGACCAGAAGCTTCTCTGGTTCGAGGTATCGTGTGGTCGACTCATGGATTTTAAGTGAATACATCCCTTCTTTTACCTTCAGTTCCTTTGCTGCTGCGACTGTGACAATAAAGATGTCCACCCCAAAGTCTGGCGGGAAAAGCGGATGAGTGCGCAAAACTTCGTATAAATTCCTTGACAAACCAAATTCACCTGCAATGGGTTGTCTGATATCCAATCCATACAAGGCTCGTGTGAAGGGATAGACAAGGTTATTCGTAATCACCCCATCATATTTATCCCTGATATAATACGGGACGGTAAGGTCAGCTCGACCATAAATAATTGCATTCGCAATCGTCTGAATCCAAACAGGTTTGATGCTTAGAAGATCCCCATCAATCAACACCACACATTTTGCCTCGGTCTCATGAGCAAGTTCAATGATGGTGCGAACACCTGCACCTTTCCCACCGTCATACATATCGTTTGTAACAATTTTGTCGACACCGTTGTAGGGTTCGAATAAATCCACGACCTCAGAGGTCCTATCCTCCGAGGCACCGATAGAGACGATGATAGCTTTTTTATACTCAGGGAAATGTTGATACAATCCCTCATTGATGACGTTGAGCAGATTTAGCACTGTCGTTTCCACATCTTTACATAACACCCCAACCGCGATATCAAGAGGCTTAAGGGCAGCGCAGCGTTCAAGAAGGGCTTTATGAAGTGACAGATTCTTGTTCCATTCCTGGTCCATATGCATCATCCTGTATTTTCTTCATGGACGATTTCGAGGAGTTCTTCCCGGATCCGTCTCCGCGCAGATATCGTCCGTAACCAATCTGGCAAACGGGTGTACACCGGTTCCAATGTGAACTTCTGCCCTGCATCCATTATCTGATTACTGAATTGCTCAACCATTGATTCTTCCAGATGTCGATCATACTGTATCCCGTTGAAATGAGCATCCGCGTGATACTTTTTGATACTGGATTTCGCGTTTTTATGGTATAAGACTCTCAGCGACAGTAAAAACGACCGGTTCACCTGGATGTGGTCTTCTTCGATTAACACCCGTAAGAGGCTTTTGAAGATATCTCCACTCATCTTCACAAGCCCGGTCCCAGCATCCCCGATTTCCTGATGTTTATGGTCATAAAACCCAAGATCGGTCTGACAGACCCGCTTGAGAGTAACATTCCGATAAATCTCAGCCATAACCCCGATCTCAACACCCCATCCATAGGGGATATCAAGGTCCCGTGCAAGATCACTAGTCAGAGCAAATTCACCGGAGATCGGATACCGGAATGCTCGGAGGAATCTGATGAAATCAGGCTCATCACCCAAGACATCGACAAGTGCACGCAGAAGAGGATGAAGGAACAACCGAAACACCCGACCATACATCCTTGATTTATCGATGCTGGTGCGTGCATAATATCCTTTATTGAATTTGAAATCAAGTTCAGGTTCAAGCAAAGGATAGAGCAGTTTCGAAGGTAGGGATGCATCATAGTTTTGTATATCGGCATCATGAATCGCTATCCCATACGACTCGATGCTTGCGATACCAAGAGCTATCCATAAATCACGGCCTTTGCCGCTAAAACTGGTCACATCTAACCCTTCCGTCTTTAACTGCGTAAGAAGATTCATTATCTTAGGACCGTTGCACCAAATAATCAGTTTTGGGATTGCTAATCGAGAAAAAAATTTTTTAACATGAGTAAATTCCTCTTCATTTTTCGCTGCCAATGGGATAATGACTTCCTTGAGATAATCACATTTATTAAGATGCCCTAGGATGTTATTTAACGCATCATTTTTAATCTCACTATACAGCATAGGTATGACGACTGAGACGGGAATCTCGTTTGCAACCTCACTGACGTGTTTTTTCAACTGCATCGGGTCTACATGTAAATCATGCAACGTGGTGATTTCATCTTGTCTTATATCCATATGATCATCCCTCAATATAGGTTACGATCGATCGCAAATCATCCGTCACCAGAGCAGCCTGGCTTTGGACTTCTGCAGGGGCATGGTACGCGACTCCCATTCCTGCTGCGTTTATCATATCAACGTCGACTACCCCATCCCCGACTGCTATGACTTCATCAGCAGAGATGTCTAATATCATGCAGAGGAAATCTAAGACAGACTGTTTGTTGATCGAGTAGATTTTCCCATCACTGCTTCGCAGAAGATCCTTATTTTGGAAAAGCAAATCACCGGTAACCACTTGATTCTTGATTATGAGTCGGTTCGCAAACGCATAGTCCAAACCCAATCGTTTCTTCAAATCGTTTGCAAAACGCTGATACCCATCGGTGACAAGTGCTGTCTTAATCTGTTTCTCTCGGAGGAACGACAGAATGAGTTCCACATGGTCCTGAAGCGGTATCTGACGGAAGATCTCAAGAAGTTCTTTTTCATTCATTCCTTTAAGTAATTGGGCTATCTGTAAGCTTTTTTCGAATGGCTGTTTGGTGGAACAAAGAACCGCTGAGAGCTGATCAGAAAAACCTTTTTTCTCAGCGATATG
>CAYXPY010000055.1:0-1373 GCA_964467345.1 uncultured Thermoplasmatales archaeon | reverse complement strand
TTACGGAGGAGAATGAGGGGAAAGACTATGAGGAGCCTCTGCTTTTGCGTAGCTGTGAGAGCATGGTGTTTTGCTTTTGTTTCTTATTAGAATCATCCTATTAAAAAATTCTTATTCAATAATGACGAAAAACAAAAAAATAAAGAAAATATTTTTGATTATTAGTAAATAACAAGAGTGAATGAGACGAAAACTGAATAAGTAGAACCTCTTGTTCTTAAAAATAATTTCTTTTGTACAAAAAGACGATACAAGCGATGAGAACGAACGCTACCACAATAATACCAATAAAGAGCCAGGGATTCTCGATACGCATCGTCCCCGAATCCAGTGGCCCAAGAGAACCAGTCAATGGGTTGAACAGAGAATCCCAGGCCCCATCCCCCGTCGTATCAAGAAGATAACTGCCATTTTCAAGACGCTGCACATTAGTCACAGCACCGGTTGTATTGAGATAAAAAGAATCGTACAGCTCATCGTTGTTTGTATCATACAAGAACCCAAATGCTTTAACAAAGATCACATCGATAAACACCACCCACGTGTTTTCTTCCGAAAAGGTGATGTTATCAAAGGCAGAGGCACTGATAATATGCTTTCCTGAGGTAACCCAGGAATGCGCACAGGTATATGTCGCATTATTAGGTAAAAACCCACTCGTATTTTTGGTCCCATCACCCCATGTGAGTGTGTATTGGAGGAAATCATTTTCAGGATCGGTAGATACCACGGTATACTCGTAAGGCGTGTTTTTTGACCCTCTGTATGGTCCATTGATGTTCGGTGTGGCTGGAGGCTGGTTCGCAATCCGAATATCCACTGTAATCGTATCTGTCCCCGTAGCTCCTTTCTCATCAGTCACTGTCAAAGTCACTGTATACAGTCCAATGTTTTGATATTGATGAACGATTATCTCTCCTGCTCCGTTCGTCCCATCACCAAAATCCCAAACCCAACTTGTCAGATATCCATCCGGGTCATAACTCCTTGCGCCATTGAAAACAAGCAAAGACCCGACAAACCCGCTTTGCTCACTACTTGACGCATCAGCAACCGGTGGTGTATTCGTCTGGTTCGTATCCCCTCCCGGAGGCTGCGAAGAACCACCATCAGAGGCAATCGTCCGAAACGACCAGACGGGGCCGCTTGTGCTTCCTCCAAATCCATCCCAGGCGATGATCCTCCAATAATACGTTGTTTGATACGACAACGTACCCGGGGTAAATGCCATACTGGATTGATTGGATACAGATTTAGGTGGAGGGTTCTGGGTGCCGAAAAACACATCAAAGGTCACAAGATCACCATCAGGGTCTCCACCGGTCCAGCTTAGGGTCAGGTTCCGTGGGACATTTAGAGCGGCATTCGTAGGA
>CAYXPY010000054.1:0-9240 GCA_964467345.1 uncultured Thermoplasmatales archaeon | reverse complement strand
ATCAGAACATTGATGGTGCTGCGGTAAGCATTGAGATCATAAAAAACGGTGAAGACCGATTCGTCTATGACCGGATCCTGCAGAAAGGCATCTGTCAGGCAACAGCAAGCTTTACACTTACCAAAGGCCAATACGTTGAATGCAAGGCAACGGTACCCAAGGGCTACCAGGAGTTCGTTCCAATCGCCCCTGCCTACGCACTGCTTCTCTGGGAGACCGTAGAAGAAAACGCTAATATGGGTGGTGTCTACAACTGGTACAATCAAATGACCATTATTATGAAACCCTCGATCAGATAATCATTTTTTAATTATTTCTTGTTTTTCTGAAACAGATCCTCCCCGGTGATATGCATGTCTTTGAACATCCAGGAAGTATACAAGGGGAGCTGATCAACAGCATAAGGGGATGGTACACCAGAGGCGTTGACAAAACCGCTTTGACCGGGTGGGAGAACGTTTTCACCGCGTACGAGCTCTTGTTGTTTGTTTCGCCATAAGGGTAGTTCAATCACTTGGTTATAGGTCCCTCGGTTCATGTACGGCATCTGGGGTGATGCGAGGGCACCCAGTTCAGAGAATCGCACAATCCGTACCGGTGTTGTCCAGGCAGAGACATCTGAGGTCCCATACTCCGACTCAAGCAGGTCACATGCTGTTTTCAGAGCATCGATGATGACCTCATCAATCGATTCATTCAGATAGTTTTTATATCGGAGGGTAAGCTTGGATGCATCACCCTGCAGGATATGCAGCAAGAGGCTATGGGCGTAGTCTTTGACAAGGATGCTAAGTTCATCCAGCAGGACGGCATCATAGAGCGTGTCGTACCAGGTTTGGAATATCGTCAATCCGGGGTCGTCATAGTATCCGTCGTCATCTTCATCGTTCAGGTAACAATCCCAGGTCTGTAACGCGGTCTTCACTTCAACTGGAATGTCACTGGTGGTGTTGATCGCGTGTAGCAGGAAGGGTTTGAAGTAGGTGCCGTAGGCATCATGATACGCGACGTTCCTGCAGATCTCTTTCATATCCTCAAATGAGACGGCTGGGTCTGCGGCAAGGAGTTCCTGGATGCGGACGACGATATGGCCTTCGCCCCAGAGCGGGCCTACCTCGGCTTCCGCGTGGGTCCAGCTGATCTCTGGCTTGTTGTTCCAGTTTGCAAAAAACCCACTAGACGGGTTGCGTTGCTGCGGGAGGTCTTCAAAGGGGACGATCCCAAGCCATTCTTCTTTCCCAGTCCCAAGCAAGGGGAACCGGTCATCGATGCGTCTATGCATGAACCCATAGGTCGGTCGGATCGGGTAATACCCGGAATGATAGTATCCGATGTCACCATGACGGTCCGCCCAGAACCAGTTATGGGAAGAGACGATGTTACTGACCCCAGCCTCAAACTCAGTGATATTGGTACACTGCTGGAAGCTCATGACGCCTTCGATGGTGTGATGCTCCTGTTTCCAGAATGCCATCTTAGAGGAGATTGCTAGTCCGCCGATGAATGGTTTCCAGAGGCTATTCAACACGGGACCATGGATGGTGCGGTAACAGGTATGTTCATGTGGGGTCCCATTGACGTCAACAATGATTTCTGTTCGCTGCTCCATCTGCTCCCATCGACCTTTGTACCGATACCGGGTCTTATCCAAGGGATGAAGGATTTCGATGTAGGTGTCGACCCCATCGGACAACCCTGAGGTTGTCGTCCAGGCACCAGCGGTGCTTGTCCCAATCGCAATCGCAGGTCCGACACCAGGGAATGTCATCCCGGTTGCGTTGATACCGGCACCATGCATCCCGATTTCAACGACGATCTGAGGGATGGAATGCCCCATCTGGGGTCCTCCCAGCAACAAGGGGTTCCCGGTCGCTGATTTTTGTGGAGCGACCACCCAGCCGTTGCTGCCGAAATGGTACAGCAACCCATGGGATTCACAGAATCGTTTCTCCTGGTCCTTTAAACGGAGAATCTGACGTGCGAGTTGTGACAGCATCCGGGGAAACACCGGGGGAAAGACGCTTATCTCTTGTTGAGGGATGGATTCGTTTGACTGAATGGTGGTCGTCGCCCCAGGGTCTACCTGAGGACAGGCGTCGTTGAAGATTCTCCATCCGTTGATAAGCCCGTTGCGCTGGATGAGCTGCTGGAGCACAAGGGTGAAGATAAGCTCCATGCCTCCGCCCTCGCCCCAGCGTCGGACCATCAGCTGACCAATCGCCAGTGAATCCTCAACAGTCCATGGTGCGGGGACGATCCCGCGCTTGATATATTCATACGGCATCAGTTCATCAGGATGTGCGATGGCCTCAGCGATGTACTGATTGATACCAGCGGTGTATGCAGAAATCATTTCTTTATACGGTGATTGTACGGTGGTGAACAACTCTGTGTTTTCCTGCACTGAGTATCCATAGGTTCTGGCGAGGAGATCCATGCTGACATTCCCAATGCCAAGCTCGCTGAGCCGACCGGTTGCTTCTCTTCTGAACAGGTCAGCCTGCCAGAGCCGGTCTTCTGCGATTGCATAGCCTACCCCGAAGGAAAGATCTTCATAGGTATCTGCAAAGACATGGGGGATGCCGTACTCGTCACGAAGAATCGTATAATTCCAGCCTGATGTGCAGGACGGTATTGGTTTTACATCCTCGTTGAACGTCATCTCGGAAGTCGCTTGACCTAGTGGGATGGCTGGTGGTATCAGTAGTAAGCATAGACAGATAAAAACAAAAGGTGTTTTCATTCCTTCTTCAACCTCATTAAAATATAGGAAGAGATATATTTATACTCTTGCTTGATACGGTCATATCATCATCTGATTTTTTTTCATTTCTAAAAAAAAAAAACAAGCTGTGAAAATAGTGTATCCTGGATTAATAGAGTCTTTTATTGAGAAATAATTTTATATTTAACGGTTTCTACGACATCCAGAGGTTTTTTAAAGAAACAAGTGTTACTATTTAGTAGGGAGCTGTCGAGAGGTTCGAAGAAAGATACAGAAAAAAACAATCTATATGGTAGGGTCATATGAAAACCAATAATCTATATCTAAATGAAGATGAAAAAAAAGTAATTGAAACAGTAGAAAAAAATGCAAAAGAAAACATAGAAACAATTGCCAAAAAATGTGGTTTTTCTCGTCAGAAGGTCTGGCGGATTGTCAAGAAACTTGAAAAAGAAAAAGCAATTTGGGGATATTCGACGATTTCGAATGAGGAACTCCTGGGTTTGAAACATTTTGTTCTGGTGGTGAAACGATCAACGATACCAATAGATCCCGCTATAAAAAAAGAAATGGTCATCGGAAAACTGGATTCATTTCTCCCGGAGTTAGTAAAAGTAGAGCATATCTACCTCACACATGGTTCCTACAGTGGTGTGTTAACTTTTTATGCCCCTGATCTTATGACTGCGAAACGATTGGTTCAGTCGATCACAAATAGCATCGGCCAGTATTTTGATGAATTGGTTCTTCTTGAGACGCTGTTCCCAATTCGAAAATCGGGGCTGAAAAACCCTCAGATAAAACAACTCGTCGAGTTACTCTAACAAGCCTGATGATGTCCTATCAATACCCAGATCATCATGTTTTACGAATATGCTGTTTTACCTACAACATCATCGCGGTCTTCTGAGCTAACACATAAATACCGCCAGAGCGTTACGGAGAACAGGTGAGGTACCGCATGGGAGATATGAAATGTAGTAAATGTGGGGCTGATATTCTGCCGGATGCGAAGTTTTGTCTGAACTGTGGCACAAAAATCATGAAAGAATCAAAACAAGAAAAAGAACCAATCCATCAACTGTTTGGTTTTCTGTTCGCAAAAAACCTTATTATCGCAGCAATCCTGCTTGGGCTGTTGCTCATCTGGGTGGGGGCGGTCGTCCTTACCTTTAGCACGGACATGACCGGTTTACGAGCGGCACAAGTCATCAACTCATTAGGGTTCTTCATCACCGGGGTTTTTCTCATCGGAGGTGGGATCGTCAACGACCATATGGATAAGTACGTCCGACTCGGCATGATTGTCATCGGCGTGTATATGATCACCTCGGTGCTTGCGCTTCCTGCCATGTTTTCCTCGTTCCGCTCCTATTATCTCTAAGCTGAGGAACTACGAAAGAAACTCCCCTCTTAAAAATCATAAAAAGAGGGGGGGCAATATTTTTTTATAACACAGAACCATTCTCAAAGTAACAACGGAGAGAGGGACCATCGGAAAAATAGCTGGAAGCATCGTCGTGTTAAGTGTTCTTCTTGTGGCATTAAGTGGATGTGAAGAACTGCGTACTCAAGCAAGTGATGATTCACCCAAATTCATTGGTAGCTGGAAAAATGAGACCGCCTATCCTGCGTTGATTGAGTTTTCTGCAGAGGGGTCTTGTCTCTACGGGGGTGAACCGGGGACGTGGATGCTTCAGGACAATAAACTCACCATACAGCTCCCGGACCTGGCTCTCACGTATTATTATAACTACTGGTTCTCTGATAATGATCAGACGTTGTTGCTTTCAAAGACATTTGGGTATTCTATTCTATATACGAAACACTAGATGCAGGAAGCGGTTCGGAGGAAATCTTTTTTTTGACAGAGAGTTTTTTTCGTCTCTTCACCAGGCGATGACATCACCTAGAAACATGACACCAAAATAGATAAGGACGATGCCAAAGGCTCCGATCAATGCACGGTACCATCGTGACCCCAGGGCGTTGACTCCTTTCTTTGAGAGATAGGCAACAGTGGTGAGCCAGACATAATCCATCCATACATGGCAGAGAAACATGAATATCACACCAGCCAGTGCGGCAAGCTCCAGTGCAAGCAGAATGAGGTTTGATCCGACCGTCAGCCACCAGATGATGAAATACGGGTTGAGGGCGGTGAAGACAACTCCGATGAAAAAAAGACGATGGGTGGAGGGTGCTGGTGTGCATTCCATCTGCTTTTTCTGAAAGGAATCCTTGATTTGGTACACCCCAAAGACAATAAGGACGGTCCCACCAAGCAGGCCGATGCCATCGCGGATGAATGGTTCGTTTCGTACGGCAAGAAGCCCGAAGGCAAGAAGCATGATGACTGAGAATTCGACAAGCGTATGGGCAAGGGAGAAGATCAGGCCACTGCGGGCGCCGGTCTTCGTCCCTTGGGTTATCGTCTGGATGAATAAGGGACCGGGGGCGAGTGCTCCGGAGGCGGTGAGCGCAATGACGGTGAGGATAAATCCAGCTAGGTCCATATGGCAGGATAACGAAACATGACGTATTATAAGAAGGTGTGGTGATCGTCAAGGCAAAGAGAAGTATCTGTTCACAAGAAAGGGAAATTTCTTGAAGCTGTATCTTTTTTCGCGGAATGAACGTATTACATTAGTTCTGAAATAGGCATAATAATTATGAATATTAGGAACACATGTTATAAAATAAAACATAAAAGAAACATATAAATTGTCCTACTACCATACGACTTCTGGAATTGAGTCAATTTAAGAGGGAAGGTTGAAATGAAAATACACTGGATTGCTATCGCGATTGGTCTTATGCTGCTTACTACCTTTTTTACCATCGCAGAACACACACCCATTGATACTACCAACAAAATACAAAAACAACAAACAAACATCCGGTCCAATGTCACGGCACCAGAATGGGAAACAGGAGACTACTGGAGTTTCCGCATCGATACTATAAAAATTGACTATGAAGATGAAAATACAACCAATGAATTTCATATGACATTAAACACAGACAATATCACCCTGTCTGTCACTGACGATTCCGGGGATACGTATGTCATTTCACTGAACGCGATTCTTCATGGTGACGGAACCTTGTATTACATATCAGATGATGGCCCGATTGATATGGTTGTCACATTACCGGAAGCACAGCTGACCGGTAGTATCGTTTTCAACCAATCAAACCTAGGCATACAACAAGGCAATATACAATTAACGGGTACTCTTAAAGTGAAATTCAATCAACTCCTTTCCCTTGAATTTCCACTTCCAACCATACCAATTCCTGCAACGATCGATACCATTATTGAAAGTACGGTCCCCTACTCAGTCATTGAATTCCCTTTAAACGACAGCATGAACTGGAGCCTGCCTGCAACAAATATAAGCGTTGACGGCACCATCAAATCGATCTGGTTGACCATCCTGTACCATGTGAATAATTTTTTACGAAATCATTGGACGTTAGTTGAAAGAATCGCCCCGTTGCTTGGAATCGACCCCCTGATGGTACAAACCATCTCTGATTTTCTTGCTAACCCCGATATCCTCCCAGTCGTAAAAATCGGACCCGCCCTTGACCTTCTCTTAAACCTCAGCATCATCGAAATACCGATGCTTGAGTCCATCTTCTCTTGTCTTGTTACTGAAACACTCAGCGTCCCAGCAGGGACCTTCTCTGTATATAATATCTCAGTGGCAGATGGCATCGGTCTTTTGTATTATGCACCTGATGCAGGCATGATCATCAAAGCATCTGGCAGATTCAACGACATCCTTCCATTCATCACAGATCTCAACGCAGAGCTCATCGCCCATTCCTACTCCTAAAAAATGAAAAGGATGCGGGAAACTGATTTGTGATTAAAACAAAAGCAGGAAGAAACAATAGTATTACCGATAATACTTTTTTTCTTTGATTTATTGTTAATACATTCATACTGAATGTTAGTTCAATGTTAATAAATTCACATTCACCGTGTTTCTTATAACACTTCCAGTTCGTTTTAGTAAAAGAAAAGAGAATAACAAAGGAAAAACCGTCCTAATCGTAATAATAATAGAAGATAGAAAATATTATGTATGATGGCGTCATATAACAAAGGGGGTATTATGAAGAAACAATGGAAATTCCAGATAGTTGTGCTTATTTTGAGTCTTGTATTCCTTGGGACATGCGTAAGCCCCCTATCATCAATGCGACTTGAAAGTAAATCAAATGAACAATCACAGATGCTTACCGGACAGATACTCTTTGCCCCGATGTATGGGATGACGACGTATTTGATTGACTATACCGGTCAAGTGAACCATACCTGGGAAAGCATCTATTTCCCCGGGGAAGCGGTCTATTGGTTAGGGGATGGAACCATCCTTCGCACGATTAAGACCAAAGAGTTCGGGTTCGGCGGCTCCGGAGGAGGTCTTCAAAAGATGCTGTGGGACGGGACGATTACCTGGGATTACCGATATGACACGTTTGGTGATCTAAGTCATCATGACATTGAGATTTTACCCAATGGGAATGTGCTGATGATTGCCTGGGAGACAAGAACAACCACTGAAGCGATCGCCGCAGGTCGAGACCCAACCACTATTTTAGGTGATAGTTTCATGCCCTCGCATATCATCGAAGTCAAACAAACCGGTCAGACGACCGGAAGTATCGTCTGGGAATGGCATTCCTGGGACCATCTAATACAGGAATATGATTCTGCGAAAGCAAACTACGGAAACGTTGATCAACACCCGGAGCTCATTGATATCAACTATGGCGGAGAACTCGTAAAAGCAGATTGGCTTCATACAAACTCCATAGATTATCACGAGGATTTTGACCAGATTCTCCTCAGCGTTCGTAATTTCAATGAAATCTGGGTCATTGACCATAGCACCACAACACAACAAGCAGCAGGACATACCGGAGGAACGAGCGGGAAGGGTGGTGATCTGTTATATCGCTGGGGGAACCCAGCGGCCTATAAAAGAGGAACCAGCGCTGATCAGAAACTCTTCAGCCAACATGACGCATCCTGGATTGAGAAGGATTGCCCTGGGGCAGGAAACATCCTTGTCTTCAATAATGGTGTCGATCGTCCCTCAGGCAGCTACTCTTCCGTCGATGAAATCGTCCCACCTGTCAATGAGAATGGGATCTATTCTCTTACACAAGGTTCTGCCTATGGGCCTGAAACCCTGTACTGGACCTATCTTGGAACCCCCCCATCCAGTTTCTATTCACAAGGCATCTCAGGAGCAGAACGCCTGAAGACCGGGGACACCCTGATTTGTAATGGAGTCGAGGGAAGATTTTTTGAAGTCACTCCTGATGGGACGATGGTCTGGCAATACCAAAATCCGTATCCTGCTCCACTCATGAACCATGTATTCAAAATAGAATATATACCACCAGAGGAGCCGTCGGAAGGACCGAACCTTGATTGCACAGGGAGTCTATCATGGACATCGGTTCAACTCGAACAGACGGTCAATGGGACGTTCCAGATACAAAACATCGGGGATCCTGGTTCAACCCTGAACTGGGAAATTGACACCGCGTCTATCCCCTGGGGGACCTGGTCGTTCTCACCGCAATCAGGTGAAGGTCTTTCTCCCGATGATGGACCAATCACAATACAGGTCTCCGTCATCGCACCTAACGAGAAAAACAAGGAGTTTACTGGTTTTATCACAGTAGAAAATAGTGACGACCCAGCGGATTTCGACGTTGTCCAGGTGTATCTGAAAACCCTGAAACCGTCTCCACCAACGGTCGTCCCACGATGGCCGCTTCTGCAACAGTTCCTTCAGAAGATACTCCAGTGGCGGCTGTTTCTGCAGGAGCCTTCTTTTCGATAAACAGGGCTTACCTTTCTTTAAACAGTAAATCATTGGTGGTTATGTTGTCATCAGCTCGCCGATGCAATGCTGCAACAACTGGACGAGATCATCCTTGTCTAAGGTATCTTTCCCCTCCTGTTTCAGATCCCAGTTGCATTTTTCATTTTTTTCATCATAGCTAAAATTGATGATGACCTTCCCTTCAAGCATAGAAACGCCCCAAATCAATAGAACAATACACTCATCCTATTAAAACCCTCCTGTGTTGGTTTAAAAATACTGGTTTGTTCATTTGGCTTGTTGAAGGGTTATTGTCACGCTTTCTAGTAATTTTTTGCCTTTTTCTGTTGTATAATACACGGTCCCATGAGGATTGGTCAGGCGTTTTTCTATAAATTCTTTTTCAATTAAACAATGCAAATATTCATGAAACTGAGAATAACACATATTGGTTTGGTACATGAGCCTTGTTTTTTTTATGCCTTTCAATGAAAGCAAGAGAAGTTGCTGAATAATCTCAAATTCACTCCTCCGTTTCTTGAAGATCATGTTTTTGCCTCCCTAATAAGCAAGGAATTTGAATAAATTACTAAAATATAAATATTACTGATAATAAACGATAGAAACAACGTTTACTGGAGGGAAAAGAAAAAATTGTAA
>CAYXPY010000053.1:0-9319 GCA_964467345.1 uncultured Thermoplasmatales archaeon | reverse complement strand
ATGCCGCAGGAGGGGATCGAACCCTCGACATCACGGTCTTCAGCCGTGCACTCTCCCAGCTGAGTTACCGCGGCAAAATACTAAAAAAAATCTTACCCGAGCTCTTTGACTATCTCGCTTATGGTATCCTGCATCTCCTTGAGTTTCTGCTTCAGCATCGGAGTAGCCTTATTGGCAGACTCAGTCGTCACCGCTCCTTGAGGGGATGGCTCGATAAGTCCTTCCTGCTCCAAGATCCGTAACGAATAACGCACCATATGCTGTGGATGTTTGGTAAGTTCGGATAATTTAATGATCCCTGCCGGTTCATTCTGTTTTAATGTTTGAAGAACAAGCACATGTCTTTTCAAAATATCAAGCTCAGTCTCTATGACATTGGTAAGGACAATTCTTTCTTTTTTTTCCGGTTTCATTAAAAACCCCCAATCCTTCGATACTTGTTAACACACGTAATACAAGTTCCTATATTTAAAATCTCTTTTAACACCAGGATACGAGACCAAATCTTTCAGCGTAAACTACATTAAAACGGACTTCTTATCCACCAAGGATGACTGGGTATCTACTCACAAAATGGTTCGGAACGTTCCTCTGCGATGAGACACAGATTGAACACAAAATACTCTTCCCAAAAAAACCAAAAGAAATCGCGTTTCGATTACGAGAAATAGAAAAACACAACATCCTGGACGAAGAAAAAGAGCTTGTAAAAAACACAGAAGTTCATGTCAATGAGAGACGACTCCAGCACCTAGGGACCTATGATCCTGAGAACCCTGTCTTTACGACCATCTTACTTGATCCTGGACAGTACGGGTTTTCCCAGGACCTCCTTCATGAGGCAGCACTGCTGCTGACACAAGGACGAGTAGACGAACTATTACAATCAGAGGACCTCCAGCTCATACAGATGGTCAACGCACTTGATGACCTCATCCAGACAGCAAACCTTCTCTCAGAACGACTCACCTGCTGGGCAGTGCTGCCGACATCAAAAAAGAAAGTAAAACCATTCGAGAAAACATTAACAGCGGTCAACGAGGAGATCCTCCGATTACAGGATGAGATAGAAAAAGACATGAAGACTATTGCCCCGAACACCAGCCAGATCATCGGACCACTGATAGGCGCCAGACTCATCGCTCTGGCTGGAGGGATGCAGAAAATGGCGATGATGCCTGCATCAACCATCCAAATCCTTGGTGCAGAAAAAGCGCTTTTCCGGTTCAAAAAAGAGGGCGGCCGACCCCCGAAACATGGGGTCATCTTCCAGCATCAAACCATCAACTGCGCACCAAAGGCAGAGAGAGGCAAAATCGCACGGCTCTTTGCAATAAAAATCTCAACTGCCATCAAAGCAGATGTGTTTACAAAAAGAGACATCGCTGACATCCTACAGAAAGACATAGAAAAAAGGATGATTGAAATAAGGAAGAAATAAACGAAATGGAAGAAGGCTATTTTTCCTCTTGCTTCAGGACCTTGAACTGAAGTTCCTGCAGCTCCTTGATATACTTATCAAGCTGCTGGATCGCGGTAAGCAACCGGTAGATCTCCCCATCCTCCGGTGCTGGTGGTACTGCTGATTGCGGAAACTCTTCTTTCTTCTTATGATAGTCAGATGCCTCATATTTCTCTTTTAAGAAATCCCGTGTGGTTATCAGGTTTTTTATCTGCTCAGAAATCTCTTGGAACTTGTTCATATTCTCCATTCCTCGTCCTAAGTCTCCTTTGTAAAGTGCAACCATGTCAGTAATCACAATGAAGATAATAAGAGTTTTGATTCAGACCCAACACGGTCTATTGAATGGACTCACGGGTTTTCACTGCCATCCCCTGATGGAACGAAAGCATTTCATCCCGCGTTAGCAAAGTCCGACCTACTGCGAGAAACTCGTCAGCCTCATCGACGATGATGCATTCATCAAACGGGCGCAGATCAGGATCGCAATCAAAAACAAACTTCGCAAACACACTTTTCCCCTCTCTTACGAACGGTACTGCATCTTGTGTGACTACGACCCGGAGCAGAGGATACCGGAACCTCCGATGCAGCCGACGTCCACCCTCAAGTTTCAACGTAAAAAGGCCATCCTCAGCACGCATGGAAAGCACATGCGATCCATCACAGGAGATGTTGCGTATCTTCCCGGTACGTTTTGATTTCACAAGAGAAACCTTCCCATCGAGGAGAGCCTCTGATGCACCACGTCCAAACTGCATGTCTGAAACAGCAGCAATCCGCCTCAGATCAACATCAACAGTTCGCTTGGATTTCTCCGCTTTGAACAACTCCTCTGCCCCCCATGGGACAACAGTGACGGTTCTTAAGAATTCATCAGTGACCTCATCCGCCAGCTGCCTGGTTTGCATATCAACAACCAAGGGAAACACCGACTGTGCAAGCGGAAACATCTCATCAAGCTCAAAAGGAACGGGTCCTAGGGTGGAACGAACCACAAAATTGACGTTTCTCTTCTCAAGAACCTGCTTCATCTCCTTTGAATAATGCATTGAATACGGTTTTGTCCCCTCAGGAAACACGATCGTGGTGGAAAACAAGGGTTCAAATCTCGAAAACAACCGTTTATGATACCGATACAAGGTCGGTTGATAAATCGTCTGAGACCCGGTATAGCATAACGCGGTTTTTTTACTGGTGGGTTCGAACAGCTCAAGCCAGTCCATATGAGCTGGTTCACGGAGTACACGTAATGCGTCAGCAAGGAACGGATTTGCTGATGCTCGCTGCTCAACAAGTTCCCATAGCCATCCTTCGGCAATCGCGACCCGGATCGTCCGTAGCTCCATGAAGCTTACGTATAGATTATGTAACGCAAGTTGTCTGGTTCGCTGCGTTGCTTCGAGTTCCTTTAACTCAGAAACAGAGTATCGGGAGCAGACAGGACAACAGCAGGGAAGCTCTGAAAGATCCTCAAATTTCTCTGTGCCCCAAGGGAAAATCATCCGTCCATCAGCAGCGTATTTCGCATACGCAGAGGAATCAAAGAAATCACAACCAAGAGCAGCGGCAAGGGAAAAAACCAGAGGATGACCTGCGCCGAACAGATGCACTGGTTTAGATGGAGTAAGTCCACGCTTCGCAGCAAGAATACAACGGACAAGATCCGAGTACCGCTGGTTCTCCATCAAGGGGACAACCCCCCCAATCGGGTAGAAATCTCCATTCAGTGAATTCAGAACCCGTGCACTGTGTTCCCGGAGGTCCGGGTACACTGACCCTTGGACGGGACAAGCAAGCAGCATCTCCCCTTTGTGTGGGATGCTTTTTTCTGCTCTTCTAATGGTCTCCGCTACCCCTTCTGCAGCCTCCTGCTTTGTTTGCCCCGGGGTGCCAAAGATATCCAAGATGGTGCCGATATCACTACCAATATCCCGCTGGAACTGCACGATCTCAACAGGGTCTAAGGTGACATCACCATAGACATAGTTCTGAAACGTACCTGAATCAGTCATGATGGAACCCTGGAAACCAAGCAGATCATGTAAACCGGATTGCAACGCCTGCTGCCGCAATTCAGGATTCTTATAGATAATATATGAGTTGGTGATCAGTATCTCCATACCAAATTTCTCTCTCATCTCCTGGGGTGAGATCAACAGTTTATTTGGATTGATCACGGGAAGGAGGTTTGGTGTGGTCACCGCCCCATGTTTTGTTGTGAATCGGCACAAACGACCAGCCGCGTCCCGCTCCTTAATCTCAAAGGTCATTTTTTTCCAACAGCCTCGTAAAAGCACTGTCCTATTAAGGTTTTAGTCTCATAACAGCTCAAAAAAAAACCTATGAATCAAGAAAAAAAAATACATCATCGTGTTAAGCGATTTGCAGTGGGTCAAGCACCCGGCGTAAGGTCGCAATCGCAGACAGCGATGCCATGTAGCTCGATTGTGGGTTATTCGGATTAGGCATGTTCTCCACCTCAGCACGAAGCCGGCCGAATCGACCGTGCGCAAGGATCTTATGGTTTATCCTGGTCTCCACAGGATCTGCGACGATTTCTACCTTGGTCTCATCAAAACCAACACCCGCCAGGGACAGACAGGCTGCGACGTTAATGTTCCGTGGGAATTGTCTGACGGCTTCCCGAGCAGTCCCCTCAAAGACAATCGTTCTGTCCTCAACAGAGGTTCCAAGGGATGCGGGTGGTTTAGTTGTCACCAATGTCACGCTGTCGAGTTTCTCGACACTTGCTGCGAGAACACCATCAATCCCGCAGACCGCCCCAGAGGGTAAGTAAATTTTTCGATGATGCTTCCGTGCGATGTTTTCCAGTTTTTTACGGAATGCATCGTCAAATAAACTACCGATGCTCATGATGATAAGATCTTTCTCTGCCTCAAGAATGCCAGCCGCATACTGACTGACAGCCTGCTGGGATGCTGCTTCGAAGACAACATCAACTTCCTTGAGAAATTCATTCACTGTTTTAACGGAGGCTTTTTTCAGAAGAGGACAGAGTTTCTCTGCAGCAGCAGGATTGCTATCGAAAAGAAAGATTTTTTCGATGTCATCCATGGTATCAGCGGCTATTGCGACATCTGTCCCGATTGCACCACATCCGATTATGCCAAGCTTCATAACCAATGTCCCCAAAACCTTTAAACAGCAATTACCTATAAAAAATATCGTTATGGATGAAATCGATCGTTTCCTGGCTGAGGACCTTGAGAAAAAAGGAGACATTACCTCCGATGCCTTGTTTACAACACAAAAAGCTCGAGCCGTTATCATCGCTAAGCAGGATTGTATCATCGCTGGCCTGCAAGAAGCTCAACAAGTCTTTCAGAAAACAGGGTCACGAAGCAAACGTGTTCAGAACGACGGTGAGCGGGTCATGAAGGGGACGATCATCCTGGAGATCCACGGATCGGCTCGTTCCATTTTAAAGGCTGAACGCCTTGCTTTGAATATAGTAGGACGAATGAGTGGAATCGCAACAGAGACATCTAAAGTAGTACAAAAATGTAAGAAGATAAACCCGAAGGTGACGATTGCTGCGACACGGAAAACAACCCCTGGATTCCGCCTCTATGAAAAAAAGGCAGTGATACTTGGTGGTGGTGAACCGCATCGCTATGGGTTATATGATGCGGTTCTTATCAAAGACAATCATCTACAAATTATAGGGTCTGTCGAAGAGGCAATAAAGAAAATACAAAAAAAACTCCCTAGCAAAGATATAGAAATCGAGGTGGAAAACGAAACAGATGCTCTCACCGCCGCAAAGATGAACGTCCACTGTATCATGCTTGATAACATCGACCCAACAACAGGGAAAACTATTGCACGGAAGATCCGGCAGGTCAATCCAAAGACGCTTATCGAGGTCTCGGGAGGTATCACAGAGGAAAATATTGATGCGTATGCCTCATTTGCTGACCGTATCTCATTAGGGTGTTTAACGCATTCAATTAAAAATATAGATATTTCTTTGGAAATATTTAAGAATTGAGATATGTTTACAATATTGGCAGAAATATAATTCTTTACAATGATGGGGTTTTATTGTGAGGATGGTGGATTATAGATGAGAAAAATTATTGAAGATGTCGTTGCGGCTGAGCAGGCAAAAGAAGATGTTAAAGAACAGGTACAAGAAGCAGAAAAGAAGACTGTTGGGATTCGGGCAACAACTCGGGATCCTACCCTGAAAATCGCTGGGGTTAACGACCAAGATCTCGAAAAAGTCTTAGAGAGTCTTACAACAACCATCAAAGTCGTTGGCTGTGGTGGGGCGGGGACAAATACGATTTCACGGTGTTTTTCAGAAGGTATCAATGGTGCTGAGCTCATCGCCATCAACACTGATGCGCAACATCTTCTTCTCACACATTCTCCTTATAAGATCTTGATAGGACGGCATTTGACACGAGGATTGGGTGCTGGATCGCTGCCTCAGATCGGTGAAGAGGCGGCAAAGGAAAGCGAACAGGATATCCGTGATGCCATTGTGCCCTCAGACATGGTGTTTGTCACCTGTGGTCTTGGTGGTGGGACGGGTACGGGATGTGCCCCTATCGTCGCTCAGTTGGCACGAGAAGCAGGTGCGTTGACCATCGGTGTGGTGACCTTGCCATTCTCCGTGGAAGGACAGGTTCGTTCAAATAACGCAGAGGCTGGGTTGAAACGACTCCGGGAGGTCTGTGATACGGTCATTGTGATCCCTAACGACAAGCTGCTTGATATCGTCCCTAACCTTGCACTGAATGCTGCTTTTAAGGTAGCAGATGAGGTCTTAATGCGTTCAATAAAAGGTATCACTGAGATGATCACTATGCCAGGTCTGGTGAACCTTGATTTTGCCGATCTTAAGACGGTGATGAAACGTGGCGGTGTCGCATTAATTGGTCTTGGTGAAGCGGAAGGTGATAACAAAGCAGTTGATGCAATAAGCGAGGCGTTGAACTCACCGTTACTAGAGGTGGATATCGCAGAGGCGACCGGTGCCTTGGTCAATGTCACAGGTGGAAACGATATGACCCTGCGGGAAGCAGAAAAGGTCGTTGAGGAGATCTATTCGAAGATCGATAGGAACGCCCGGATCATCTGGGGTACGACCATTGACCCAAGCATGAAGAAATCAATCCGTGCCATGCTGGTGATCACCGGTGTCAAATCCAAACAGATCATGGGACCGACGCAACGGTCCCGGGAAGAACAGGAGTTTGGCATTGAGTTTGTCTCTTAAAAATCGCCACATTCTTTATATACATCTTATTATTTGACCCTTACGTATTACAGGTGTCTAGAGTGAACGAAGAACGAAAAGGTTTCCTGGACAAAGCTTGGGATCTCCAACACAAGATTGAAGAGCGACAGCAGCGAATAGGAAAAGGGAAATACGGCCGAGTCTTAAAGATGGCGCGGAAACCCACCAACGAGGAATATGAAAAAACAGCGAAGATCACTGGGTTAGGGATATTGCTCATCGGGGCATTGGGTTTTGTTATCTACATCATGCGGGAACTCGTCGCACCTTGGATACTTAAGGCACTTGGCTATTAAGATGGTTGGTCGCAGTTATGGAAAATACGAGTTCTGAGCCTACTGATACTGAGCGTTCTAGTATCTTTACAATTAAGACCCAGGTGGGGAAAGAGCAGAACACCGCTGATCTCATCAACAGCAGGGCAAAAAAATCAAAGTTGAACATACCTTCTATTCTTGTTACTCCTGATTTACGGGGGTATATCTTCGTGGAAGCGTTCGACGAAGAACTGATTAAGAACATGATTAAGACGATTTCTTATGCCCGGAACATGCTTGAGGGAAGTATCCCGGTTGAACAAATAGAGCATTTCCTTGCCCCGACATCCGCGGTCGCAAAGATAACGGAAGGAGATCTAGTGGAGATGATCGCTGGTCCGTTCCGTGGGGAGAAGGCAAAGATCACCCATATTGATTATTCAAAGGAAGAAATCACGGTCGAGTTGTTGGAATCTATGGTTCCGATCCCAATCACAGTTCGTGGGGAACAAGTACGGATTATCAAACGGAAAGAAGAAGACAAAAAGAAAGAGGAAAAAAAGGAGTAAGAGAGTATGCCAGAAACCATTGAAGCACTCGTTGACGGAGGCAAAGCAACTGCCGGTGCACCCTTAGGACCAGCCTTAGGTCCGAAAGGCGTCAATATTATGCAAGTCATCACCATGATTAACGATAAAACAAAGCAGTTCCAGGGGATGAAGGTCCCAGTCAAGATTATTATCGATCCGAAGACCAAGGGGTTTGAAGTCGAGGTAGGTACACCACCTGCTGCGTCACTGATTCTGCGTGAGGTGAAAGCAGAGAAGGGCTCTGGTGTCCCATCCAAGACAAAAATCGGGAATCTGACCGTCGATCAGGCTGTGAAGATAGCAAACATGAAGTTTGATACCATTCTTGGGAAGACCCTTAAGGAGAAGACTAAGGAAGTCATCGGTACCTGTACATCAATGGGTGTGACAGTTGAGGGGAAAAGCCCCAAACAGACCCTGAAGGATATTGACGAAGGTAAGTACGATTCCAAGTTTGTGTAAAACAGAACCTACCTTGATTAGTCAGTATTCCTCCGTTGTATTTTTTTAATCAGGTCTATTTATGGTAAATTCGTCTTCTTTCATAGTAGGAGAATGTTTAATGAGATTTTGTTGTGGATTTTTTTGTTTTTATATATACTTAGTTTTTTACTATATTTATCATTCTAAACAAATATTTTGATATTTTATCACATAAAAATGAATGAATTATATAAATCGTGTTGAAAAAATAAGCCATCATAAGAAAAAAATAGAATTTATTTTCATCAAAACATTTAAATCGAAGAAGGCCTATTTAGAATACGGAAGTATATAAAATAAGGAGGCAATACAAAAATGGAAAAAAGTTATATGAGAAAACTATTGGTAATAGGAGTCTTATTCCTATTCCTTGGAGCAAGTGCCACACTCGCAGCCAGCGAAAGAGCATGGGCAGACAACTTTGACGCCTACACCAACGGGCAACTCCTCGATGGTGGATCAGATGACGGCGGCTGGATTGGTTGGGGCAACGACCCACAATGGTATGGAACTGTCAGCAACGAACAAGCCCGAAGCAGCCCAAATTCAGTAAAAATTGAGGTCAACTCGGACCTTGTCCACGAATACAGTGGATATACCTCTGGAAAATGGGTCTACACCGCCTGGCAATACATCCCTGAAGATTTTGCAGGGGAAACCTACTTCATTCTCTTATGCGGCTATGACGGCGGCGGATCAGGAACCATCTGGTGTGTCCAAGTCCACTGGAGAAGCGATGATGATTTAGTCGTTTCAGACTTCAACGGTGAGACTGCACCAGTCGTCTACGGCCGATGGGCTGAAATTCGCTGTGAAATCGACCTTGACCAGGACTGGCTTGAAATCTACTACGATGGTGTTTTCCTTGCTGAGCACGCCTGGACCGACACAGTCCAAGGGACCGGTGGAGGAACCTTAAACATCGCAGCAGTCGACCTGTTCGCAAACGGAGCAAGTAAAGTCTTCTATGACGACATCTCATTACTGCCCTATGGGGCAACGGAACTGCTCTGCGACGCAGGTGGACCATACACTGGTGAAATCGGTCAAGAAATCCAATTCCTCGGTTTTGCCACTGGCGGAACTGAACCTTACACCTGGGCATGGGAATTCGGCGACGGAGAAACATCCACCGAACAGAACCCGAAACACGCCTACGACGAGGCGGGGACCTACACCGCAACTCTAACAGTCACCGATGCAGCAGAAGCAACAGCGACTGACACTGCGGACGTAACCGTCCTTGCACCACAAC
>CAYXPY010000052.1:0-9807 GCA_964467345.1 uncultured Thermoplasmatales archaeon | reverse complement strand
TGAAGGATTATGATTTTGACAAGATGACGTACAGTGTAACGACATCACCGGATATTGGCTCTGGATCGGATGCGAATGTCGGGAACGGCGAGGTCAGCATTCCCGTAAGTGACCTGGAGGGTGGAACAACATACACTTGGACGGTAATAGTCTCTGATGGGACTGATACCGTTGAGAATACGTTCACGTTCATGACCGAGGCAATCGCACCTGTGGTCTCAAATCCCATTCCATCCAACGGGGAGAAAGATGTGCCGATGGATATCACCCAGCTTCAGTTCACCCTGAAGGATCCTCAGGGTGACTCGATGGAGTATACGGTGGAGACATCACCGGATGTCGGTTCTCGACATGAGACGAATGTTCATGATGGGACGTTTACCGTTCCAGTCAGTGGTCTGACGTATGATGTAACGTATCGTTGGTTTGTGAATGTGACTGATGGAGAACATTGGACAAGGAAGATTTTCAGCTTTGGGACGGGGTATCCTTCAGAGTTTGACCCGTTTGATTTTGGGTGGTCGTATCGGAAACAAATCACCATTGACCATACTTGGGTTTCCACAGACCTCACCAACTTCACCGTTCTGCTTAGTACAACTGATATGGATCTCATGAAAACACAGACCGATGGAGACGACATACTTTTTATGAATGCTGCTGGTGCCGCAACAAAGCTGCGACATGAAATTGAGGTCTTCGATCAATCAACAGGGGCTCTCACGGCCTGGGTCAACATCCCCTCACTTGTAGCAACTGAAGATACGATTTTTTTCATGTATTATGGAAATCCAAACTGCAGCGATCAACAATATCCAGAAAAAACATGGGATGCACATTATGTCGCAGTCTGGCATTTGAACAATAACCCGACAGGGTCTATTCTTGACAGCACGATTCAAGAGAATGATGGGATAGCCAAAGGAACAATGACCTCATCGGATCTTGTGAACGGGAAAATTGGACGCTGCCTGGAATTTGATGGTATTGATGATCTCATCTCATTTGGAGAATTTACCGGTTCGCTGAACACAGGAACCTGCGTTGCTTGGATACAGACCACGAGTACAACACACGGAGCTGTCTGGTCAGAAGGAAATAGCTATTATGATAAACCATACATAATATGTGGAAAATATGCAGACGATATGCTCTCATTCTGTCGAGATGTTTCTGGAGTCAGTTCCAATTATCAAGGAAGAATACCGATAGGCATGAATGATGGCACCTGGCATCAGATTGCGTGGTCGTCTCAAGGCTCTGGAAACGGGAATATATTCTATTTTGATGGTGAACAGGTATCTTTGAACTGGCAGGATGGAAACGATCCAAATGGCATCTGGTTTGATGATCAATCTACCAATACTCACTCAATCGCTGGCGTTGACAGACCAACGTCTGATTGGCAATGGACTGGTCGTCTTGATGAAATCCGTATCAGTGACATCCCTGTGAATGCCGCTTTCTTAACAACAGAATATGCCAATCAGAACGCTCCTTCTGATTTTTCGAGTTTCGGAGTCGAAGAACAACATCCATAACTATACTCAGGCGTATCGATTGTCACTCTCTAAACCTTTTTTTTTTCATCCAGGATCATGCACCGTCTCACTCTTTCGCAGAGTACAAGATACTTTTTTATAAAACAGGACCTTCTGGTTTCTACGAGTGAGTTGATGAACGAACTAGAGCTCCTTGAACTGAAAAAGACTTCGATAAGACATATCATCCTTGGTCTTGTATTACTGTCGATTCTTCCCTTTTTTCTCTTTCTTATCTTCTACACATTGCTTGGCTCGTTTGTACTATTCATCATCCTGACTCCTGGTCTTGGGCTCTGGCTCTTCCATGAGGGAATCACAGGCTATAAAGAATACAAGCGAGTGAAAAAGCAACAGGATCCACCAGACCTCTTCACGTAAAAAGCTAGGATGTGTTTTTTTTGTCGGTTAGAGTTAAATAATTCATCGTCGTTCTTTCATCCTATGGAACCCATCATCAGAAAACCGACACAGCATGAAAAAGAAGAGGCAGCATCCTGGCCGATCTGGGAGAAGGAACAATCAGAATTCCCCTGGGAATACGACACCAAGGAGACTTTCCTCGTCCTGCAGGGGGATGTCACGGTCACAAACGAAGCGGGAAAACAGTTCCATTTCAAACAAGGGGATTATGTGACGTTCCCTAAAGGGATGAAATGTACATGGAAGATCCATAAGGATGTACGAAAACACTATAAAATGGGTTAAAAACACTATCCACTGACCAGACAAAACCCCATAACCGTTCCAAGAGGATCTACTTCACTACCACAATCCTGTTCTTATCCTTCATTTGATGATTTTTATTATTTCCAAACATTTAAATCACAGAGGGGGATAATAACCAAGTACGCTACGAAAAGAGGGGGCGTAAGAAGTTCAGAAGCATACTTCTTTAAAAAAACAGTATCGGGTCGTCAGTTCTTCATCCTTTCATAAGTAAACAACTCGTCTTCCTCTTCCCAGCCCAATAGTCATATATGGTAAAAAATATTAATAGAGTTGATCCCTATGAACCATGCTCAGAAACCCTCGGTTCTGATTGTTCTCGCCCTCTTTATTCTGATTGGTGCTGCTTTTATCCAGCTTCCTGCATCCAAAGCGCTTTTCACACTCAAAGAAAACCACGGAAGAATCCTTGATGGACAAATCCTCTTTTCCCCGTATTACACCACCACCACGTATCTCATCGATAACACAGGTGCTGTGAATCATACCTGGTCAAGCTCGTATCGCCCGTTCACCTCTGCGTATTGGCTGGGGAATGGGACGATTCTGCGTCCCATCATATCCAGCCAAGGTGGTCTTCAAAAAATCTTATGGGACAGCACGCTTGCCTGGGACTATCGATACATTGTTACTGGATGCACCTGCCATCATGACATACAACCTCTGCCGAATGGAAACGTGCTGATGATCGTGTGGGAAACAAAAACCCGGACCCAAGCGATCGCAGCGGGACGTAACCCAGATACCATCCCTGGGAACACGTTTACCTCTGACAAGATCATTGAGGTGAAACAAACCGGACCAACAAGTGGAGAGGTCGTTTGGGAATGGAAGGTCTGGGATCATCTCATCCAGGATTTTGATGCATCCAAAGAGAATTACGGGATCGTCGGGGACCACCCGGAGTTAATCGACATCAATTACGGTGATCCTTTTGTGGGTGATTGGCTGCATACGAATTCCGTGGATTACCACCCGGAGTTTGACCAAATACTCATCGATATCCATAACTTCAATGAAGTCTGGGTCATTGACCATAGCACGACGACAGAAGAAGCGGCAGGCCATAGCGGGGGGAACAGCGGGAAGGGTGGTGATCTCTTGTATCGTTGGGGGAACCCAGAGGCATACGACGCGGGCACCCCGGATGATCAAAAACTCTTCTTCCAACATGACGCCACATGGATACCACCAGGGTATCCAGGGGAAGGACATATCCTTGTCTTCGACAACGGCAATAATCGTCCCGATGGTCCGTATTCCTCTGTGGATGAGTTTGCTCCACCAGTGGATTCGAACGGAGCCTATTATCTAGAACCAGGGTCCGCCTATGGTCCGCAGGAGTATACATGGAGCTATACCGCCACCCCACCAACGAGTTTCTACTCCGCTGTTTTTGGTGGCGCGATACGTCTGAAGGATGGAAACACCCTTATCTGTGACGGTGTATCAGGCCGGTTCTTTGAGGTGACACCGGAGAAACTCACGGTATGGCAATACACCAACACCTATCCGAATCCATCTCAAAACGATGTGTTCAAGATTGATTATCTTTCACCAGAGACACCGCCCCCACCCCCGGAGAACAACACCCCTGATTTAGAGTGCATCGGAAACCTTTCTTGGTCCAACATTAAACCGGGAGCGACCGTCCATGGGAGCTTTCAGGTGCAAAACATCGGAGACCCAGGCTCGTTATTGAACTGGACGATCAATGGTTCCTCTCTGTCATGGGGGACATGGTCGTTTACCCCCTCATCTGACATCAACCTCCGACCAGAACAAGGACCAATGACCGTGCAAGTGTACGTGGTTATCCCAAATGAGAAAAACAAGGAGTTCCACGGGTCTCTTCAGGTTCAGAACCAAAACAATGCATCAGATTTCGATACCGTCCCTATCACTCTGAAAACCATGCTACACTCGTCTCTCAGCCTCAAAAACCCGGTTCTGGTTCTCCTGAGACAGTGGTTTTGGGTTCTGACAAGCAGTCTTCATAAATTCTTCAAAGAACCGTCTATTATACTGGTTCTATAAGAACAGATGTTCCAGTGATTACCATGGCTGTTGCATTTGACTAGGGATACCAAGCCTATCAGGATCTTTCTTTCTTCGTTTAATGTATCTAAAAAAACACCAATGTTCAGCCGTGTCACCACAGTTTTTCCTTTCCCTCTCTGTTCTTTTTTTGTTCTTCTCACTTTTTTTACCCGTATTCTTTAAAGAAAAAATAATTAAATAGAAAAAAATAGGTCAAACAATTAAAAATAGAGACATATTTTTTGCTTTTGTATAAGAAAAAGAAACCAACTCTTTTGTAGTACCAGACAGTTCTCCGTCATGAGGTAATAAAATGAGAAAAAAAATAATTGGCCTATTGGCAATCGGGCTGGTGTTCGCAATGATCATACCCATCGGAAGTGCTTATGCAACCTACGATTGTAAACTCTCCGCAGTCGGCATCATCCGAGTCGACAAAACAAACTCTGTCATAAAAGGATTTGTCTTCTTTGGTGATAACGACGGTCAGGACCTCCGGTTCAGCTTCATTAACATACAATTCGACGATGCCAGGACACCATTAATCGTTGCAACCAATATCCCGTTCTTGGTCCACCAGATCGAATATAATCCGGCAAAGTAAAGCCTCGTATTAAAACCCCCTTTCTTTCTTTTTTTTTCATTTTTTTCGTCTCTTTTTATGATTCAAAAAAAAATTGGTAAACAGGAAAAATCCTCTTATCTCTAGAATATCGATACAACAGGAACCTTTTTCAGTACATTGAATGGATTCCATATCTTTAAATAACGCAAAGATTACTTATATATAACTACAAAAATATATGATCATCAAATGGAACAGAGGTGCATCCCATGAAAAAACAACTCATCAGCATTCTCATCGTCGGCCTCCTGCTTGGAGTGGGACTGCTTAGTATCATCACAACCAAGGCATACGCAGGAACCACCACCTGGGCAAACGACCAACAACAGAGACTCTCTGACGTATTCTTAAACACGTATATCAGAGCCCTGCTGCGTCTTGCGCATAAACCCTCCCTTGCAGCCTGTATCATTCATGAAGACGAGGTGGTCTGGTCCAACGCCTATGGATACTACGACAGAGAAAATAAAAAAAAGGCAACGACAGAAACACTCTATCTCCAAGCATCGGTCTCAAAGACCATCACCGCAACCGCTCTCATGCAGCTGTATGACCAAGGATTATTTGATTTAGATGATGATGTCAACGACTATCTCCCCTTCAGCCTGCGCAACCCCAATCACCCGGACATCCCCATCACCATCAAGATGATCTTGTCACACCGCTCAAGCCTTGCGGATGATAATCTCTACTGGATCGCTCTCTCCTACATCCCCGGGGACCCAGATGTCGAAGGATTCCCCTACCCCTGGCTTGAGGAATATCTCACACCAGGTGGCAGTGCGTACAGCGCCACGACCTGGTCCATGGCTAAACCAGGGGAAACATACTACTATGCGAACATCGGGTTCTCCATTGTTGCTTATCTGGTGGAACTTCTCTCCCATCAAGACTTCACCCAGTATTGCCAGCAGCATATCTTCCAACCCTTGCAGATGAACTCCACCGGCTTTCGCCTCCGAGATGTCGATATCGAAAACACCGCAGTCCCCTATGAATTCAAAAATGATGGGTATTTCAGACACCCACATTACGGGATCCATGTGCTGTATCCCGCAATCACCCTACGGACCTCTATTGAGGATTACTCCCATTTCATCATCGCCCATATGAACGGCGGGGTCTGGAACGGTGTCCGAATCTTAAATGAATCCACTGTTGAGATGATGCATACTGCCCATTTCTCACCAAAAGACAAATATAACTATGGACTCGGCTGGCAGATAACAAACAAAGTGTTTGAAAAAAACTACGGACATAGTGGTGGTTACGTAGGGGCATTGGACCTTGTCACAATCAAGACGAAAGACAACACCGCAGTCTTACTGTTCTCCAATGCACTTGACTCCGAATTACACTCCACACGAAGGGAATGGAAGGCATTCAGCGCGATTAACAACGCTCTCTTCCACAAAGCAAAACGATTTGCATCATAAATCACCTGGTTACCAATGCAATACTAAAAAACACATGGACACACATCACATGATGACTGCAACAGAACAATTTTTCAGCAGAGGGAAACGAAGTTCAACCCCTTTCGAAATAATGAAATTTCTCGTAATTTATATATCCCTCCTACGAGTTCCTCCTCTAAATGCGCACACTACCAGCCTGGGGACATCTTTCCATTTACCTCCTCCTTGTCACCCTTGCTGAATTCACCGTCGCGTATGCTACCCCCCAAGCAGGCATCCTGTTCCATATCATCATCCTCTGCCTATTGTTATTTCACTCGGGGTACCTCAGCAAGGACAGTATGCTGGTCAACAAACTCCAATGGTTCATGATAAAAGACAAAAAGAAACCATCCAGCCTCCTGCAAAACCTTATCGACCGGAAGACAACCCTCTCCTCGATGCTGCTTGCCCTCACCCTCATCCCGCTCATTCGGATCCTAAGCCTGGTCATGCCCCTGTCATTCTTCCCCCGGATCTATTGGTTCCTGGTCATCGGCATCGGGGTGTACCTCGCGTTCTTCTTTCTGCTCTACCAGCAGAAGATACGCCTGAAAGACTGCGGACTACGACTCCCAACCATACGACATCTCCCCCTAGAGATCGGCATCATGATGCTTGGAATCCCTTTCGGGTACCTAGAATACTACTTCCTCCAGCCCCCTGCCTTTGTCGAGGCATACACACTTGAACACATCATCATCGCCATCATCATCCTGTTTTTCGCAACCGGACTGATGGAGGAGGTCATCTTCAGAGGGCTGCTGCAAAAAAAATCAACAGAGATCCTCGGGGTCTGGCAAGGCATGTTTTTTGTCAGCATTCTCTTCGCGGTACTGCATACAGGAAACCTCTCGTTCCTTGACGTCGCGTTGGTCTTCTGCATCGGAGGACTCTACAGCGTCATAGTACAAAAAACAAAAACAATCATAGGAGTCACCGTCTCCCATACGATCGTCAACGTGTTCCTCTTTATCATCCTCCCGTTCACCGGGATCTAAACACCAAGGGTCTCGACAACACGGATGACTACGATAAGGCCAAACATCAGTAGCAGCGGCACAATCACGATGTTTAACCGTTCTGACAAAAACAAACTGCTGTCCATGTTATGAGATGATAACAGCATCTTGGCAATCAAAAACAAAATAAGGGTAATCGTGCCGATAAGTGCCAGTGTGGCAGCCAACGAAACAGTCGTGGCAACAACAGTGGTTGTGGTAGTTGTCACAGTCGTAATCATCTCATCACCAGTACATTCTGCGGTTTCCCAAATAGAAACACGCACAATACTTCCTATGTCTCGCCACGTATATATAATTTATTATTTTCTTAACAAAAAAAGTAATAATCCTGCATCATCATCCACATCCGACATATGAAAATCTCCTATACAAAATTACCTATCGATATCATCCTTCTGATAATGATAAGCATTATCGTCATCCCACTCTCCTTATGGAACGCACTAGAACCACTCCGAGTAATCCTCGGCCTTCCCTTCATCCTGTTCATCCCTGGGTACATCCTCGTTTTTGCCTTGTTCCCTACGAGAAAAACAGACCATGGCATCGACACCTTGGAGCGTCTTGTCCTTTCGTTTGGGTTGTCCATCGCAGTCGTCCCCCTCATAGGACTGCTGCTGAACTATACACCCTGGGGCATCAGACTCGAACCAATCCTCTTCTCCTTACTATTCTTCATCATCGGCATAGGAATTGTTGGTGTCTACCGCTGGAAGAAAACTGCGTTGGATCAGAGATTTACCATTACTCTTAACGTCTCGTTCCCACAGCAAGAAAACAAGATAGACCAGGCACTCACCATCATCCTTCTCATCGTCATCCTCATCGTACTAGCCTCTCTTGTCTACGTCATCACCCTGCCAAAAACAGGTGAGACCTTCACCGAGTTCTACCTTCTTGGTCCCCAGGGGAAAGCAGAAGGCTATCCCCGCAACCTCACCACACAAGAGAACGCGACTGTGATCATCGGGGTCGCAAACCATGAACAACGTCAGATCAACTACACCATTGAAATCTGGCTCGTTAATCAGACCATTTCCAACAACCAGACCGTGTATCACCATCTGTGGTACCTCGACACCATCACCACCACCCTAGCACATCAACCTCTGACTATCGAAGAAGCCTGGCAGCCTCAATGGTCCCAGAATTACACTTTCCGCATCACCACCACCGGGTCCTATAAACTCACATTCCTGCTCTTCACCACACCCACCCAAGAATACGACCCAACTATTGATTACCAAGACATCGCCGGACAAAAACTCAATAGCGCCTACCGCACAAACCATCTATGGATAACAGTCACTTAAACCAAGAAATATCCATCCTTGATTTTATCTTTTTTCCTCTTCTTAGAACCAAATGAAAATCACAAAAAGAAGGCATATATTTTTAAAGAATAACCTGTTCTCAGATTATTGATGGAAGGAATGCACATGAAACCGGAACAGAACGAAAATACGAAGATCACTCCTGATTTTACTGATATCATTCCACGGGATCATCTCATCCAAAAGATCAATTCCTATCTTGCGGAGGAGGGTCTCAACATCGCAAAGGATGATTACTGCTATCTGAAGATCGTCGGTAACCATATCGAGGTCGGAAGAGCAAAAATCATTCTTGAGGAGTGAACACGGTTCATGAACTTGGATATATTTTTAAAGAATCAAATGTTACATTATCATCGTTAGGAGCACCATGATAAATTGTGAGAGATGTAAACAAAAAATCACTCTTCATGATCTTGTCATTGTTCGCGATAAGGAGACCGGGGTCGCAAAGAAATATTGTCAAGCCTGTGCTACCATCATGAACACCCAACCGGAAGGGAAAAAAAGCGTACCTTCGAAAAAAGAAAAAGAAGAACCCCTCCCAAAAACAGTTCCTGAGAAACCCCTTCAACCAGAAAGCTACACGGCCCCTGAGGACGAATCTCCACTTATCATGGAACAAGAACCACCGGAGCCGACGCAAAGCACGGAGATTAATCCTGGCTTCACCGATATTGTCCCCAGAGAACATATCATCCAGCGGATAGAAACATATCTTGGTGGGGACGGAGTGAACATCACAAACGACGATTACTGTTACATTAAAATCGTCGGCAACCATCTTGAGATTGGACGGGCAAAAATCATCCTTGAGGAATAGACTCTTCCTTTTTTTCCTGTTTTAATTTGGTTCCAATATGATATGAACCTCGTTGTTTCCCGAGAGGGGATCAGTAAACGGGGTCGCTGAGATGATTTTTACGTAGTTGCTATTTGAGAATTCAAAATAGTTCCTGAAGATTTCACAGATCGCCTCTTCGAACTCCTGCCAGGTGGTTATGGATTTAACCCAGCCTGCGGCGTATGGTGGTGCGAGATGACCTGGTTGAGGCC
>CAYXPY010000051.1:0-10868 GCA_964467345.1 uncultured Thermoplasmatales archaeon | reverse complement strand
ACCAGAGAACAATACAAGAACCTGGAGCAGTATCTGGTTGAGTTCAGAGCACAAATCAACGAATCATTTAGCTGGGAAGAAACAGCTATTCTCTTCAGACAGGCTGTTGTGACGCTGTATGACTATGACTTGTTACCAAAAAACATGGGAATCGACGATGCACAGCGATTGGTGACCAGAGGATTCCAGGAGCCACGACTGATGAGTCGTTCTGCCTCTTTGAACAGAAACAAGCAGCTGTCCAATGATTCAAACTTCCTTTGTCTTCTCACGGGAATCACAACCAGAACCTCTATCATTGGTATCCCAGAACTGGGGATTGCTGCTCTCATCTATCTCATGTTCTTTCCTTACTTCATAGAACAGATAATATCTGAAGAGCCTCATCGAATGGAACAGATACTTATAAAGCTCCGAAACCTAACCTCATCAATCCAACGACTCTCTTCAAGAAGAATCATCCAGGCTGGCAACATCGTTTTTGGTACAAGTAAAGATGAATACATCCCCCCAGAATTCCGGTTCTTACCGGCGTACGGCTGGATCGACACCCAAGGGCTCTTTGGCAAGAAGTCCTGGAACGGGACCTTTTTCGGCGGCATCAGAACCCTGCAAGGGTTCGAATTCAGGTCCTACTCATATTATATCGGAGCCACCGGTTTTGTTGGACTAACGGTGAATAAAGGAGATGGAAAAAAATTCTTTTTAGGCTCAGCAGTGCGATGTGATGTGAATTATTTCGAATATTAAAAAACCTATTTTTTTTTCTTTCCGATGCTAATCTAGGGGATCAAAAACACATATACACTTATAAGAAACGAATCATTATCACGATACACCTTGGAGGAACCCCTGATGACGTCGTTGCATGAAGCCATGACTGAGTATAAAAAACAGATGCAGAAAGGAACCATCAGAGCCGCATACAAAGGACTCATGGAGTACCTTTTACATCTCAAAACCTATTTTAAAAACAACTACCCAGAGTACATCGTCTCCGGCAGTCTGTATCCGGGGTACATGGACATGACCTACTTTTCATTCTCCCCTGCATCCTTACAAAAGAAGCACTTGAAAATTGCGGTCGTGTTTGTCCATGACACCTGTCGATTCGAAGTATGGCTCGCTGGATACAACAAGCAGGTGCAAGCCACCTACTGGAACTTGGTCAAAGAACACGCTTGGACGAAGTATCATGTCCCCTCGACAACCAAAGGCGTTGATTCCATCATTGAGCATGTGCTCGTCGACAACCCGGATTTCCGTGACACAGACACCTTAACAACACAGATAGAGAACGCAACACTGCAGTTCATTCGGGATATCGAGGAGTTCTTATCAAAACATGAACACTAAAAGAAAAAAAGAAACCTAAGGTGAAACACGCTATGGAACGACACATCAACACATCGACCCTGATCCTTACCATTGGTGACATCACCAGGGAAACGACCGAAGCAATCGTCAATGCGGCCAACAGCAGACTGGCTGGTGGCGGAGGCGTGGATGGTGCGATTCATCGCGCCGGTGGACCAGCAATCATGCAGCAGTGCAGAAAGATAGGCGGGTGTCCTACCGGCAACGCGGTCATCACGACCGGTGGTGATCTCAACGCACGCTACGTCATTCACGCGGTCGGACCACGGTATATCGATGGGCACTCTGAAGAGTCAGCCCTGCTACGAAGTGCCTATGCAGAATCCCTGCGGCTTGCTTCACAGAAGAACCTGCGAAGCATTTCGTTCCCCGCGATCAGCACCGGTGCATACGGGTATCCAATACGTGAGGCGGCACGCATCGCGCTGCAGACCGTCAGTGACTACCTCAAGCAACACACGGACATACCGCTTGTCAGGTTCGTCCTGTACGACCAGACCGCCTATGACATCTTCGCCAACGAACTAGAACAGCTACAATGACCCTATTCAGGTCTGTTGAATTGATTGCTATGGTTTTTTATATAAGAATACTGGTCCAAGCAAAAAAAATCAAGAAAAAAATTTTAACGTAATTTTCTTCCATTCGTCATTCAAAACAGCATTATCTTCCATCTTTGACCAAAATTCTTATGATTACTTTCTTATACTATTAGGTACATGATTATAATTATATAAATGGATCAAGTGGAGGAAAAAAAAGATGGAAAAAATATTGCCCATGCTACTTATGGGACTATTAGTCCTAAATGGACTAGGGGCAGCTGCATATCAAACCACGATCACATCACCGCAAGCAACCGACCACACAACCATAACAACAACAATCCTTTTCCCGACACAACCAACCGTTTCTGAAAAAGATGGGTTCGCTGAAATCCACCTTGCTGGTACCACGACCCATTGGCTAGAATCAAACAGACCACTCCTACCTGTCTATGTGAAAACCTATGAGATTCCGTATGGATCGACCGATATCCAGGTCATCTGCACCACCAGAGACCTTGGGACCATGACGCTGACAAAAGAACTCATCCCCACCCGGATTATAACCGTATCCAACCTCATTGAACAGACCGGCTATGTAAAAGACCCAGCGGTGTATGAGAACCCAGCAGTTTACCCAGACACCTGGTCCCGCACCGACCTTGGTGCTGGACGAAACAAAGACAATAGACAAGTGACATTTCTCAAAATCACCTGCTATCCTATCCGCTATTCTCCGATGACCCGCCAGATCGAGTACACCGATGGTTTCGACATTACAATACACTACCTAGAATCTATCACACCTCAGAGGAGCTTTGCGGATGAATACGACATGGTCATCATCGCACCAAGCGGTTTTGAGTCATCTCTGCAGACCCTTGTGGACTTCAAAAACGACCAAGGTCTGAAAACCATTTTCAAATCTGTTGAATCCATCCTTGATGAATACCCAGGCTACGACCAACCAGAGCAGGTGAAAAAGTTCATCCAATACGCCTATGACACCTGGAACATCACCTATGTGCTGCTCGTCGGTGGCCTCAAAAACCATATCTATGCAAAAGACAAAGACACCCGGTCCGCTGGGTGGACGGCATGGTATGTCCCGGTCCGCTACGTCGTCATGCCACACGCGGACGATGAAGCATGTTTATCTGATCATTACTACGGATGCCTGTATGACGCAAACGGAAGCTTCGACAGCTGGGATTCCAATGGTGATGGCGTGTATGCTGCCTGGAACGCACCTGGCGCAGAGAAAGATACCTTCGATCTCTATCCGGAAGTCTACGTCAGTCGACTACCGGTGTCAAACAACTGGGAGGTGAAACACATGGTGAAAAAAATAAAAACATATGAGAGCACGGGTCCTGACCAGAAACCATGGTATAAGACCTTTATCGGCGTCGCAGGGAAAACCTTCTATATGTGGGCTGGAAAACCAGACGGAGAATTCCTCTGTGACCTTGCGTATAACAACACGAAGCTTGCAGTCCCAGGCCTGACGCTGACACAAGTCTATTCGACGAACCGGGACAGTGGCGGTCTTGTCCCAAACACCAAAGATATCGCAAAGACCTTTAGCAAAGGGGCTGGCTTTATCAACATCCAAGGACATGGCTATGCCCTTGGCTGGAACACGATCTGGTTTGATGGGGACTACCCCGATGACTGGACCGGTGGTATCGGACTGAACGCCTTCTGGCGGATCCAGAACGGTGCGAAACAACCGATAGTCATTGTCGGTGGCTGCCATAACGGCTTGTATAACGTCTCCGCTCTTCCTGGCATGATAGACAAGAATGGGACAAGCTACTTCTGCCATGGATTACCCGGTCCTGTCTGTTTCAGCTGGGGGCTTGTCATAAAACCCTTTGGTGGCGCCATCGCATCGACCGGATGCACTGGATATGGTATTGGTCAGAGTGGCAACCCAGCCGAGACTCTTAGCTCAGAACTGGAGGCAAACTTCTTCTACTGTATCGGCACTGGTGCGACCCACCTTTCACAGGCTCATAATCAGGCCATTGAGAAATACCTAGGTGAGAACACCATCACACAGACAGATGCCTACTGCATCACCATCTGGGCGCTCTTCGGTGACCCCAGTCTCGTGTTCGGCGGATATTCCTCATAACCGAGGAATCAATCCTTTCTTCTTTTCTTTTTATCCTGAATACATCTCCTGTGAATTATATTTCTACCAAACATTTAAAAGAATCCTCCACATAATTACTATGGAACCCTTTATGAAAAAAAGGGGAGGACTCTACTATGAAAAATGATCGGTGGATAAAAGGAGTTATTTTTTGTATCATCATGCTGTTTTTTGGAACAAATATTGTACCGACAATCACCGGTACCATCGAACAAACGACCACCTACTCATCATCCAGGGAAGTACAAGAAATACGTACAACGTATTCCTCGGAGTGCATCATGCATACCGCACCAATCGCAACGACACAAACGCTGTCTCGAAACCCGCAAACACTGTCGATACAACATCTCGTCTCTGAACAGTACACACGAGTCCAAACACAAAGCCTTTCACCCCCATTTGACACGGCGACTATATCACTGCCGTTGAACAATGACGTGCTCAGAGCAGGGGATCTCCTTGACATCATTGGGACCGCAAGTGGCTCAACGTTTCAGAACTACGTCATAGAATGGGGGGTAGGTCGATACCCGAGCCAGTGGTTTACCACAGGAATCGTGTTGGAAAACGGTGGACTCCAAGAGATAGTGGACGACACCCTGGCGACCTGGGACACCAGCTTTGTGAATGAAGAGGAATTCTATACACTCAGATTGACCGTCTCTTTCAGTGGTTCCTCACTTGAAGCATTCGTCAGGGATATCTGCCTTGACCCAAGCCTCAAAGAAGGATGGCCGGTGAGGATTGATTTCGAATACGACGTCCAAGGCGGGTACTATTACTGGGCAGGGTACCTGGAAACAGTCGTTGATGATCTCAACAACGACGGACGAAAAGAGATAATCGTCTATAAGGGTGGTGACCCGCCAAAGCTGACCGTGTTCTCTGACAATGGATCGCTGTGCTGGTCCTCCCCGGTAGGCACGACCGATGTCTCTGGTGGAAACCTTCATATCCCTCTCGTCGGTGACCTCAACAACGATGGATACGATGAAATCGTGGTGTTCCGGTTATTGCTTACTGGGCAATATTCACAGCTCTATGTCTTTGACCACACCGGCCAGATCCTGGACGGCTGGCCACTCAACATCCCCAAAGAGTACCATCCAACGATGCTCATCGCAGATGTCAACAATGATGGGAACCAGGAGATCATCTTCCAAGGCAATGATGCCATCGACCGGATGCTTTCCATCATCGATGGGACAGGCACGGTTCTCTCACAATGGGCTTTGTCTGTGAAACAATGGGGTAGCTCCATAGAAGCAACCCCTGCGGTGGGAAATTTTGATTCCGATCCTGAGCTGGAGATCGTCTGCGCAAGTCCCAGTGAAAACGCTGGATATAACTCTTCGTCCGGGGAATGGAACAACGAAGGGGTCATCCATGTGTATAACATCGATGGATCCGAGGTGCCTGGCTGGCCGAGATACACTGAGGGGGTCATCTTCTCATCGCCGGTCACCGGGGACATCAACAACGACGGGGACGTCGAAATCATCGTCGGACTGCAGTTCGCAGGCAACGCACCGGATGAACGGTTCGGAGGTTTGTATGCCTATGATAAAACTGGAAACGTACTGCCTGGCTGGCCGTTTGAGAAAGGATGGAACTTCGCAAACTCACCAGCGCTGGCGGATTTCGACAACGACGGCGACTTGGAAATCGTCGCCAGCCGCTTAGGTTTCTACACTTATGTTATCCACCATGATGGTACACTTGCGACCGGATGGCCGCGGCAGACGACATGGAATGATTACTACGCACCCATCGTCGGTGACATCAACAATGACGGCATCCCAGACATCCTGACGACCGCAGGTAACGGGTTTTACCCCAGCACCGCCGCCCATGGTGGTGTCGAGGCCTGGAACTACGATGGGACACCCATCCCAGGGTTCCCCAAGGCAACCGAGGTGGATGCACAGGCACCCGCAACCATAGCTGATATCGACAATGATGGTGCCGTGGAACTTATCGCAAGCTCGAACTGGGATTACGACTGGGAAACACAGGATTATAAATTCCGTGGGAGCCTCTACGTCTGGGAGATCGATGCACCCTACCAGCAGTCCACCATGCACTGGCCGACCTTCCATCATGATGTCCAACGAACCGGGTTATACCCCTTTGAGCAGTCCTTAATCAACCTTGAGATCGGCAATATCACTGGCGGACTTTTCAGAGTACGGACAACCATCGGTAACATCGGCTCTGAACCAGCACATAACGTTGAATGGAAAATCACATTCGTTAACGGATTAATCCTGACGCCACGACAGACCAACGGAACGATCCCGACTCTGAACCCTGGTGACGAAGAAACCATCGTCTCAAAACCAATTTTTGGGGTGGGAAAGATCATCGTACAGGTCACAGCCACAGTACCAGAAAACAGTGCATTTAGACAGCAAAACGCAACGGTACTGCTCTTCTTTGTCATCATGAGATAAAGACCAATGAACGAGCAAAACGACACAACCGCATGACCTGATAAGGTCATCATCTTTTATTTTTTCAAACAATTCAGCGTGTCTCCAAAACTAATGAAAGAAGGTATAGACTCATTTTCACTCTCTATATTCGTATCATCAGTGATATAATATCTACATCCCAGTGTGAATACGTCTTGTATCCAAAATTCATTCTCATTTAAAGACATACACCGATATATTTATATAAAAAACCGATAATCAATACATCAAGAGACATCATCCATGAAAAACAAAGGGTTACCAACCAAACTATGTTCTTGGTTCATCATCATCTGCCTAGGTTTTCCACTCCTGCAAGGGCTTGTCTCAGAAGCATCATTACCAAACATGCTCTATTCTCAGCAATCCTTTTCTCAACACCATATAACATCTCCTTGCTCTTTCAAGTCTTCCTCAGACATATTTGAGATGATTCAGCAAGTAAACACATCATATCTCAAGACATACATCCAGACCATCCAAGATTTCGGACCACACCCAACCGGCTCAGATGCATGCGATGCACTTGCGACCTATCTCTATGACACCCTTGATGGTTTTGGTCTGTCTGTACGACGGGACCCCTGGAGGTACAAATTACGGTCTGGGGATAACATCGAAGCGACCTTACCAGGTTCCGTTGATAGTCCTGGTGTCGTCATCGTCTGCGCCCACTACGACAGCGTACAGACCTCCCCCGGGGCTGATGACGATGGATCAGGTGTGTCGGTCATCCTTGCGGTCGCAGACATCATGAGCAAATATTCCTTCAACAGCACGGTACGATTCGTGCTTTTCTCAGGCGAGGAACAAGGACTGTTGGGAAGCTATAAGTACGCACAAGACGCCTACCGCACCGATGACCATATCATCAGCGTCCTGAACCTCGATGGTGTCGGATACGCAAACACCACTGAAAATATCGGAAAAATAAGACACCATACCAATGACCAATCAGCCTGGATGGTAGACATAAGCACCACCATCGCAACAGTCTATGCTGATGAAATAGAACTTGAAATCATCCGCAGACCTCATGTGTCCTACAGCGACCATCAATCATTTGTACAATTTGGCTATGATGCCAGCTACCTCTTGGAATATTCCCTCAATCCGTACTACCATACCTCACAAGACACACTCGAGCACCTGAACCTAACGTATCTAACCAAGGTCTGCAAACTCACTGTAGGCCTGCTTGCATCCATCGCAGACATGAACCCGTTACTCACCGAACAGGATTTACAGGTTTCAATACAAGGCAGTATTTTAGCCCGCCCCTCTCAATTTCGCGTATGCATCGACAATAACAAACCTTTGCTTGATTCTGCAAATGTCACGATCTCGATTGCTCTGAAGAACCTGCGGACCGGTTATAACGTGCTTGTTCTGAACGATCCTTCGAACATGACCTGCAACTGGACGTTCACTACAGAGATAACAGATACTTGGGAGTTCACCACAAGAGATAAACAGTATTCAAATCAATTCGTATCTTTTGAAATCACCGTGAAAGGTACTACGGATGATGTTACGTTGTATACCACACAACGCAGGATCGGTCTTATCATCGCTGACCTACTATTTCTGACTCAAAGACGTTAACGACCGGGGTCTGAAATAGAATTAAAACAGCAACAGCCACCTCTGATCCACATCATTTGCATTCTACAATATGATCATGATCAATATGATCAAAAGACCACCAAACTCACTACATCCTGAAGCATATCCTCTATTTTCTCATCAATATGACAGTAATTTTATATAAATGATACAGCATAGCCATTAGATAAGGGGAAAAACAATGAGAAAGAAATGTATTGTTGTTTTATTTCTTCTGCTGTTTATCATCGCTGCTATCGAACCACTCACTGGAAAATTGAATCTTGAAAAAACCACGGAGGAAACAACCCATATCTCTGATTGGATTACACTCCCAGACCCATCGCAGGTTGACATGCTCCTCGAACAGTCGATAAGCCGCAGAATGTCCTTTCATACAGGGTATCCCTCCACCCCAGTCACCGATGAGGATCTTTCAACAGTCCTCTGGATAGCGTACGGGTTGACACCCACCGGTGGAAGAACGGTCTATAGCCCGAATGGAACCTATTCAACAACATTCTATGTGATTCGCAGCGACGCAACCTATCTCTATGTTGCTGCAAACCATTCCCTTCATCTATGGAAAACCGGGAACTACCTATATCTTGGTCAAAACACAGGTGCACCGATAAAGATCGGCCTGGTCTGGAACCAAAGCATCGCATCTGATGAAAAAGCAGCGATGGCAGAGATAGGGATGATCGCACAGAACGTGTATTTCCACGCCAACGCTCTTGATCTAGCGACCCTGACCACAGGACTATATGTCACTGATCTCTACGAACTTGACCTTCCCGAAAACGAAAAACCTGAAATCATCATGCACCTTGGGCATCCTCCGACCCCGTATGATTTCACCTATAACCCGCTGCCTCCATCCAACCTCCCCTCTATCGTCAACAACACCTTGACATTGACCGATGCAATCAACAACCGCACTATAGCAAACGAATGGAACAACACAGGATTAACACTCCTGGAGCAGTCCCAACTCCTCTGGTCCTCTTATGGAACCTCTTATCTTTATGACAATATCAACAACAAACGACATCGGACCGTCCCAAGTGCGATTAATATCTACCCTTTCAAGATTTACGCAGCAAACCAAACCGGAGTCTACCAGTATCTTCCTTCAACTCATCAGATCTCTTTAATAGTCTCTGGTGATAAACGGGAATTGATACAAGGCGCAGTCAACCCAGGCAACATCTCGGTTACCTCCGCCCCCTTCATCATCATCCCCTTCTGGGATAAAAACGTCGGTAGCCAGACTTATCTTTCTTTCTGGTGGTACGAGTCTGGTGCTATCGTACACAACATCCTTCTTGAGTCAGCATCCTTGAACATGAGTGGAAATGTGCTCTCCGTCATCACTGATCAAAATGAGCTACGCTCTGCTCTTGGTCTTTCTGCACAAACAAATCTTGTCGCGATGCATGTTGCTTTAGTCGGCCATGTCGGCGACGGTGGTGAGAATAATCCACCAGGGGTACCCTCCCTCTCAGGACCCTCACAAGGAGCAAGCGGTATTCTGTATAATTATACGGTGAGTACGACCGATGTTGACGGTGATGACGTATATTATCTCATCGACTGGGGAGATCAGACCACTAGCGGATGGGTAGGACCATATGACTCAGGGACTCCAGTGACTCTCAATCACAGCTGGGCACTCAAAGGCATCTACCCTGTAAGTGCAAGGGCGAAAGATAGTCATGGTCTGGAAGGCAGCTGGTCCACACCACTTCTCGTGACAATCACAGGACCTGGAGTTGATATCACCATCACCGGTGGTTTCGGACTGACAGCCGTTGTGAACAACACCGGTACGATTGATGCCACAAACGTCTCTTGGGAAATTAGCTACGAGGGTAGATTCATCATCCCTCGCCATTCGACAGGCACCGCTCCAGTAATTCCGGTGGGCGAACAACACACACTACGACCGTTAGTGTTCGGTCTCGGAAAGAAACAAGTACAAGTCTCAGTAAAGGCGGATGAAGGAATCACAGCGGAAGCAACAGCAAATGTGTTCTTCTTGGGGATTTTTGTAAACATAATGAAATAATTTTTTTTATATTATGATATCACAGATGATACAATCAATTCAATCGTTGAAACACGACGATTCATCATTTTTTATCGTTATTGGAACCGCAATCCAAAGACCGTTGGCCCAAGGATGAAGAACCTCTCCGTATGCTGGATGTTCTCCACCGTTATCGTCAGTCTCCCCGGTCCAAGACCAAGCACTGTGATATGCTGCGTGAACGCCTGCTGATCTGAAAGCACAGGGATGATACCACTGGTGGTGCTGCGTGCGAAGACCAGGCCGGAAAACGAAACAGACCAGTCCAGGTTCGTCGCCTCATGCTCGATTTTGTTTTCGATGGTAAGGTCAATACCAAACATCCCAGTTGTGTCGATATGCACAGGGTCTTCCCCGATGCCGACAAGGGTCTTATCAGTATCACTTTTACCTTGGCTGTCGGTCACGGTCAGCGTAACACGATAGACACCGGGGGTATTGTACGAATAGGTTGGTGTCGGACCGGATCCCGTTGCCCCATCACCAAACTCCCATTCGTAGGACGCGATGGTGCCCTCAGGGTCCGTACTGGCGGTGCCATCAAAGCTAATCCCCTGGTCAACATCAGCAGTGTAGAACCCCCCTGCATCAGCGACCGGCGCCCAGTTCAC
>CAYXPY010000050.1:0-11083 GCA_964467345.1 uncultured Thermoplasmatales archaeon | reverse complement strand
AGAAGAACGCTAAGAACAAGATGAGAAACACCAGCCACCCAATCGCCACCGCACCAGAAAAACCAGCTTTTAGCATTCCATGCTCAAATTTCTGTTCATCCATGACACTCGCACCACCCCCGCAAGAACACCTCGGAGTATTTAGGATTTTTGATGTGAAGCGACATCCACGTCGAAGCTTCCTGAACAAATACCGCCTCAGGCGACGCAGACACCCACCACACCAGACAATCCTGTCAGAGACTAGGAACCCTTTGCTTTGACTCACGCCGCCTCCCCTAGCCCTGCAGAGAAAACCACGAAGACCCACCACCACAGGAACCTCCACGAGACACGAACGCCTCAGAGAGACGAACAGCAGCCGCATCGGTTCAACAAAAAAACAAACCTATTCATCCCTTCCTTCTTTCCTTTTTGTTAAAATTTTATTACACCATCCCCACTAAAAACCTCTTCAGACCATCGATTTTTTCTTCGCGGTCTCTGTCCTTACTTTTTTTAAAAAATCGGTTTTTTCTGCTGTCGCAAAAAGGCATACGACCGGCACTTAACAGAAATAATACCTATTAATACCCTTTTATTAATGCGAAATAAAAATCATATGTTTTTTTTGTTTGCTCTAGCATTAATTGATAATAATTCTTTTTTGTTTTTCTTTGGAGGCCGTTCGCTATTGCAGTATAATACGCTCTACTATTTTTTGCATAAATGATCATTGGAAAATATCCATGGTCCATGAGAATTTTATTCATTAGTAATCGACCGGTTCGCCCGTTTGCGTCTAAAAAGGGATGAATATTTTCATATTGGAGATGGAAGTCGTATGCTAATTGAGGCGGATACATTGTTCTTTTATTGTCTTTATAATAGTGAAGAAGATCTACTAATGCATGTTCAACTTCTGCAGGAGAAATGGTTGATTGATTATTGACCACATTTTCTACTGTTTTAAATCCTCGAGGATAGGGGTCTCCTCCTGACATGGTGATGTCTTTGGTTAAAATATAGTATAATCTTTTAATTGAAGGAATGTTGAATTTAAAACCAGTTCGAAGATACTCCATCGCTTCGATTGAGTTATACACTTCTTTAATTTCGTTTCTGTTATTATATCTCGAATTCCCTGTTTCAATGATTTTTTTTACTTCTTCGGCAGGAATCTTTGAACCTTCGATAGTATTAGAATTAAAAATAAATTCTTTCGCAAATTCAACAAGAATGACATCTCTTATATCTTTTATTTCAAAAAGATTGTTAATTTCGATAGATGTTACTTCTACATAATCTAACAAATCTCTATTGTAAACTATATCTAACCCATCTAAAAAAATTTTTTTTATTTCGAACTCTTTTTTAGATATATATTTAAAATTTTTTCTTAAATACTCTTTAACAGTTACAGTAGAAATATTCTTACCAATATGTTCTTTAATCCTGTAATTTCTCCCCATGAAAGAAAATTTTTTTACGAACGAAATATATTCAGTGTCATTTACTTTTTTTATTTCTATATATGACATTAGAAAAGAGTATGCGTTACATGTTTATATATTTTTACAAATTGGGCAGCAATAATCTTCATTTTTTTTACTCATTCGGCATACACCAAGAATAAATCCGTTAAATACATCGGTGATTTTTTATCTTTTCTGTCAAGCACATAAGTAAAAATTTCTGTTTTTCTCCAGTTGCAAAGAGGCGTACAGCTCAAAGAGTAAGGACTCAATCCATGCCCCTACAACAACACCCCTTCCCCGTCTAAGAAAGGAACAAAATACAGAGCATCTAAAGGTAGGTGTACTCTACACCCAGCAGCCCAACGAGCGTGACGGCAGGCAAGTCCAGTATCTCCACGACTCTCTTGACGACCAACTCGAGAGACATGTGGATTGCTGAAATGATAGCCAAATCAGTTAAACGACTTCGTCAGGAAAACCATTCCATTGGATGGCACCGAGTTGTTTGAGGAAATCCAATTGGTCATAGGTGACCCATCCTTCTGCGATATTGCCTTCAGCCAAGCGCCAGAATGCTGCAACCGAATACGACACGGTTCTGCCCGTAGGCGCTAACCCGCGATACTCCCCCTTGTGCGTCGCCGTTTCTTTGAGACGAACACCCACGATGTCCCCTTCCGCGATTATAGCCTCTATAGTCACGTGCAGATCGGGAAACGCTCGTATTTCATCTTCCAAAAATTGTCTATTCGCTTCCCATCCCTGTTTTTCTCGCCTATGCATGTGCATAACAAAATCAGGTGCCATCAACTCATCCATTAACGCTAAGTCCTGTGTATTGATAGCATCAAACATCATGCGAACAACAGCCTTATTCTCTTCCACGGACATGAAACATCACCTCTCTTGTGACAATCAATCCTTTCCATTTTAATAATGTTGTTATTCTCAGATGATCTTTCCATTCGTCGCATAAATTTACTCATTTTTAGTCCTCTACACCCCCGGATACTACGTATTATCGCTACAGAGCATAAATCCCCGCACAAAAACCCATAAAGAAGGAATACCAGGGGACTTTCCAGTGATTTCGAAACAGAACCAGCATACAAATACCAACAGAAAACACTACACACCCCCAAGGATGTTTCTCCTGGACAAAGATTTATATAACCAGGGAGTGTTTATTTTTCTACAGAGGAAGGATAAGATGAAACAGAACTGTCTACTCATAGGAATCATTTTATTACTCATAGGAGCAAGTATCACCCCAAGTATCTCAGGAACCAACGGAAACAACGAGATCACCCAGATCACTGAAGAAAACCCGATGTCATTGCATGCGGTTGACTGGTGGCCGATGCCCCGGCATGATCTCGCAAACACCGGGTGCTCCACATCAAAAGCACCGGACCAATGGGTCGAATACTGGAAATACAGTAACACCGAGTATGTCATGGGCGGCTCTGTCATCCTGGACGACAAACTCTACATCGGAACACTGGGGTCATACTCCAAAGGCCCCCTGTTTTCCCGGGACCAACCATTCCCGATGCTCTCGCCCCCCATGGATGGAAGAATGCTTTGCATAGACACCACAGACGGAGGGTTAGCCTGGCAGCGAGCAAGCGGACTGATCATCTCATCAGCGGCAGTGGACGGCGGAAAAGTCTTCTATACCGCCATCACCGAAGAAGAACAAGGCAAGATCACCTGTCTGAACGCACAGACAGGAACACCACTCTGGGAACGAACAATTCAATATTTCATCAGCGCCCCCCTCGCAACCCAAGGCAAGGTCTACATCGCCCATTCAGGCATCAACCTACCCACCGGAACCATCAGCTGCCTGAACGCAACAACAGGAAATCAAGTCTGGACCTACACCCCCTCCTTGTATGATTACATCACCTGCACACCAGCCATCCTGGACGACAAGCTGTACTGCGCCAGAGACACCGAGACCGGGGTGTACCTCTCCTGCCTCAACGCTGCAACCGGACAACTCCTCTGGGATGAACAGGTGACCCCCACAGCCTACCTTGAATCGTTTTCCGTAGCGGTTGCGGACGGTATCGTTTTGGTAGCCTCATCATGCTACCAGGGCGCCTACGGCACGATTTTTGCTCTCGATGCGACGACCGGCGGGGACCTGTGGCAATACCAGACCGGAGAATGGTACGTCCAGTGGCCAGACGTCATGCCGGTGCTGACGGTCGCATACAACAACGTGTATGCGATTACCCTGATGGCTTCCTACGACAGCACGATCTACTGCCTCGACCTCGACACCGGCTCAGATCAATGGAGCCAATCAGTCGGCGACCCGGTCATATCATCACCTGCGATCGCAGATGGAAAACTGTATTTCACCTCGGTCAGTGGCTTACTGTACTGTCTTGATGCCGTAAACGGAGGCTTCATCTGGAGCACGGCCTTCCAAGGGGGTTCTTCAGCCCCGGCGATTGCCAATGAAACCATTTTTGCTGTTCATTATACGGGAATGATTTACGCGTATGGTGCATCAAGAGAACCAATGCCTCCAACCATCACCGGTCCTACGAATGGGAACATAAAAACCACCCATGAGTACACCTTTTCAACCACAGACCCACAGGAGGATCTCGTCTTTTATTACATCGACTGGGGCGACGGACAGACCGAGAACTGGGTCGGCCCTTACGAATCAGATGAACCGGTGGTCATCGGCCACAGCTGGACAAAGAAAGGAACCTATACGATCAAAGCCAAGGCAAAGGACGTCTCTAACTTTGAAAGCGGCTGGGGGGAACTTTCGGTGACCATGCCTACGTCCACCTTCCTTCAACCACACGGGTTACTCGAAAGACTCTTCGAACGATTCCCCACCACCTTCCCACTCCTCCGAAACCTCCTGGGATACTAAACACCTCTCTTTTTTTTCTTCGGTTTCAGTAGTGACACAAAAAACATTTCTATAAATCATGTAACTGTTCCCCCTTATAATTTTCATCAGCTCCAAAGATTTAAATAATGCTATACGATAGCAAATACCAAGGAGGAATACGTTTTCATGAGGAAAAAAATTATTGGAATGGTTATTTGTACGCTGATGATTACGACCGTTCTCCCGATGGCAGGTGCTGCGAATGTCCAATCCCCAAACATGCTCGCATCAGGGTTCATCGGGATCAAACTCGTCGCAAAAGTCTATTCTGTAGATGATCCCAACAACCTTCTCGGGGGAGCGATTAAAGTGAATGATACCATAACTGGAAAATATGTGTATGACCCGGGGATACCGGATTCAAATCCCAATCCATCACATGGAATTTATCAATTTACGTCATCCACCTGTCGATTTGAGGTGAAAGCCGGTGGATTTGACTTCAAGACCAATCCGAGTGATGTCGCCTTTAATATAGATACATTTGACAATTATATTACAGGTTGGGACGAAATATCCGTGCTTAGCACAAATAATTTACAGCTCTCAAATGGAATGTTAGTCACTGTTATTCAATGGGATCTCGTTGATGGTAACGGTACCGCCATTGACAGCGATGCATTACCAACCACCGCCCCAGTTCTAGAGGATTGGCCATCGAGTAATGTGTTGTTCCTTATCGGTAAAAATCCATCTGACCCGACGAAGACCTATGGAATATTGGCTCATGTGACCCGTGCCACCAAATCAATAGCAATAGACGGTGAGAATACCCAGAGTAACCTAGCAGCCCTTACGTCCACGACGCATTTTTTTTATGACCACCTATTCCTGCAAACCTGGGAAAGACTCTTAGAACGATTCTCCCAGAGGGGTCCAATCCTACGACATCTTCTTGGATATTAAATCCATCTATCTTTTTCTTTTTTTCACTCCTGCCACCGCTTCCCCACCACCCTCTTTTCGAGGATATTCTTTTTATAGGAGAACATTCATGTAAAATAGGTAGAACGGGGGAAAGCAAGATGGTTAAAAACTCTCTGATGAAGAAAGAGTTAGCGGTTGGAATCATTCTCTTGTTCGTTGGAACTACCATTCTCCAAACGACTGCACAACATACTGAAAAAATAACGTCTGCATCAAGAGGTGAATGGTCGTTTGTCGGCGAGTTACGACAAGGGATATATTCAAAGATTCAGCAAACACCCAGGGATGCTTCCTGCTATGGATTCCTCATCAATATCACTGAGAACCAATCCTACGGGACACAATTAAATATCACACGGTTACTCAATGCCCTCCTCAACCAAAACATTTCAATCTACTGGAATACCTGTGCGATTACCCTTTCTGTACAGAGTTTAGAACAAGGAAGCAGAAGTGAAAATCGTACCTTTCAAAAAGGTTGTTTCATCATCGCGTTCTCTCATGACGGACTCATGAACACAAAGAGTATTGCCCTGGTCTATCAAAAATGGTTAACCTCTCAGTTGAGCATCTATAAGATTATGCAACCATCAGAGAAGTTCACTGCGTACCGCCTCCGAGAACCACGGATCGCCTATTATAATTGTACCTCCATAGATACCATCTATTATCCAGAAAGATTAAGACAAGCGGGATTCACCACTATCGATCTGCTCACTGCTCAACAAACACTACGCAATCTGACCGTAGATAATTATGACATATTCATGTGGGGTGGACAGCTTGGAACCTACGCTGAAGCCATAAACGATACGCTCAGCCCCACTGGATTACACGTGACACAACAGATCAGAGAATTTGTCGACGCTGGTGGAAACTACATTGGCTCTTGTTACGGTGGATGGAGGGCAGCTTCAGGATATCAGCGTCCCTGGGGCTATCCGTTGGATCTTGGCTATAGCAACCTTCTGAATCTTGTGCCAATACAGCTTGAGTTAGTAAAATACAACGTCTATCGTGCACTCCCCGGTGCAGGAACAGTCAGCCTTACTATCCAAAACCAGACTCATCCGCTCGCATTCGGATTACCAAACACGCTCTCACATTTAAATTATTGCGCAGGGCCCCTATTCATCAGCAGACGAATGATACCCCAATCAGAAAAAGAAATCATCGGGATCCTTTCAGATTTGAATAGGAATTATTGGAGCTATGATAGGATGATGGATCTTGTTCCTTTTTGGAACAGTAAAATGATTTCAACTACGACAAAATATAGAATAGCACACCACTGGATGAACGACAGCATCGGTGCACCGATGTGGATTGATAGTACCTTTGGTGATGGAAAGGTAATCCTCTTCGGAGTGCATCCTGAATATACCTTCGCATGGGATGGGTTTGAATATTGTTCTCCTCCGCGCATCATGTATAACACCATATGGTATACAACCGGTCAAGGACCGTTTACATACGAAGTAGAACTACCGGTCACATTCTCAACCATCACGGTCGATGCTGGTGGACCGTACAACGCAGAAATCAATCAACCCATACAAGTCCATGGCTCTGCTCTGAATGGTACATCACCCTTCAAATGGTACTGGGAATATGGACTTACATTCTATGAATATTTTCATGTAAATCCCTATAACAACACACGAGAGGGGCAGGATCCATGGTTTTCCTTTTCCAATAGTGGAACATACAGGATTGCTTTAGTAGTTACTGATGCATCAGGAGACATCGGGTACGATATGACAACGGTAACTGTATACAGAAAATAATTCAAGTCATTCCCATCGTTTTTTTTTCTCATGTCACCTGCGCACAAAAGAACCATTCATAGGAACCGAGCCACTGCTTCCCCAGCTAGACTACCTTGTTTTTTAGATTATTAAAAAATTTTCAATCAGCGCAGAAACAAAACCAAAGGCTTTAACTAAGTTTATTGAATTCAAATAATCAGAGAAAAACGTATGCCGGTAGAAGCAGTTGAGTTAGTAAAACTTATCTTTGGTCTTATTGTTTTATCTATTCCAGGTTATCTCTGCAGCTACCTCTTCTCACATCAGCTCACCCAGCTCGAACGAGCATGCTTCGGATGCCTCAGCGGACTTGTGTTTTTCACCATCACAACTTTTACCTTAAGCTTTCTGGCCCCCCTCTCAGCAACCATTGTCTGGCTTCTCTACGCAGCCTACCTTCTCCCCATCTTCATCGTCTTCGTCTACAAACTTGCAGCCCACCGCGCCCATCTCCCCAAACTACCGCTCCACTCTCTCAGAAACAAAACAACACTGTTCCTACTAGTCATCCTTTGTTTTTCCTTTCTGATGACGCTGCTACCGCATCTCTCAAACCAGTACTACCTCCCCTTCCATGTGGACGAATGGATCCACTACTCCTACACCAACGCACTCCTTGACCAAGGAACCACCAGCTTCACCAACCCGTACACCGGCAGTGGCATCATCACCACCCCGCAAATCGGCTTCCACCTCCTCACTGCGTCTCTTCACTGGCTTTCCGGTGCGAACCTGCACACCCTCTTCGTCTTCCTGCCTAGTTTTCTGGGCATCCTTCTCAGCCTCACCGCGTTCATCATCGGGCAGCGATCACCCAGACCCTTCGGCCTGGAAGCAGCCTTCCTTGCCGCCCTCATCCCCACCACAGTCCGCTACCTCGGACCCTCCTTCTACGTCCCCAGCACCCTAGGCCTCCTCTTAGTAGTATTCTTACTCTGGCTCATCCAACACAAGACCATCCGAAGCATCATCCTGTACCCCCTCCTCATCTTCGCCATCTTCCTCATCCACCCGGTCATGGCACTGGCCGGCATCGGCATCCTCTTTCTCCACTCCCTTCTCCAAATCATAGAAAAACAATACAAACACGCCCTGCTTACCATCGGACTGACCATCCTCCCCATGCTCCTGGTCGTTCTCTTCACCAGCAGATGGAACACCATCATCGATCTCTTCCTCACCTCTGCCCAAGGACAACAATACCCCTTTGACTACAACCTCCCCGGCATCCTAGTCTCCTTCACCGACCTTGGCCTGCTCACCTGGGGACTGCTCATCATCGGCGTGTACCTCGCCTTACTCAAAGGAACCAGCCTGCTCAAAACCCTCTCCATCTCCACGATCGCCTTCCTCATCGTCATCGGCCTGTACGACAAACTCGGCTACGGCTTCCCCAGCATCTACGAACGCCTCTTCCTCGCCCTCTTCCTCCTCGTCACCCTGCTTGCCGGCTTCGGACTGGCAGAAACAAGACGCTTCCTCACAGAACTCACACAAAAAGAACGCTTCCAGACGCTACATAAAAAAATCAGACACCTCGACCTGCTCATCCCCACCAGCCTTGGCCTCCTCATCCTGCTCATCGCCCTGCCCGCTCACCTCAGCACCCCGTACTACCAGATGATCACCGAAGACGACTACCAGACCTTCACCTGGATCCACGACAACATCCAAGACTATCGCGATGCAAACCACACCTACCAGAACGCAGCAGTCGACCCCTTCAAAGCCTCCCCCTTTTCTGCGGTCACCGGACTGTACATTCTTTCCTCCAGTATGAATCCTGTGTACCGTTATGATCTTGTCCCACAAATGGAAACATTCCTTCAAGACAAATGTAGAAACACCACCTTCCTAGACAAGTACAAACTCTCTGTCATCTACGGTGATGCAGACAACCAGAACCTGACGAAAATCCGCGACAAGGTATATCTCTATTCGGGGTTACCAGAGAAATAGTGACATTGTTTTTGGTAATTAAAAAGAGAAAAAAAAACTCTCTCAATATAAACACGGGTCAACCATATAAAAACAAAAAATGAAAAAACCACTCGAACAGAGAATAAGGACGAAAAGTCCGTAATTCAATGTAACGTTATAACGGTCCTGTCGTTGCAAGAGTTGGCAAGAAGTACCCAACGATTCCTGAGAGGATCCATACGATAATCGCTATCCCTATCGTTTTCAGCCACCCCATGCTATATAGAAAACGCAGAGCAACAAGCCACCCAAGTCCACCCAACAGAGAGGCAACCCATTTAAGACCAGCTAACTCAGCGATGTTCCCAAAGATATAATAGAGAACGGTATAGATAATCGCACCAACGAAAGCAGCCAGTAACGCAGTACCAAATCCCTCGGTTTCTCCTAAGATTTTTGTCACAATATAGATAATGACCGCTGATATAATCAGACTTATCGCAAATAAAATGGCTGTTTCAAGTAATGGATCCATACTCGATGTTCCTCCGTATAAGCGAGAATATATTTTTTAGTTATTTATCTATTTATCGTTTTTTTTATTATTCTCATCAGAGAGGAAACATACATTTTCCAGGAAAAGTACTTAATCTTTGATGGAAATTTGACACTTTATTTTTACCAGAAAAAAAATTTACAAGAAAAATATTCAAGTGCCTCATTACCAGAAGCAGGAATACCTGCTTCCTAGACAAATACCAGCTCAGCGTCATCTACGGAGACGCAGACAACCAGAACCTCACGAAGATCTATGAGAATGTGTATCTTTATCCGGGGTTAATTAGTGAACAGTAAAAAATCGATTTTCATTAAATATCTTGCTTTTTACTATTTTCCTTTTTTTTCCCTTTTTATCTTTGGGGAAAACTTTAAATCAAACAATACAATAAAATAGTACAGCTTGATGAAACATTGGGGGTTACAAAAACAATGAAAAAGAGATTTCATACATTTTTAATCCTTTGTTGTATCCTTCTGCTGACCATCCCGATATCTCTGGGACAGATCCAACCAACGAACACACAGATTTTAGAGAAGCCCACCTCTTCTTTGGCTACCTCAATTTGTGATCTATTGATAATTGCTCCCTCAAAGTATGTCAACGCTCTGAAGCCGTTACAGGAACATAAAAACACAAACGGCATCAAAACAAGCATTATACCAGTACATCGGATCTATGATGAGATCTGGTACGGCCGTGATAACCCTGAAAAAATAAAACTGTTCATAAAAAAGGCGTACGATGAGACGCAGATAAAATACGTCCTCCTTGTTGGTGATTTCCGTACGATCCCTGTTCGATATGTCCATAATGCGGACTCGTTTGAGCCCTCTTTTATTTCTGAACTCTACTATGCTGATATTATAGACAAAAACGGGAGTTTTTCTTCCTGGGATACAAACAATAATGGTATTTTTGGCGAATGGGACGGGAAGGAAGCTCAAGATAAAGATATTGACTTATACCCTGATGTCTGTGTTGGGAGACTTGCATGTCGGAATATTCTTGAAGTAAACATCATGGTAAATAAAATAATACACTACGAAACAAACACGTATGGAGCGGAATGGTTTCATCGCATCGTGGGGGTCGCTGGTGATATGTATCCACCCGGGAGTTATCCGTTTCCCACCCCTGGGTATGAAGGGGAAGATAATATTCTCACCGACATCAGCTATCTGTCTGGTTTTGAAAATACAACGTTATTTACATCAGATGGGTCATTCAAAGGAACGCAAGATGTCCTCCGTGAAGTCAACAAGGGCTGTGGCTTTTTGTTATTCTACGGCCATGGCAACCCAGCGGTCTGGAGCACCCATCCACCAGATGATAACAGCGTCTGGATTGAAGGTCTATCAACAAGAACGATGTCCAAACTGAGAAATCATGAAATGCTTCCTGTGTGTGTCGTGAACTCCTGCCATAACCTCCAGTTTGATGTGAATGTTTTTTATATTTTTACACAAGCGTTTGGGTATATGAC
>CAYXPY010000049.1:0-11557 GCA_964467345.1 uncultured Thermoplasmatales archaeon | reverse complement strand
CAGCAGCCTCCAACCCAAACTCCTGGATCTTCTTACGAGAGCGTGGATGAATCGGATAGACCACCGGCAAATCGAACTTCTTCTGCAGATCCCCCAGCCCCTTCAGAATACTTTTGAGGCGATCTTTTTCATCGACGTTCTCCTGCCGATGCATCGTTACCAGGAAATACTCCTTTTTGCGCAGCCCCAGGTCATCTAATACATGCTCCTGTGCCTCCGCAAGCTTCACATGATGGGACACCGCATCAACAATGGTGTTGCCGGTCAGAAAGACCTTCTCCTTGGAGATTCCTTCCTCCAAAAGGATCTGCTCTGCCTGCGGGGTTGGTGTGAACAACAAATCAGAACAATGATCAGTCAACACGCGGTTGACCTCCTCAGGCATCCTTGTATCATAACTCCGCAGCCCAGCCTCGACATGCCCGACCTTCAGATGCAGCTTCGTAGCAGCCAACGCAGCAGCAAGCACCGTGTTCGTATCACCCTGCACCAACACAACAGCAGGATTCTCCTTCTGCAACACCGGCTCGATACCCATAAGAATCCGAGCAGTCTGCTGCGCATGCGTCCCAGACCCGACCCCAAGGTTATACGCTGGCTGGGGCAGCTGCAGCTGCTTGAAGAACACCCCATCCATGCTATAGGAATAATGCTGACCCGTATGCACCAGGACAAACTCCTGATTCACCCGCTGGCATTCACGGATGATCGGAGACATCTTTATTATCTCCGGACGGGTCCCCACGACTAGCGCAATCTTCATATCTTCCAACCTTTTTTCATAAACCTGAATTTTTGAAATCTGAATCCGACGATACCCGTGTTATCTCCGATGACCCGCATTGATCACCGCATGCAGGATCAACCCGGTCATCCCCAACAGCACCCCCAGGATCAACAACGCAACCGTGATCAGCGCATTACCCACCGCCAGCACCTTTGTCGCGGTATAATCCGCATACACCCCCCAGCCGAACACCAGCCCAATCGTAAACAACACGATCCCAGGCACCCCGAAGAACAGCAACGCATGCTCCACCTCCAGATACTTCAGGATAGAGACGATCACCCCCAGGCCATGGCCCACGGGTCGTTTCGTCGACCCCTGCAACGTATAATCAACCGAGATAGGAACCTCCTTGTACAACAGGTTGTTCTTCCGTCCCTGCATCAGGATCTCCGCAGACACCCCCATGTCCATATCCTTCGGATCCAGCGACTCGATCGCCCGCCGTGAGTACGCCCGAAACCCGCTCTGCCCATCCGTCACCCGATGATACTGTTCCTTAGAACCCGCGTTGGACAACCGCGTCAACACCCAGATCCCAAACCTGCGATACAACGGCACGTCCCTACGGGTCTTATCCAGGAACCGGGACCCAATAGCGATATCCACGTTCTCCGACAACACCGGCGTCATCACCGTCTGGATCTCATCAGGGTCATGCTGACCATCACCATCCAGCACCGTCATCACATCAAAGCCCTGCTCCCGGGCATAGGAAAACGCACTCTGGATCGCAGCACCATACCCCTTGTTGCCGCCATGACGCAGCACGGTCGCCCCCGCGATCTTCGCGACACCAACCGTATCATCCGTACACCCATCATCAATAACAACGACCTCATCGACATACTGCTTAGCCTTCAGCACCACAGAACCGATGGTCTTGGCCTCATTATAACAGGGGATCGCAGCCAGGGTCCGAGCAGGCTGCTCATCGATAGACGACGCATGTTTCAAGTACACCGACCGTCTATCTTTATACATCTACCTCGTAAACCTCCATATCAAATCGAATCAAGTCTCCTCTCTTAATCTTTTTCATTTTAAATTTTTTGATTATATAATTTAGTCGATAAACTACCAGGAGCTGCACAGAACTGCGCCTAACCATATTCATTTTTTTTCCGATGATCATTCCAAAGAACACTCCCAATGAATATGAAACCCGCTGACTAAATCATCCGACAAAACGCAAAAAACACGCTTGTTTGTTTCATTTTGACGAAAAACAGCATGATCAGAGCCGTAGAAGTAAGTATGCCATTGGATCAGATCACACAGGGTATCAACCCTTGCAGCAGACCATGTCGTCTTTATTGAAGAAAATCATGTCATGAATCTGTTGACCCAACAATCCACAAAATTATATATATCCAAAACTCACATAGATATAATGTGGAAGAGGTGTGATGATTGAATGAACCGTTTTATAACTTCAGTTCAGTCGATATAGTGAAACTACTAAAAAATATAGACGAACGGATAGAGGGAAAAGAAGAGGAACGCAACGATGTATATATCTACAAAACTCTGCGCTATCCACCGACATCACAGCCACCAGAAGAAGACAAATAAAAGGTAATCCCCCAACAGATGATTGCATTTTTAATCAAGAAAAAGAAGCGTAATTTGGGTATGAATTGGGTAAAACCTTATTAGGAGTTCTAAAACATATACTATATATGGGGGAAAAAATAGGAGATGATTTTGTTGATAGTCCTTTCCTCTTCTCCTCTTCCTGGCACTCCTATTCCCCCGTTCCTACCCATAAAATTATATTAAAAACAATTTGGAAATAGAATCACGGGAACCACCACGGATAACCGAAATTGGTTTTTTAGGACAATCCAGAGAAATACGACAACGAACCCCTGATAGAACTCTGATTTTCGTCTCACACTCAGACCCTCTAACATCCCTTGAGTTCACACTCACATGTGTGTCTTTGTTAACAGTACTATTTCTTTCCCCACAACACCATAATAAGTGATTTTTATCAATACCAAACATTTAAGTGAACGAAGAGGATAATTTCTAGTATAAAACCGTAGATGAAGCGAAAAATAACGGAGGAAAAATATGAAACAAAATCGTATATATGTTCTCTCAATTGTGTGTGTTTTACTGCTGTTTTTACTAAGCAGTCTTAGTCCCGGGGTCCTTGGTGTGATACAGACACCGCACCAGGATTCTTCAATAAAAGATACAGTGAAAGTACGCTGTGTCGTTGGTGGGAGACCAATACAGAAACAGTTATCTATCGACTCCTGTAGACGTTTACAACAACTGTTCTCTACCGTTATTGAGGCAAACGCTGTTGATCCCTGCGGACAGGGGACACGAACACTAAAGGTACAATTCATTGAACTGCTTGCTGATCTTGGATTACTCGCCCATACGTGTTCAGTCGAGGAAATCTGTTCGCTGATTGAACCACCCTGGTTAAAGTCTGGTGTATCATCTCGATGGAGTCATTTGATACACCCTGGATCATCTGATGCGGATAATGTAACACTGATGTTTTGTAGTATGGCGGGTGCAGGTTGGGGGTTTGTCATCCCCCCGTTCATGTTACCACGCCCTCGTCTGCTCATGCAATGGCGAGGGTTCTACCCGGACAGCTCCGCAGTCTCAGTCGCGGAGATGGCCACCGGCCGTGGCGTCATCGCACGAGGAACCCAGGTGGGCACCGCGTTTGGATTCATCGGAGTCGGTTTTGCGTTCGCCTTCCCGGGATCACCAGCCCAGTTCGGATTCCTGGGGTATTCGTTGATGACGACCCTGCAGGCGACGGACATGACCTGGTATTATGCAAATTTCCCTCCCCTCGTCATGCAGATCTCACCTGAGGATGGAGCGGTTGATGTTCCCGTGTCGTTATCAGAACTTCGGTTCACTTTGAAGGATTATGATTTTGATAAGATGACGTACAGTGTGACGACGACACCGGATATCGGCTCTGGATCGGATGCTAATGTCGGAAACGGTGAGTATAGCATTCCAGTGAGTGGCTTGGAGAGTGGAACAACGTACACCTGGACGGTAGCGGTCTCTGATGGGACCGACACTGTTGAGAATACATTTTCATTCACGACCGAGGCAGTCGCACCAATCATCTCAAATCCAATACCTGCTAACGCTGAGAAATATGTGCCCATAGACATCACCCAGCTTCAATTCACCCTGAAGGACCCCCAAGGTGACATGATGGAATATACGGTAGAGACATCACCAGACATCGGTTCACAACACCAGACTGGTGTTTATGATGGAACATTTATGCTTCCAGTCAGTGGACTGACGTATGGGGTGACATATCACTGGTTTGTGAATGCAACGGATGGAGAGAACTCGATATCAGAGGAATTCTGGTTCCGGACCAATCCCATAATGGTATTTGACCCCTTTGCAGAAGGCTGGGAGTATCGGAAGATGATAACAGTCGATCATACACTGGTCGCTGGGAATCTGCAGCATTTCCCAGTTGTCCTGACCGTTACTGATTCAGATCTACGGGATAAGGCGCAGAATGACGGAGATGATATCTTGTTCATGGATGGGGTAGGTGTCGCAACTCGGTTGTATCATGAGAATGAGGAGTTCGATGGCTCTACCGGTCATTTGGTCGCTTGGGTGAATGTCAGTTCACTGGATCCAAACAACGACACGATATTCTATATGTATTATGGTAACATTGCTTCTTCAGATCAACAATGTCCTGAGAAAGTCTGGGATTCTGATTTTGTGCTCGTGCAGCATTTCAATGAAAAATCAGGGATCTTGTTTGATAGTACGACGTATTCGAATGATGGAATCGCGTATGGTGGTGTCAATCAGAATGTCGTAGGAAAGATTGGGAATGCAAATGGTTTTGATGGATCAGATGATTATGTCGAGTCTGCGAACTCACAAAGCTTGAACCCATCAAATTATATCTCCTTGGAAGCATGGTATAAACCGATTTCCTTTAGAGGAAGCGGAAGTGATCCTATAATCGATAAAGGGTACTATTCAGATCAAAGTCCATATTATCAATATCATCTCGCTGTTGTTGGAGATACCTATCCGACTCAACAAGCCCGTTTTGAGTTTTATATCGCAAATTCTGCGTTTCAGGACGTCCGTACAGGGAATAACTTCTGGATCCCTAACGTATGGTATCATCTGGTGGGTACCTATGACGGGTCAACAATGAGATTATACATTAACGGAGAACTGATTGATACAAGAACTGTTGTTTCAACCATGACAGATTTTGGAAAAGATGTACGGATCGCTCGATTTACAAATAGGTATAATTGTCTTCCAGGTACCATCGATGAGGTACGAATCTCATCCTTTTCACGGAGTGCTGATTGGATTCTTACAGAATATCATAATCAGAACAATCCCAGCAGTTTCCTTGATTTCGGACCTGAAGAATCACCACCATAAAATGCAATTTATTTCCCTCTTTTAACTTTTTATTAAAAAACACCAATCCAGTACCTAAAATAAAGTTTCCAAGATATTTTTGAAATGAATAGACACAGTGACGAGACAACCAGCCTTGTCATGTCCTTATTATCCATGTCAGTGCTCACCCACTCTGGAGGTTATGTTTTTAAGAAGGTATTTTTAAACTAAAATTTGGATCGTTTCTGGTGAAAAAAGACTGCCATGGTAGACTACCCTAAAAAAAACTTCTTGGCTCTCCGTGGCTGAAAAGTGCCTTAGAATTGATTATTATCTATCATTTTAGATGAAATTGAACAGTTGGTATCAGATTCTTTGGGTATGGTTTTAATGAACTCTCGAACCTCTCCGCATCGTCATGATCATTCACTAGTTTTTTTCTTTGCAAAGCTAATTGTAAACAACGTTCCAGCCAATCCAAAAAAAGTTATACCTACAATACCAATAACAGCGGGGATACCAATTTCATACAGAGTCGTCGTCGTTGGCCAGAGCGCTCTCAGGCGATATCCAAAGATAAGCAAGAGTGCAGAACTGACAGTCAGTAGGATTCCAATGAGTAACAATACTTTTTTTGTATCCATTTTTTTTTCTTCCCTGTGAAGGAGTACGGTATGAATCAATATAAGAGTTGTCTCTTTGAAATTGTACAAAACGAAAGAATCAACTGTTTTTTTCTTTTTATTTTGTGTTTACTACGTCTCACTGCTCTGCCCACCCTTCGAATGTGTTAAAGGATAGTGTTCCAAGAAATACGTGTCTCCCCCTACACAGGTGATGAACCGGTGAGGGAGGCATCTCAAATGGCTCCTCATCTCTTCCAAACGCACTATCTGGTTCATCTCAGCTTATTTTTTGGTATTTTGTCATGAAATGTTTATATATCATGGACGAAAAAGTATTCCTTGATAATCAATAATAATGAAGAGTGATATAAACGAATAGTAAAGATGGAGGCGGAACACACAATGAGCGATAATCAAGAATATGATGATTGGAGAGAAGACATCGATGGTGCCCTCAGAATCCTACACGGAAAAATACTGTGCCTGGAAAAAAAAGTAAAGCTATTAGAAAAAAAATAAGAAAAGAACACATCCTATAGGGTTGAAAAAAAAAGGGTATCCTGACAATACGATCAGCGCATTCCAAGAAGCAAGTGAACCTCAACAAAACAATACTAACAAAAGAAAGAAAAAGAGCGGCTGTTGTATGCCCACTTGTAGATTTCTCCCCCCCAGCGAACAGATGCAGTCCCCGGACAAGAACACGTGATCCACCGACGTCACGAGACAATCCTCCCCTGAAGAGATAAAAATCAACTGTCCAGACCCGCGGTCGTTTATTTTTCCCTCTCTGAATGATTGAAAATGTTTAAATCAAGGGAGAATGATTTCTTGTATCATAAGAAGTATTAGCCGGGAGCATCTGATATATATATTAAAGAACGTTGAAAAAGAAAGGCAACCGGGAGGCGAAACAAGCAATGACTCAACGGTATAGTCTTCCGTTCTTCCTTCAAAAAAAACATCATCGGCCCCTGAAGCGAAGAAAGAAATCCAAGAAACCAAATCCGACGCCTCCGCAGACAAAGCAGTGCCGCCATTGCCATCAGACGAAACCCCTCCAGGAGTTCACACGCGATTCATCAAGGAAGGACGGACGTCTGTACATCTGCAAAGCATGCCTTCAGAAGAAGACGACCAAGGCACACACGCGTTGGAAAGAAGAATTCCTACGCAAAGGATACCCCTCCCATAAAACCTGTTCAACCTGCAAGCGCACCCTGCCCGCTGAGGCGTTCCACCACAGTACCAACACCAAAGACGGACTTCGGTCAACCTGCAAGACCTGCCGCAAGGCATACCAGACCAAGGCACAGATACACTACCAGCAAGAACGGACCTCTCAAGGCAAAACAGAGAAAACCTGCGCCTCCTGCAAACAGACGTTGCCACTCGCATCCTTCTACTCCGACAAGAACACCAAAGACGGCTATGCTGTGTACTGCAAACCATGCGTTCACCACAAACAGGAGACGTACATACGAACCTGGGAAAAACGACGCCTCGCAACACCGCTTAAGATCCAGAAGAAGACCTGCAAGCATTGTAACCGCAGCTTACCGATTCATCGTTTTCCTAAGAATCGTAACAGCTCAGATGGATACAACAGCGCGTGTAAGGATTGCGAAAAAGAACGACGAGGCGCACTCATTGCGCGATGGCAGAATGAAGAAAAACCCCTGGAAAAACAATGTACACACTGCAAAAAAATCCTGCCTGCCTCGGAGTTCAGTAAACACCGAAAGGCAAAAGACGGCCTGCTTTACATGTGCAAGGACTGCGCAACAACATATTATCATAACCTGAAGACCCAATGGGCACAGGACCGAGCACGCGCACAGACGGACTTCACCTTATTTGCTGTCACTGAAAAAACCTGTCGGACCTGCCAGCAGACATTACCGCTCAGCAGCTTTTACCATCGAAAAGAAAGCAGGGACGGATTAAACCCCTCCTGCAAAGCCTGCGATGCGAAACGAGCGAAACAGAAAAGTGAACAAAAGAAAACCCGACCAAAGAGCCTCCCTGAGAAAAAGCTGCACAATTAAATCAGTTCAACACAAAATCTCTCTATCACCGCACCTCTTTTTTTTACAATTGAACCGACGGAGCCGCAAGTGGCGAAGGAACCCTTCGGTAACCATGCCCTACTTGTTCCCTATCCCATTCCAATCATTCTGGGATAGATTCTTCAAACAATTCCCTTTTGCAGTCCCTTTTCCTTAGACATCTGATGGGATACGAAAACCAACACCTTTCTTTTATCTCGTAGTCTGTACACCGTAACACTGCCTCCCCGTTGCTTCATCCCAGGATATGTTTTTATAAAGGAACCATATTAGATAAGTACTACAGGGGGAGGCATCAGGAATACGTCGCCTGGTCTTCTCTCCCAAGTCAGGATACAGTATGAACAACCAACATATCAGCATCATTCTCTGTTGTATAGTAGTGCTGATAAGTATGATACCTCCTGCAGGAACAACAGACAAGGAATTCTCCACTACCCAACCAGAGCTGGTGTACCGACCAGGGGAGTTCATCGTAAAACTACACAAAGGCATCTGTTTCTCAACACCCTTGCTTCAAGAGCTACATGAACAACACCAAGTACTCAACTATGAAACACTGTTCCCAGACGCGAAAGATACGATACTTGATGACATCTACCTGCTCCATGTCCCAAAGCAATCAGAGATCCTCTCCATTGTAAAAGACTATGCGAACTGTCCTGATGTGCTCTACGCAGAACCGAACCTAATCGGCTGTCTCTGCACCATCCCGAATGATACGAATTTTAGTGATCAATGGTCCCTAAAAAACACAGGACAACTCGGGGGAACCCCCGGCTGCGACATCCACGCACCAGCAGCATGGGACATCGAACAAGGCAGCCCAGACGTGACGATCGCCATCATCGACACAGGCATTGATGCGACCCATCCAGAGCTTGCAACAAAACTATGGAATAACACCGATGAAATCCCGAACAACGGACTCGATGATGACACCAACGGGTATATCGATGATGGTTACGGCTGGGATTTCTACTATAACGACAGCAATCCAGATGACGGGTACGGCCATGGCACGTACTGCGCTGGGATCGCGGCAGCAGCCACACACAACGCTCTGGGGATCGCGGGAGTCGCCTGGAACTGTAGAATTATGTCGTTGAAAATCATCAACGCGACCGGATGGTTCGATGATGTCAAAACAGCACAAGCCATTAAATACGCGGCTGACAACGATGCAGAAATCCTCAGTATGAGCTTTACCTTTCTCAACTCAAGCCTGCTGCATAACGCAATCGACTATGCCTACAGCAAAGGAGCCTTTTTATGTGCAGCAGCGGGAAACCACAATACACCGAATAAGATGTATCCCGCGTCGTATCCTAACGTTACTGCGGTTGCTGCGACAACCCAGAACGACACAAGATGTTCACCAAACGAATGGGGTGCAGGGTACGGGAGTAACTATGGAGACTGGGTGGATATCGCTGCACCAGGCAACCTTATCTACTCTACGATGCCGACCTACCATGTCACCATGAACGACAACGGACATACACAAAACTATACCTACGCATCCGGTACTTCTGCTGCAACCCCCATGGTCGCTGGTGTCGGTGCCCTGCTGCTATCAAAATATCCTTCGCTCACGAATAAAGAAGTAGAATCCCTGATATGCGAGAACGTCGACCCATACAACTCAACAGAGTACATCGGCACAGGACGACTCAACGCGTATAAAGCGTTAAATGCGTTAAACCAACCCCCTGTCGCAGATTTTTCATGGACACCACACAACCCAGACATTCAGCAACACACGTTCTTTGATGCATCTGCAAGCTCTGATCCTGATGGGAACATCTCTGTCTATGAATGGGACTGGGACAACGACGGTGTTTATGATGAAAACCATACGACCCCGGATGCGATGCATGCATGGGCAAGTACAGGATGGTATCCCGTGACGCTCCAAGTGACCGACGCCTTTGGAAAAACAGGGAACATAACCAAAACCGTCCAGGTAACAGCCTTTCCTCAATTCCAGATCACTATCACAGGCGGTCTTGGCATCACTGTTGAGATCACAAACACCGGGACCCTTAATGCAACAAAGATCGTCTCCACCATCTCGCTGACCGATGGTTTCATCCTTTATGGAAAAACGAAGAATACCACACTCATCGGACTTACCGTAGGAGAGTCAAAGACCATCGTCGATAAACCAATTCTTGGGTTTGGAAAGACCACTATACACGTAGCGGTCAGCTGCGCTGAAGAAGTATCGGCGACCCAGACCAAAACAGGGACCGTCATCCTCTTCTTCGTCATAGGAATACAATAGTATACTCCACCTTGTCTTTTTTTTTCAATATGTATTTAAGTGATGACTTATTTACAAAGCCGTACGGTGGAGGAGTTCATCATGAGCGAAACAAGATACTGCAACATCTGTAAACAAGAACTAGGATCAGACAATCATTCACATATCTGTCATGGATGCCACGATAAGCTACTCTCTATTGAAAAAACAATAGATGACACTTTTTTATAAAGACCGTGAGAAATCAACCAGGTAGGAACATGGATCCTAGAAACTGTGTCTCTGCTTGCCCCATCCATCCAACAAGGTGATTTTTATTGACACCAAACATTTAAATCAATAACGGTGATATGAACTCTTATCTGAATGTATCAATGGGGGAAAAAGATCATGGAACCTAAAATCATGGGTGGTATTGTATGTATGCTGATACTCATAGCCCTGGTACCTGCAACCGCTGCAGTGGATGCTCAAAACGCTCTGCCTGCTGCGTCTGATCTTATTGGGATCAAAATCGTTGCGAAAGTCACCAAGATATCTGATTCCTATAATCTGTTAGGTGGTACGATTCATGTGGATGATACCATCACAGGAAAATATATTTATAACTCCAGGGCACCGGACATTGAACCAGACCCTAATATCGGAGTGTACATGTCGACAACCGCCCCCTGCGGAATCGAGTTGAAAACTGGTGAGTATCTCTTTAAAACAGATACAAGCGATATTGATCTCGCAATCATTATCTTAAACGATGCTGCACCCCCAGGCGAACCTCCAATCGATTCCTATGTAGTGGCTAGCCTTAACAACCTCCCACTCTCAAATGGGATGTTGGTAACATACATCCAATGGTCTTTGGATGATAATACAGCCACTGCGCTTTCTAGTGCTGATCTGCCGACCACTGCTCCTGTTTTGGATGCGTGGAATGATCGCAATAGCCTGTTTATCGACGGGAAATCCCCCTCGAACCCGAGTCACACCTGCAGAATATCCGCTGAAGTCACCAAGGCGACCAAGAATAACCTGGGAGATACCCCTGGTGCTGTACATACTCAAAACCCATCTTTGACCATGACTCATTCAGCCTCTCACTCACCGTTCAAGCAATTCTGGTGTTCAGTCTTCCAGCGATACCCTCTGATATTCCCGGTTTTACGATATCTTTTAGGTTTCTAAGAATCATCCTTTTTTCCTTTTTTTATAACCGTGCTCTTACGTTCACCTAATGAAGATATCAGGATTCTGAGGAGAAATCGGCACGATGTTCTGAGGCATCATCATAACTTTTATATCCTCATGATGATTATTTTATTAATAAAGATAGGATGAGGGTTTTCGATTGATATCACGGAGACGGGCAGTTCATTTTATCATCATCGCTAGTGTGTTCCTCCTGCTGGTTTTTTCT
>CAYXPY010000048.1:0-12116 GCA_964467345.1 uncultured Thermoplasmatales archaeon | reverse complement strand
ATACGTTAAAATAAAAAATTATCGACAATTGCACATAACATATATAGAAAATTATTAATAGACATCCTCTGATATAGATTCTGCCGAAGAGGAGGAAAGGAATACATATTCATATTCCCCCTTTTCTTCTTTCATTTGTGTTGCCTCGACACTTCCCCCTTTCCTCCCCCAAAACTGAAGTAAAAAAAACAGAAAAGAAAACATCCTTTTAAATGAAGAACAAAAACTATTTATAACACAAGCCTATTTTTTATTTTGTGGGGTCTGGATTATTCATTTTTACGAGAGTGCTTTCATCCATCTTCTCCTCACCACCTCGCAGGCCCCACACACAAAAAAAAAAACTACGACGATACCAGGACATTTTCATAAAAGAGTACACAAGATCCTCACACAAGCATCTCTCTAAAAATCAACAAAAAAAGCACTTTTTCACACAAATAATCAGAATCCATCGCAAAAAAAACCTCTTTGAATAAAAAAGAATACACAACCTTTTTGTTCCGATATTCACTCATAATAGAATGGGAATAAGACTATGAAGATATCAGACGAGACATTCCTAGCGATCGGGATGATATCCCTTACAATCGGAATCATACTTGGACGCATTCCATCTAACGAAGATACTGGATTTTTGTTAATAGATTTCATAGAAGGTATCCTATATGGTGTCTCATTACCCCTGAATCTGCATTACCTTATTAAAAAATCAAAACACATGGATCGACATATCTACGGACCTAGGGATTGATTGTTACAAGCAATGTATTGAATGTTAAAAAGAAAGAATCAGGGGTCAAAATAACGCGAGTACGGCAATGCCTTAAACTTTCTCGGTTTCTTCCGTTTTAATTTCGCACCAAGAATGGAAAGCAACAGACCAACAAAAAAGGAGATGAAACCAAGAGCAGAGAACATCCCAAGATAATGGACAAAATCAGATGGCACATATTGTTTCAAATAATCAGGAAACAAGAAAGCGCAGAGTATACCAATAAATGCACCAACGACACAGATGATGATTCCGGTAATGACAATGCTTCTCCGCATAGGATCCTGTCTGAATTGTAATTCACCACTAGTATTTTAGCTCATAGGGTCCCTTTATATGTCAACAGGATTGATCTCCTTATCAATATCTTAAGAAAGTACCTCTCCTGAAAAACCCGTTCAGGATGTTTTCTCCCTCAGAAGCTCCTCAAAGGAGTAAAACAAAAAATCTCCCTGAGAATCTAGGTCTCCTTCTGTAAATAGGACCCATTGCCTGGTCGTTTTAATTCGTGGTTGAGCGAAGATTTTGATTTCTCGAGCACTTGGAAACAAATCTGCATCTACCAATTGATACACAGACCAATTTACCGGGATTGGAGCAATCGGTGAGTATGTACCAATGTAACTGATGAACCGTTTTGTGAGGTCTTCATCAAAGTCATAACCAGTCACCCTCCATTCTACATCCTCCACTGATTTTCCCCCGGTGGATTGAAACAAATATCGAGAATTATACTGAAAGTATCCAACAAACATCATTCCCCAATCGTTCTGATCATAGGGAGGACCGTTCTCACCATGCGACAAATCAAATATAAAGGGGCCGTTTGTGTACATATAGTTCATGACACTCCGATATTGCCCCCAGGTTTCAGTGTATCGTTTATTGGGGAAGAGGAAGAAACCATAGCTGATATTATCGATTCCTTCGAAACCACAGGTGGCATTGCTGATACTACATCCATGTGCGGTTTCATGTAAAATCAAAGAACCAAGAGATATCCGTTTCCCTCTCTGCGTTGGCACAAGACCCATTAACACAAAATTAAACAATTGTCGTGCTGGTTTGTAAAACGGTGAGGGGACATAGGCTATCTGAACAGTGTCTACATTGTTATTTTTTGAAGGTGATGTAAAACCTCCACCATGACCTATTACTAAATAACGAAAAATCCCTTTTCGTTCATCAGCGAAATAATTATTGTAGAACTGAAGCATCATACCGGAATCATATGAGACTTTTTCGATATGCGGTAAGATTTCTCCTCCACCGTTTTTCGGGCCATCAGGCCATCCGTCATCAAAGAAACATTTGATGTTATGCTCTGCAAATCGCTCAATGATTCCTTGTTTGCTTTCTTCGTAAAAATAATGAGGTGGGTCAAAGAGTCCACCGCGTCCCATGATGTCCACCTCATAATAGATATCCTGGATAAAGGGGTTGGCGAACCATTGTTCCATCTGATATTCTTCTCTGTTCTCTATCCCATCAAGATCAGGGTCAAGTCGCTCATGATCATCCCAGGTGAACGGGTCATACCCCCAGTTCCATTCCCATGCCGTGGGGATACCATCACTATCGGGGTCCTGTTTTGAATCATCGACCGTTGGGTCCGTACCAAGGACATTTACTTCAGTCCAGTAAGGGATGAAATCACCATCGTAATCGATCTGATAAAGGTTAAACCAAATCTCAAAAGTCTCCCCTAGATAATATCCATAGCCATCGCTATCCTTGAAATAATCATCCCCTGACCATCGACCGGTACGATAATCATAGATGACGGAAAAAGCATCTCTTTCAATAGTACTGGTTTTCCTGCCCAGCACTCCGGATCTCACCTGCTCCAGTATCGTAAGAGTGACAGTTGATGTCGCTTGTTCGTCGACGACATCTTTTAAAATCTTGTTTTCCTGCATGATGGTATCCCAGAGGGTGAAAAGGACCTCAGCGGTTCTTCCATGTTGGGTCACGTCTTTACTAACATATTCCAACCCATCGATATTAGAGATGAAGTAGAACGCTGGTTTTGTTTTCCATGATCCCCCTGGTTTGAGGAGTTTATCGAGCAGACCTCTATGACGAATCCTGAGGATTTCAAGGACGAGACCTTGATTTTCTAATGGACTGATGCGATCGTCTAACACTTGGGGTTCTCCTTGTTGTTCATCTGTTATTATGTTCTGTGCGAAGAACCCGTTGTAAAGGAAAATAGCTGGTATGAGAAGGAGGAATGCTAGGACGAATGCTGTGATTATACCAACTGTCTTTTTACGCATCGGTAAGTCCTCTAAGAATCATTGTTTTGATATTCATTTAATTATAATATATATTTTATCCCCTATATATTAGTAATTCTGTCTCGTTCGTGATATATTAAGAAACGTCATTAAAATTTTTTTAAAAAAAAAAGATTATAAAGGCGTATTATCTATTCATAGACCTATTGGAGGTTATCATATGAAAAAAAATTGTATCATCTATGTGACGATTACATTGTTGTTGCTCGCTTGTTTCAGTGGTTGTATCGGGCCGCAGGCTACAGAGTATTTTAACGGGTCCTATATTGTCGATGACCAAACAATAGTTACCGTAGCCAATATTAACGGTAATGTCGAGATTGCCGGTTGGAATCAGAACAATATCTCAATTAATGCTGTGAAGAAATCGTCTTTTGGGAAAGAAGAACTTGACAAGATACAGATTAACGTTAGCCTAGATGGGAACTATCTTCACATACAGACGAAGTATTTAGGTCTCTCATCAATCCAGGGAAGCGTTGATATGAACATCAAGGTTCCTCGTAACGTCCATATCGAATCGGTCACAAGTTCTAATGGACCGATACAAATCATACAGACGAAAGGAAACACCACTATTGAAAGCTCAAATGGAGGAATCTTCATCGACACAGTTGAAGGATATGTATCAGCGGAGACAAGCAACGGACAAATCCAAGTCAAAGGAACCACGGGAATCGGAGATCTACAGACATCCAATGGGCCGATCATCGCAGAGGTGGCTGATTTCAAGCAGGACATAGACATCGAGACGAGCAATGGTGCAATCACAATCTCTCTGAATCCTTCGTTGAACGCTTCAATCGAGATGATGACATCAAATAGTCAAATCACTATGGAGGGAATCACATTGAACATCGAGCTGCTCGAAACGAACCATGTTATAGGATCATTAGGCACTAACGGTCATCAAATCGACATCCGTACATCGAATGGAAAAATCAAGTTACTCAAATTGCTGACCGAATAGCTGTGCAACGAACCTTTCACGTAATCAATTCGATAAATGAAGAAATAAATTGTATCAAATATGATACAAATTCTTGTATTCTACAAGTGTTTCGAAGGAGTGCAACGTCCCTTTTGATGATGAAATTAACAGCTACTCTTGTTCAGATTCTCCAGAATCGGGTTTGATTTGGGAAAAAATAATATAAAACATAGCATGATATGAAAGAAAATTGGGGCGACCAATGCTGAAGAAATACCTTACCATGATACTGATTCTTTTTCTCATCCTTGGAACAGCCGTACCTTCTCTTTCTAGTAGTACCATAGAGTGTCCTCCACTTCGAGACGATGAAGACAAGAATATCTGTGCTGGATCTGTTCACGATGGTTTTTGTTTCAAGGTAGAGCTGACCAATCAAGGGGACCGGACAATAACAAACATACAGCTTACTGTCGATGTCGAGGAAGGAAAATGTATCTTCATCCCCCACAAGACCTATGAAATCACCGCCCTTGCACCGGGGGATCAAATACAGATACGAGTCTTTGTTCTGGGTCTTAGCATCGGAATATTCCAAGAATATCCCCTGATAACATTTCGCGTTGATTCCCCAGAAACCAAGACGTTCTGGACAATACTGACAGCACGTATCCTTGCTACAAAAACACAAATTATGAACGAAATATCATTTAACGAAGATGCTTACGAAGGATATACCCTGTTTGGTCCGGAGTATTCAAAAAACACCTATCTCATCAACAACAAGGGACTCATCGTCCAGAAATGGAAAAGTAACTATATCCAGGGACTAGCCAATTATCTGCTACCGACCGGGGAGCTGCTTCGGTTGGACTTACCCGGAGATAATCCTACCTTTCGAGGTGGGGGTATTGCTGGGAGAGTAGAGAAATTCGATAGAGACAGCACGCTCCTCTGGGAGTTTGAATACTCCACTTCCAGCTATTGCTCGCATCATGACATAGAACCCCTCCCTAATGGGAATATACTCATGATCGCCTGGGAGTGTAAGACAAAAGACGAAGCACTGAACGCAGGACGCGATCCTGCGATCCTTGGAAATGCACTCTGGCCAGATCATGTTATAGAGGTAGAACCAACAGGTTCCAGCGGTGGAACCATCGTCTGGGAGTGGCATGTCTGGGATCATCTCATACAAGAGTACGATCCATCGAAAGAGAACTACGGGGTTGTCCAGGATCATCCTGAACGTATCGATCTTAACTACGGCAGTCGACAACAAGACTGGAATCATATCAACTCTATCGACTACAACGAAGAATTAGATCAAATCCTCCTCAGTGTCCATGAATTCAACGAGATCTGGGTCATTGACCATAGCACGACGACCGAGGAGGCTTCCGGGCATACTGGTGGAAACAGCGGCAAAGGCGGTGACCTGCTGTACCGCTGGGGGAACCCAGCTGCGTACAAAACAGGGTCATCTGCAGATCAGAAGTTTTTTGGGCAGCATGGCGCTTGTTGGGTAGAACCCGGTTGCCCAGGGGAAGGCAACATCTTGGTTTTCAACAACGGTCAAGGACGAAGATATTCCTCTGTTGAAGAAATCGTCCCACCACTCAACAGCACGAATTCTTATACCTACACCTCCGGGTCTGCATATGGTCCTGAAGAACCGGTATGGGTGTTTACCACGGATCCGCCTACTGACCTGTTTTCGACGTTACTATCCAGCGTACAACGCCTTCCAAACGGAAACACCTTGATCTGCAGCGCACAACAAGGCTTATTCCTTGAGGTGACATCTGATAAAACGATTGTCTGGAAATATAAAAACCTCCTTCCGTCACCCTTTGCCAATGCTGTTGCAAGAATCTACCGCTATCCTCCGGGTCATCCTGGATCTGAGGTAATACAATCAAAACAACTAAGCTTACCTGTAATTCAAAAAGAGGCATATGATTTTTATATCTAAGTTGAGATGATAATGAACAGTTGTTACCCGTTGTTCAACAAACTTTTATACCATGGTCCTCTGATGATTCTTCATGGAAATGGTTTCAATCCCCGAGGTTGAAGAAACGATTCAATCCTGGAAGAAGAAAAAACAGAAACCAAAAAAGACCAAGGACGAAGAAAAAGAAGAACCTGAAAAATAACCCACATCCCGATTGTTACTCCCTATTTCCAAGATTGGAAGAAACGTTTTAATATCAGGAATACGATAAAACACTAAGACGAAAGGAAAGAAAGACTATGGATGACGGAATTAATGCGATTATTCTAATCATATCAGTCATTCTGATATCGATGTTTTTCTTCGTCTATATATTTGAAGGACTTCTTGTCGTCTTTTTCATCATCCTTATCGTCCTTATACCGCTCTTAGTTTATACTTGTGTCTTGGTTGTTTCAACCACCTGGGACAAACGTAAAACGACGAAGGAGTGGCAGGAGGTCGAAAATGTCAAAAAAATTCAACCCCCTGCGATTGAAATGATTCCAAAAAATGAAAAAAAAGACAAGTCGTAAAAACTGTTTGAATGCGTCTGTTTTTTTTTTTTCTTTCACAAAAAATCCATTTTTAATTGCTTAAAAAAGGTTTTTTATGATAAAAAAAGAAGGTTTTTTGGAAGAATCGCCCATTATCCACCAAGATGACCGGGTCATGACGTAATTTCTTTGTAACGATTGTAACAAATTACTTTATTAAGAAAACATTTATATTTGAGTTTTCTCTTTATGAACTATAATAGGGGAAAAATTCCATGAGGAAGGTTATCATCTTCGCACTACTTTGCATACTACTTTTATTCGTCCCATCCATCACGGTTGGAATGACGTGTAATCAAAGCTCGGAAAAGCAGGCTCCTTTTTGGGAATGGACCTTTCTCCAAGGGATGATCACCAGACCAAAACGGGTGAGAATCAACGGCTACTGGTGTTTTGAATTCAATGCCCTCTTCGTGCATTACCGGACCCACTGGTTCGGCAACATACGATCCGGGTTCTTCCATCGTTTTGAAAGATTTATCTTACCCGTGTTCCATTATGGGCTCCTTGGGTCCCATTTTGTATTTGCCCGATGGGATGTGGGGCTGGCACCCTATTAACCAGACATACATACCATTGAAATACCTTCAGAACATGTACGATAACCCATGGGAACGATACTGTTTTTACAGATATGTTTTTAAAGAAAAATCCATTCGAAATTCTGCAAACGGAGATGACCTATGGCGAAAAACAGCAGAGAACAGATAAACAAAGACGAAAAAAAAGTGCTTACGGAACTGATTAAAAATGCAAAAGAGAACCTTGACGTCATCGCAAAACACTGTAACTTCTCAACTCAAAAAGTACGCAAGGCGATTAAACAACTCGAACAAAACAACACACTCTGGGGATACACCGGGATTTTTAATGAACAAAAGATAGGATTGAACCATTATACATTACTTGTAAAAAAAAGCAATAAGGCAATCGAAGAAAAAACAGTTGACGAGATCATCGCAAGAAAAATAGAAGATATCACTGAAGATATCGGTATCACTATCGAAAATAGTTATTATGTCCATGGCGAGTATGACTGGATACTCACCTTCACAGCCCAGGACATAAACGCAGCTAAGAGATTTGCAGACAGATTAAGCATGTTGAACGAAGGTATCATCGAGAAGATGACAATCCTCCAAACGATGATGTTTATTAGAAAACAGTACATCCTTAATCCAGAGAGAATGAAACTTAAGGAGTTCCTGTAAATCCTGGTTTATTACCTCCGGTCTGGAAAAAAAGGGGAAAAACTCAGTAGTATGGATAGCTATACGATATTACTTGGACTTTGATGTGGTTTTTTCATCTGATGCATGGTCATTATAGAATCCGTTATTGGTTGCATCTGAGGGATTTCTGTTTCGCTATGGTCAAGAGTATCTAAAATCCTTGTTAGGATTTCGTCAATGGATTCATCGGATTTTCCCTTCTTTGTTAACCGTTCATAGGTCTCTTTTGTTATTTTTATTTTCTTTTTTTGCATACGAATACACCATCAGACTGTCTTTCGTATTTTTGGGAATAGACATTGATTTTCCATTTCTTCGATGATTTTGTTGTAAACACCTTTACTGCTTGTGAGATCCTCGATTGGGATGACCAGTTCAAAAATCACTTTATGGAAAATCTCAGATTCTTTCTTGTTATTGATAAAAATTCTCCAGTTAATATCCGAGCATAGATACCGGAAGATATCCTCCACGTGATTTGTTGTTATTTCAACATTGAGGTATTTTTTATTAATATAATCCCGACAGTTCTCCAAAGATGCGATAAGTTCTTTCTGCAGGGGGATTCGTTCTCTCTGAGGAGCCCCATAGATGGTTACACCGTTTCTGATGACCGGTGGAGCTGGTTCTGTGACTGTTCGACACTCACTGTGCTCTGCAATGATTCTGTTGATAATCCGAGTTGTTAGATCATAACCGGTGATAATATGAATCTCTCCTCCTAGGTGCTATAGAAAAGCAGCACAGTACTATTTTTTCAGCTTATCAGATTTAAATCTATGGAGAGAAAATGTCAAAACGAAAAAAAATCAGCTGACCCTTCAACGATTTTCTTGTTGAATCATGAAAAATGTTCGATAACGACCTATGGACTTTCAAGCCAAATCAGAATGCAACACTCCTCCGGAAGGCAGGTCGGATAGGCATTATGAAAAAGAGTATGGCAGCAAAAACAAGATATGAAGATGGAGAGATTTATGGAGTTCTGCTGCCATACTTCTGCGGTGTTGAGGGGATGGAGGAAAAGCACATGATCCAATTGATATATGATAAGAAAGCAACATATCTGCTTAGAACTAAGCAGTGGTGATACCCTTCCGCTTCTTTGTGATAAATCTTCTCACTCCCCTTTCAAGCTAAAAAAAGGCAAATGGGAATATAAAATCCAAGGCTGGTTTTTTCCTTCATTTATCCAAAAAACACTGTTTTTTTTTACATTTGAAGAAAACAAGAGGACCTTGCTAAAACTCTTTGGCACACACAATGGATACAGTCACTATGCCGGGGCATTTTTGTTGTTACTTGCACTTTTTCTGTATGTTGATGACTCGGAGGTAATCATCACCAGTCACGGGGAAACCTCCTAGGTTTTTCTTCAATGTGCCTGTAAGATCCAACCGAAGCGTCTCCCTGGGATATCTGAAGAGTTTTAAGACATGGATAACCTGTTCAACACGGAACTTCAGGACGAGATCAAGAGTCCCGTCACCCTTCGCCTTATGGCCACCCCCCTCAGACCCCCTGTATGGAGTGGCCACATCTTCATAGCTCCAGCACAGCGGTTTGACCCGATATTTTCCGTTATACAAGGAAAGAACTAACGACCGGGGATCGATAGTACGGACATTAAAGCTCTGTGTACCACAAATCGCAACCTGCAGATATCCATGGTCTTTGAGAGTGATTTTGTTTGGCCAACACCCAGGTTTGATGTCGACAAAGACCGAAAGAGGCGACCGTGGTCGGACGGTAAACAGTATCGTCTCCCCCGAGGCATACGTATATTTTGTGGTTTTCACAAAAAGCTTTGCATAATAGGTCCCTGGTTTACAGGTCTTATACGTAATCATATAGCTTATAGTCATATCAGGGTTCCCGTACCCATAACCATAGCCGTACCCATGACGAAACCGGGTTACATTATGACCTGTCCGCTCATCATACCCATAGAAGCGTCCTTTACTCTGATAGGGTAGATCAGAGGTGTCTGTGACAGTCACCACGGAGAATGCTGCATGTGGTGTCTCGCAAATCTCGGTTCCTTCAAGTGAGAAGCGCACCTGTGCCACCTTATGATTCGTTTTACTGTCGAACACAACAAAGGTCAGGTATTTGACCGGGATAGCCTCAGCACTTCGTATGGTGAGATTTACCTCCTCAAAAACCACCGTTGTCCCAGCATTCACCGTTGTGTCCTGGGGGATGCCCGCAGAGACATTCACCGCAGAAGCGGACGGCAGTAACACAGCACAAATAAGAAGCAGCAAAGACAGGGCAACACCAAGGGCAGTTACCTTCTTTCTCAACTCTTTCCCCATTTTCCTACCACGTCCTAAACAGGATAATAAATGTATATTACGACAATATTTAATTGTTATGCAATTTTTTTAAGACATGAATGCTCAAAGAAATATATGATTCAAAGATAGAAGTCAATTATACCAGTCTTCAACAATATGAAAAGAGTTCCTTTAGTAAGGTACATGAAGAAACCGTATCAGAAAAAAAACCAGATAGTTGATTAATTTTTTATCGCCGTTTTTTTCTTCTTTTTTTGTGTAAAAATAACATTGAATAGTAACATAAGAATAGACGAAATAAGAGACGTTAACAGAACCAAGGATGCGGCGATACCAAGGAAAATCGAACCGATAAGCCCGCTGACATTGGCAGTCTGGGAAATAATCAACGATATCTCCCCTCGAGGTCCTGTTGATAACCCGCAGAGGAGCGCCTCTTTCAGAGGGACCCGTACACGCATAAGTATGAATGTAAATATCAGTGCTTTTGAGAAAATAGCAACGATTGAAATGAGAAGAGCAATCGGGAGCACTGAAATAATTATCGACGGATCGATAGATAACCCAATAGAGACGAAAAACACTGTTGCAAAAAGATTCCTTATTGGGATTATCGATGTCAAGACGTCCTTATACTGCATTGTAGCCGTCAGAATCGTTCCCGCAAGAAAAGCACCAATCAACGGAGAGAGACCTATGGAGATAACGGCATATGATAAAATCAGACAGAACGAAATACCAAATGCAAAGGAGCTCCCCGTGAATAATTTTTCAATCCGGGTGAAAATCCTTGGCATTAAAAAGATACCGGCGGCGAATATGACTATGATAGAGACCAGCACCTTCACAATGGAGATTGCCAAGTCGGTTTGTAATGCTGACCCGCTTTGTATTTGAGTCAGGACAAGAGCTAGTGCGATAAAACCATACAGATCATCAACAACGATAGCGGTTTTGGTTATCATGACTGCTTTGCTATCCTTTAAACGAAGGGTCTCCTCCATCATTTTTAAGGCGATCGTTGAGCTAGTACTTACAAAGAGAGCGCCTAATAACAGTGATTCAGGTACATTCCAACCAAGTAAAAAACCAAGCAACGCACCAGCAGCAAACCCCCCGAATCCTGAAAAACCCGCGAGAAGTACCGCCTGTAACCCAAATTTTTTAAAGTTCTGATACTTAAATTCCAGCCCTAAGCCGAAAAGTATCAATATGGCACCGATCTGTCCTAAGGTGAGAATCTCAGAGCTTACCACCTGGAACCCTGGTGTGAACGGACCGATGACGATACCCGCGATGAGCATACCAACGACGGGGGGTAATTTTAGTTTCTGGAACAGCGTAGCACAGAAGAGTGCGACGAGGAGTAGTACCCCAAGGTCCAGTAACAGTCTATAATCAATCAATTCGCTCATAGATACGGCAACCAGGTTTCATTTCTTTTTGGTGTTTAAAGCATTAAACAGGGAAAGAGGAATGATACGATGAGAAGGTCGCATTCCCCTATGCTTTGTTTCTTTATGTACATTTCTTTGACATGTAAAAAAAAAATCAAGAATATTGATATGTATGTGTGATTTACATTTCAGAATTCTCTTTAAAGGATGCATGGATTCAAGACTGAATCAAAAATGCAAACAACAGCAAAACAGAACAAAATAAAAAACCCAATAATTCAATGGTTGCTCATCGCTGCGGGAACATTTTTTTTAGGACTGGGGCTTGTTGGAATATTTATCCCGGTCCTACCAACCACCCCATTCCTTTTACTTGCCGCAGCTTGTTTTGCGCGCAGCTCAAAAAGATTCTATAAATGGCTTCTAAAGAATAAATGGTTTGGTTCATACATTAAAAATTATCGAGAGGGAAGAGGAATCCCCATGAACGTCAAGTTAGTAACCATTTCCGTTTTATGGATCACGATTCTCATCTCCGTTTTTTTAGTGATTCAGGACCTCTGGCTTGAACTTTTGTTACTTTTGATAGCATCCGCAGTGACCATCCATATCCTCACCATTAAAACCT
>CAYXPY010000047.1:0-12739 GCA_964467345.1 uncultured Thermoplasmatales archaeon | reverse complement strand
TATATTTTATTTATCACCTGAGCCAAAAAACGCACCGATGAAATGCGCGATAACACCGACACCCCACCCAAATATAGACCCAAACTGTATCATGATTACCCCAGTCAAATCAGTTTGAGTCCACCAATATGCAAACAGACTAATGTTCACCACTAGGTAACAAGCAAGATGGATATAAAACCAAATTTTCATCCTTGCTCGTTTTGTTGCTTTTTTCGTTAACCCCTCATCCGTATCCATACACCACCTCAGGGATTAGATAGAATAGTATCTAATTAATACTTTCTAAAAAACAAATACAAAAGTAGTTATTCATCAAGAAAATAATAATGTCTCCCATGGTCCATTTTTCGTACGCCTGTCTTCTGTCCCATCGTAGCGTTCGAACTGTCAAATTCGTAGGCACAATATTTACATTTGTATTTTGGTTTCTTCCGGGTCCTGGCAAAAACATTAATGCTCCCACAGTGCGGACACATACTCTTACAATCTCTGATACTCCGGTGAACGGTATTGTTTGATCGCTCGTCAACTAAAGGTTCTTTTTTCATCTGCTTTTATTCCTGTCTACGACGTTTCAACGTTCAGAAGTAATAAAAAACATTTGGTGTGTTTTATGGATGTATTCATTTTTTTCACAATATTTTTTAATGTTCATCCAATGAGTTGAGTACTCCTACGAACCATTTGCCTAAAAGACTATCGAGTCGTTATCTGGCAAAATCGTGTCCCTACTTCCCTTTATTTTTTCTTGGCTCCAAACATTTATATTGAACGACAGTATAATAAGCTTTGAAGAACAAACAGTACGGGGAAGATGAAGAACACATGGAAAAAAAAATCATAGGTCTTGTCGTCTGCCTGCTGATGACAATCGCGACAATACCACCAATCGCAGGCAGTGATACAACGCAAGTTTTTACACCGTCTTCCAGCAGCATCCAGGCTGATTCATTCGATCATTGGGACGAGACAGAACCACACAGACTCAACCCAAAAATCCAAGAAATACTTGACAAAATAAATATTACTCTTGTACAAGAATTTATGGAATATCTGGTATTCGAAATAGGTAACAGATACACAGGGACAGAGGGATGTGAAAAAGCAGCAACCTACCTTTACCAACAGTTTGAAGACATGGGCTTACAGACCAGCTATCAAGACTGGGGCTCATGGGGCAACCGGTTGTTATCAGGGTATTTCCAATCACAAAATGTCATAGGCACCCATCTGGGGACAGACCCAGAGTCCGATGAACTACTCATTTTCAATGCACATTATGACACCGTGAAAGGAACGGTCGGGGCGGTGGACGATGGCTCAGGGACCGTCGGTGTCCTTGCCGCAGCCTACGTCCTCAGCCAATATGAGTTTAAAAGAACCATACAGTTCGTGGCATTTTCCGGAGAAGAACAAGGGACGCTTGGAAGCTTTGCCTATGCCAGAGCTCTCTACGAACAGCACACCCCGGTGCTTGTTGAATTCAACGCAGACATGATCGGGAAAGCAACATCAACAGAAACAGGCAGCACCATGCGGCTCTCCCTTACCGAGGACGCGGGATGGATCGCGGATATCATGGAGAATACCTCAGCACTGTATGGATTGGATTTTTCCATTCAACGATGGCAAAACATCAATAGATACGCAAGAAGCGGCTATAGCGACTACATACAATTCACAAAACTAGGATATGAATCCGTGGTCGTCTGGCCAGGCGAATGGGACCCAAATATGCATACGCCGCAGGATGACATAAGCAACGTGAACCTCAGCTATCTCGTCAATATGACCAGGCATATCGCCGCGACAATGGCACTCCTTGCTGATATGGAGCTGGAACACCCACAGATCTCTATTCTCCACCCACGATTCGGAAAAATATTTATGGATGATATAGAAAAGAAAACCTACAAACACAACACACCACTCATACTAGGTCCTATTAACATTGACACCGCAGTAAAACAAGGGATGTTCCCCATAGAAACCGTTGAGTTTTATTTTGACGACACCCTGCTTCTCACCGATACAGAAGCACCCTATGAATGCAGGCTTTCGACACCATCGATTGGATTTCACAAAATAAAAGTGATCGCCTCTGATACCAGCGGGAACACTGCAACAGATCAAATGAAGATACTCTTTCTCAATAGATAAAAAAAACCGATATCCCTTGTATTTTTGCTTATCACGTCCCCTGCGCTGTTTTTTTTTTAAAAAAAAAGGGACGAGCCGGAATTCTACTGTTTTGGTAAGACCTGTCAACGAAATGGTATAAACCAGGACGACAACCGTTAGTATAGAAGTGATAGCATGGTCGTAGTCGTGAAAATCTCAAAGAACGGGAAACTCTTAGATATCAAGGAAGTCTCTGATGACTATCGAGCGGATCCCTTTGTAGAGGATGACAGCGAGTAAATCTCGGTTCTCTGTTCTTCGTTTATTCAAATAAAAAAAATTCATTCTGATGCCGCGTTACTACTACCACTGATTTTTTAATACCCCCAAACATTTAAAAGAAAAGACATCATAACAATATCAACCTGTTTAACAGGGGAGGAAGAAAAATGAAAGGAAAATCAATAATACTTGTAGTAATAGCGATGATACTAATTCAGTCATTTGCTATTACAGTAATAGAGGCAGATCCTGGACCAGACTACGATATGTTGATTATCACACCAGTGGCATTCCAAGATGAACTTGAGCCATTAAAACAGTTTAAAGACGCAACGTGTCGACCAACCGTAATAGTAACGTTAGAAAGCATCTACGCAAATCCTAGTTACACCGGCTATGATCAAGCAGAAGAAATCAAAAAATGTATCGCAGATTATGAAGAAAACCATGCGATACAATATGTGTTGTTGGTCGGTGACGTAGATAGACTACCAATGAGATATTTTTACCTGAAACGGGAAGTCAGCGATGAGGTACGATGGCTTCAGTATTATCTCACAGATCATTACTACGCGGATCTGTATGAGAGTGGAGGCGATTTCTGTACCTGGGATGCGGATGGGGATGGAATCTTTGGGGAAATCCTGGATACAGATGATGATGGAAACTATGACTATAATGATGGAATCGACTTTATATTTGACGTTATCGTAGGAAGAATACCTGTTGACACGGAAGATGATGTAGAAATCTATGTTGATAAAGTAATTCGATATGAGACTGAGGTATCTGATGATGATGCCTGGTTTAAAAAAATCCTTCTTGCCACCGGAACTGGGGATTGGGTGTACCCAGACGATCCAGACACCTGGGATGAGGATCAAAATGATCAGATAGCAACGGAGATGGCATCCGCTGGTTTTTCATCGATTAAATTGTATCATACAAATCCCGTTGGTAGTACATATCCGAATGCTGATAATATAAACGATAATCTGAACGATGGTATCGGATTTATGAACGTCATCAGTCACGGAAACGAATTCAGCTGGGGTGTGTACGATGTTCGAACAGATATGTCAGGATTGACCAATGATGATAAACTCACCGTTGTCTATAGTTTTGGGTGCAGCACAGCAAAACTCGGCCCGATTGCTGCAGCAAACCCCTATATTGACATTTCAGGAGTGTATAGAGACTACGGACTGGTTTACGATTCATCCTATTACCCTCATCCGAAGAGCACCTGGGTTGAGCCTGCTATTCCAGATCCACTTCAGGATTCAACCACGGATATCGATTGTATGCCTGAGTACTGGAACTTTGACTCTGAGAATGGCGCGGTAGCGTTCATAGGATCCACCGCTGAAGCAAGCGGTTCGATGGGCTCACCCGTGATGCAGTACTTTTTCGAGGCAATCGTATCTGGAGACCAGGTGCTTGGGGAGGTATGGAGCTCAGTGTCCGATGAGGTGGCATCAGGTGGTCATCATATTGAGAGTGATTGGGATCATGCACGTCGATGGTTATACATCAACGTCTTTGGGGATCCAAGCCTTGTCTTCGGTGGATTAGATGATAAACCACCTGTAACATCGTTATCTATCGGTACTCCGAAATACATCGATGGGGGAACAACCTACGTAAAAAGCTCTACGCCTTTTACATTAACAGCAATCGATGATATCGGGGTTGACACCACGTTTTACAAATATGGTTCTACATGGGAAACAGGTACATCGTTTTCCATCAGTGGTAGTGACGGAGGATACCTCATAGAATACTACAGTAGAGACACCGGAGGTAACACCGATTATCCAAGACAATCAAAACCAGTATATCTTGATAACACCGCCCCAACGACAACCCTTAGCATTGGAACACCCTGGTATGGTTCTGGTGCGGATACCTACATTAGTTCAGATACATTGATAACCCTCACCGCGACAGATAGCGGTTCAGGGCTTGACTCCACGGAGTACAGAATAGATAGCGGAGGTTGGATACCCTATAGCACACCATTCCATGTGTATGGACTGGATGGTTCTCATACGATTTCGTATCGGAGTATCGATAATTTAGGCACTGAGGAAACAATTCAAGAGGAGGTTATCCTGCTTGATAATACACCCCCGGTCACAACATTCACGATTGGTGATCCGAAATTTATCTTTTCTGGGAATATCTATGTCACTTCAGACACAGATCTTACGCTCTCCGCAGCAGATACAGGGTCCGGAGTCGACTCCGTAGAATATAGGATAAATGGAGGAACATGGACGACTTATGGTGCCGCATTCCATCTCTCGGACTCTGATGGAGCATATCTTGTTGAATTCCATGCTGTTGATAACGTTGAGAACACCGAAACAACACAATCAGAGACGCTCATTCTTGATGATTCCCCACCCGTAACAACATTAACGATCGGAGATCCAACGTTTACAAACACGGATGGAGACATCTATGTGACATCCCATACAGATCTCACCCTCACCGCTATAGACTCAGGATCCGGTGTTGACTTTACCAAATACAGAATAAACGAAGGGGGCTGGAACACCTATACCACAGCCTTCCACCTATCAGGACTTGATGGGACCTATCAACTCGATTTCTATAGCGTCGATAACCTTGGAAACGTTGAAACGACCCACTCCCAGTTATTCATTCTTGACGATACCCCGCCTGAAGTCGATATCGAGCTACCGGAAGATGGCGACTACGTCTATGGGATTATACCTATTGTCATTGCTGCAACAGATGAGGGATCCGGGGTGAATCATGTTGACTATAGCTTGGATGATGGATCCACATGGTTACCAGCGACCTATGACACAATAACCGATAGATGGATAGGACTTTGGGACACGACCACGTTCCCTGAAGGGGAACAGAGCATACAAGCAAGAGCTGAGGATAATGTCGAAAATGTTGGATACGACGAAACCCTCCCGACAGTAACCATCATCTACCTAGAATACCAGGTAGAGTTCTCCGACAGCAATTGGAATCTTATAGAAGAGTTCAACGTCGTGTTTAATGAACAGAAGTCAGGAGAATATAAGGTAAGCACAAACCCAGGGACTATTTATGAAATCATAACGATCACAAATACCGGAACGTTCGTTACACTACCAGAGGTCATCCTGGATGTCATAATCCCTCAAGAAACAGATTTCCTGGGACCTGGACAAGAAGCGTTTAAGTTTTTAGGTGCAAAATCCGTACACGTCTATCTCAACGGAATCGATGTCACACCAGCCGGTAAATGGTTGCCAAGCCTGCATAACGTTGATGTCAAACAAGCACTTTCGCCCGGTGACACGATCGAGGTTTATCTTCACTACGAGTACGCATTCAAAGGGAAAAAATACACAAATCCCGATGTCTCAAGCTGGCCTGGTGAAGAGTACTGCTTTGAAACTGATTTGATAAGCGCCTATGGTCCCAGCTGGATGGATAGCCTCTCTGCTTTGCCTATCCTAGAAGAGCTTTAAAAAAAAGCAACATCAAGAAAATTAAAACAAAATATTCCCTCCTCTTTCTCTTTTTTTTTCTATTGATTTGCACAAAAAATCATCCTTGAAACCGTGTCAATCCTTCTGTACTATACGGATATTCTTTTATAGGAGAGGATTGTTTTTGTATCTGTTGTATTTAAGGTGAAATATGGCGAAAAGCAGCAAAGTAACGATGCAAATGGATGAGATTAAGGTTTTAGATACCTTAGAGCGATATGCAAAGGATAGCATTGACAAACTTGCGAAGGATTGTGGTTTTTCTCGCCAGAAAGTTTGGAGAATTATTAAAAACCTAGAAATGAAGAAAATCATTTGGGGATATACTGCCATAGCAGATGCAGAGGGAAAAAATCTGAAGTATTTTGTCCTACTGTTGAATAGAAGTAAATTACCCTTAGATGATCATATGAAAAAAGAAGTAATGCTTGAGAAACTTGATGACTACCTTCCAAAAGGAACTAAAATTAATGATATTCTGATAACTCACGGAAACCACGATGCCGTTGTGACTTTTTACGCTCCTGACATCATAACTGCAAAAAAAGTAGTTGATGGATTATTTGGAAGACTTGGAAAATATTTTGAAAGGTATCAACTACTAGAAACCCTTTTTCCAGTCCGTAAAAACGGCTTTAAGAATCCCAACATTAAGCATCTTGTTGATTATATATAACCAATCAAATGCATCTTTTTATAAAGATATATTTTATAGAGTCGGAAAAGGGATTTGAACCCATGGAGTTGTTCAAAGGGGCTTGAAAATAAGGCTCGTAGACGTTCAAAGACCCTTCGGGTAATAGTTCGGTCGTTAGAACCCTATTGGGGTCCTATCCCGTTCCTTTCTACGTTATTTAAAAGAGTTAGGTCCGGTATAAGTTTTTATAGGAGAATAGTATTATAAATTGTAATGGGGTAGGAAAGATATGGTTAAGAAACCTCTGAATGGAATTTTATTTCTATTGGTTATTGCACTATTCATTGTTGTTGTCCCTTTGTCTGCATCTGCAGGTGATGAGCAAAACCCGGAGATAACTGATGATGAAAATGATCTGTTTCAACATCCCATTTTAAAAGTTCCAGATAGATCATTAAAAGCAGTAGACCTTTTATCAGCATGGTTTTTTGAAGATCAAAATGAATCAAATTATCTTTTTATTACCATAAAAGTAGTTGATTTGAATTCTTTATTCTTTTTAAGATCAACTTATACGGTAGAGTGGGTCCATGAAGCCTATGTGTACACTGCATGCCTTACAACCCGATTTATTGGATTATACTCTCTTGCAGTTATTCAAAGATCTTATCCTAATAAAATAAAAATAATTAGAGCATCTTTTGACAAGGAAAAAAACTTTGTTCTATTTAAAATACCAAAAAATTTAATTGATAATCCTCAGCCTGGTGATGTATTAACGAGAACAAGAGCAGCATCTGCAATTCCTGCCCCTTGTGGTTTTATTTTAGATTTTTATTTAGCTGTTGATACTGCACCTAACTTCCAAGCATCTGGAAAAAATTACATTATTCAGTTTTAAGAATTCTCTCATTCAAACCTATGTCCGGAGGTAATTGGATTCCAGTTCCCTGAAAAGAGGAACATCACATGAAACGAACCTGGTTGGCGAATAACTTTGTTAATAATACCTTCATTACTTATTTCTATGACCGAGGTATCTTGAATCTGTGGAGGTGAAATTATTGGGATGAACCACGGTCATTGCCATACATAATCCCTGGAGTTATTATGACCGCTATCTTCAAGGTTCATTTAGGAGTCCAAATTGATTGGCATCCTGCACAAGAACCCTTTGACATTCCATGATTATTAGCCAAAAAAACCATGAGTGGGAACCATAGCACTGCTTCCCCTTAAAAGGTGAGGACGTAAATTATTTAATGGATTCTATGCTACTCGACCCGCAGATAGGACAGGCAAATATTCTTTTGCCCTCCGGGGTTCTTCTTGCTTTCTGTAGTCTATTTTTAAACCGCTTCCCACAACTTGCACAATGCCATATCATATCCGTGCACCCTTCCAACACTCTATTTTGTCATTCATCCTATAAATATGTTTTTATCCGTGAGGCATCGTCAGGCACTGTTTTTAAAAAGCAGGGCGTGTTTGTTCTTCAATAAGAGTAGTGTTGATAGTGATGATACTACAACGATTTCACAGCCCACCTGCGCCAACCAATACAAATTTTCATTACAATTCCACCGCAAAACCTGATTTCAATTGAATCGATTGGCAGTAAAGAACGAAAGTTTTTATGAAAACACAGCCGATTATTTATTCACGATTCGTTGAGAATTGCAAAAGGGGCATCGGTGTGCGTGAGATTCAGCTTTCTTTGCTTTCGCAAAAGACAGCCCACAACTCTTACAATATGCCATTTTAAATCCCTCTGTAGTTGTTATGGACTATCGTTTATAAAATTTTCGGGGGTGTTTCTGAAATTGAAAAATAAAATAAAAAAAAATAAAATGATGATTTACACGGTTTTTTGTGTTTCTAGCACATCCGCATTGATTAGTTTCATCGCTTCATCAAAAATATCACGCAATTTCGACATGTTCTTCAAATGGAAACTCTCATAATTCGGTTCAGAGAAATCCCCGGTCGTTGTTTTAATGATCACTCGATACTCGTTTTCTTTTTTTGTCAAAAAAACATTTTTTTTGTAAAAAAATTCTGTTTCCAGTATCCCAAAATCCTTTATCACGTTTCCAAACAAGGTTTCATCTGCTTTCGTCCAGGGTTCATCCTTGTGGTATTTTTCAGGGTTATCCATGATATCCTTCATTTTTGCAAGGGTCTTTTCATCAGCGTTTTTTAAAAAATGATAAATGCTCTTAAAATCAGATTTCTCGTGTCTGGCCATGCTCACTCAACGGAGAAATACTCTGTGATAATATTAACTTTACTGGGTTTTAGTAATGAAAACAGGGGATGTAAACAATAGGTCTTACAACAATATCACGATGGTTCGGTTTTTCTTTTTCAGTCTTTTCACAGTGATAAAAAACCAATTCTTTGTATCGCCACATCGCTGTTGTTCCTCCCTTGTGCTGTGGAAGAATGAGTTCTTCTTTTCGTAAGCTATAAATCATAGAGGAGAATTAACAAGGGTCATCCGATGAAATACTACGTGTACGTGATCCGGTTAGATGATGCGGTCCTGAAATCCCGTAAGTTCCAGCATCAGAACCCGAGTCTTGATCCCCGCCTCCCCTGTTATTATGTCGGTCAGAGTAGTCATCCCCCTGAGATTCGCTTCTGGCAACATAAGCAGGGATATAAGGCGAATCGGTACGTGAAACACTATGGATTAGGTCTCTGCCCCCGGTTCTATGAGCAGTTCAATCAGATCGACACCAGAAAAGAAGCTGAACGCATCGAGGCACTGCTGACCGAGTCGTTACGGAAAAAGGGTCATGGTGTGTGGTCTCATTAAAGTCGATAAATCCGCAAGGACGACGAAAAAGACAAAAGGAGTGGATAGAACCGTCATCCTCTCAGATGACTATGTGCGTGAGTCAGGTCTTCAAGGGGGTAAGATCATCGGAGAACATCTCGCACTTGGGTGTGTTCTCATAGGAATACCGTTTTTCGTTATCGGAGTGTCTGCTCTTATAAGCATGGTCTTTCGTGTGGGGTTTCCGAGCAATACCGCAGCAATCATCCTAGCGTTCTTGATTTCCGTGATTGGCTTGTTGCTGAGTATCGGTGGATATTCTATTTATAAAGACGCACAGGGGTAAAAAGCAGAGAATACCAGCAAATCATCCAGCCGGTAGTATCCCTCTCTAGTTAGAATGTTCCTACAGATATGTTTTTAAGACAGGACGTACTAATATAATCTAGTAAAACGGACTTAGAACGAAATGAAATGTATCATGTGTTTAATAGAAAATATTGATCAGATCAATTCCCTCTGTCCCTCATGCAGAGCTATTTTGTTAAATGCAAATATGAGTACGGATGGAAAATTAAACGAGTTCTTGGGTAAATATATAAAATAAATGTGTACTGTTTTTCACACAATCTATCTGATAGCCTTGGAGAATGGTCGACCTTTCTTCGGATATGTTTTTAAAGATGAATTCGTTCTAAAACCTTAGAGCGGAGGGAGCGGAAACATATGACAGACTGTGAATATTGTGGCAAACCAATTCATCTCTATGGGAAATATGGGTGGGCTGTTAAAGACTCTGTGCATTATGAGTGTTATCAGAAAAAGATCCGTGACATGAAGAAACAGGAATAAACACCTCATCAATCAGCATCCTGCTCTTGCTTGCTACCCTGTAAGTGAGTTAAAACCGTCTCACTGCTTCCCTGTTGTTAGCAAAGAATGGGAGACTCACAGGACACCTCTCCAAGCACCCCTCTGTTTCGCATGGAAACTGCTCTCACGGTGACTTTTGTCATGTATGCCCAATACCCTAAAACCATATTCAATATTTTCCTTTCTCATGATATGTTATTAGATACAGGGGACGGGATGTGAACCAAAGTGTACTATTAAAAAATATGATTTACTTATTATTGGCGACTCACGATTAATTCTTTATTGTATAGTTTTTTTTATGCAAGGAAATTGAACACCAAAGTACTCATACCAAAGTGCGTTTGTATCTGTTGAGTGATTTTTAGAATTTCGAAAGTTTATTGATTTCAAAAAAAGGATTAAAAAATAAAATTATTTTAAGTATTATTCTACTACTCTTCCATCAATTATTATTGGGTAATTTATAGTTCTGTTAAGATACCAACTAGCCATAAGTCTTAGATTTCCAATCGATGAACCACCACCGAATATGATTAACGTAATATCTTGAGAATTACAAGGAGTGATTGTAAAGGGTTTTACATTAATCACAATGCCCTTTATGGATGTTACTGAGAATTGCAAAGGGCAAGTTTTGTCCGGGGTCAATTTATTAGCTACTCCGATGTAATATTCATTGGCACTTGCTATACCTACAAATCCCGCCATTAAAAAAAGGCTTATTATTCCCATACATATTATTTTTCTTTTCATATCTCCTTTTCCTCCGAATCTGTAATTTAATAGTAATTACTATTATTTATAGTTATTTCTTGATAATGCGTAGGAATGGGGGGTGAACCCTTGGAGTTTTTCAAGGAGCCTTGAAAGATAAGGCGCATCAGAAGTGTATTGACGCTCAAAATTAGCTCAAATAGGGCCGATATTATTTTTTTTATCCCCTTGAGTTTAACAGTCTCTAGAGGTGAAAAAGGTAACGAAAGATCCACCAACTAAACGTTTTTAAGGGAGAACCTGTTGTGAAATCGCAATAGGGGGCTAGGAAAACCATGTTTCTTACGCTGGTCTGCTGGATGATTTTAAAATTGAAACGATTGGAGATCAGCCTTGGCGAGAGTTTTGGGTTGGTGTTCTCCGGGCTCTGTGAGACAATCCTGTATATGATTATTATTGGAGTCATGACGGTCTGGGCAAAATAGAAGAGCACTTGCTATCAATAAAACAAGACCTTCTATCTTCTACAATTGAAAGTGAAATGCTCTAGATTTTTAGAGAAAAATATTTTTTAGGAAAACAATTTAAACGAGTTTTTGGTTCACCGCTGTATGAGCGATACGACTGTGAAATGTGATCAATGCGGAAAAGATGCAACGCTTATAAAAACAGATGAGGATAAGGAAGCATGGGTGTGCCATGACTGTGAACATTTCATCTCCTACAAATGTGAAGTATACAGCAGAGTCGTGGGGTACATGAGACCGGTGTCACAGTGGAACAAAGGAAAACAACAGGAATTCAAAGACAGAACCGTGTTCAAAGAAAAATAGACATGCTCGGAAGAGCACCTATCTGCTATAAGCTGGCAGGTATACTGTCGTACTTACCAGCACTAGCAATATGGTGAGTACAGGACTTGGAAAAGAATTTCTCAGGTTTCCTGTCCTCTTATTCAATACACTCATTCTCCTGAGTATTTTCTTCTATTATGGTGAATCATATGGTGGAAGTAAGACTCCGGAGCAAGGGAGGAAAAATTTAAAAGTGAATAAGAAAATTTTTTTCTCCGGAGCCAGCAGCCCCTAAATTAACGATTGTTAATAAACTTTGCGTGAGATATGTTAATATATGTGATGGACCAATGGAAAATGACACATGAAAATTTAATAAAAAAAAATCTATGATGTAAAAGCGGTACTGCTGCTTTTCCTTTGATTTTCCTGTTTTCCAAACATTTAAATGAACCTAGAGATTAACAAACCATCGACCTATATTAATCAGGGAGGACTACCATGGAAAAAAAACATAGAAACATTATGTTATCTGCTTGTGTCATCATGCTTTTGTTCGTCAGCAGTCTTGGTTCGGGAGTAGCAACTCGCGTAACACAACAGGAAACACCTTCAATAACAAATCAGTCAACAGGCGAGGTGTTGGTACGCTGTGTGGCGGATGGCATACCACTACAGAAGCAGGTCTCTGTCGAATCCTGTCAGAGTTTGCAGCAGGTGTTCTCTGCTGTGGTGGAGGCAAACGCTGTCGACCCGTGCGGGGAGAAGACACGGACGCTGAAGGTCCAGTTCATCGAGATGCTTTCCGATCTAGGGTTACTCTCACAGAGACTGACAACTGAGGAGATCTGCTCGCTCATCGAGCCACCGTGGTCACGGACGAGTGTCTCACATCGACGGAGTCATCTATTGCCTCCGCGACAATCTGATGATGATAATGCCACGTTGTTGTTCTGTAGTATGGCGGGCGCTGGATGGGGGTTTGTCATCCCACCGTTCATGTTGCCCC
>CAYXPY010000046.1:8380-13076 GCA_964467345.1 uncultured Thermoplasmatales archaeon | reverse complement strand
AAAAAATCTGTGTTCAGATATAGGTCCAGAAGTAACCAGACGCTTCTGAAGATGAAAATCGATGCGACGATGAGCGTTAGCTCTGCGATTATATGATACCGTTCCTTCATTTGTTCTCCTCTCCGAATGCCTAAGAAAGTCTATAAAGATTATTGTCCTGATGAGTATTACCTATGGTTTTCTTCTGTGTTAGAATTTTCTGTTAAAGAGATAAAACAGTACTCCTAACAATGCAAGATGCGTTACGAAACCTACTCCGAGAAAACCGATATCTTGACTGCCGGTAGTCAGTATTGAATCCAGTGCCATGAATGTCCAGAAGTTTGGGATTATGCCAAGGATGTATTTCCAGTCTTCAGCGATGAAGAGGGCAAATAACGGCAGGAAGAAGACGCTTCCAAGCATCTTGAAAATAGCAAACGCTTGGATCTTATTGTTGGCCAGATTGTTGACAATAAGGGCAAGGACGGGGGCGAAAATAGACAACAAGATTGCAATCGGGAGGTAATCGAGAAGGGAGATGTCGATTAATCCAGATAATACAGGGAATGTAAAGACAAAAATAAAGCAGAGACCTATGATTAGGACCATGCGGTAAATAAGGTAGGTGGACCGGGATATCGGCATGACCCGAAGCACGGTCAGGAGATGTTCGTCTCGTTCATCCATGATGAGGAATGCGATGATAAATCCAAAGATCATAGGAAATATGATAGAAAACATCATGAAAAGGAGGGAGTAATATCCTGTGAGGTCAGAGACGTTTTCCGATATCCAGGGGAGAATGAGTCGACAGATGATGATCAATACGACGGGGAAGAGGAAGGCTGAGTACAGCAACATCCTGTCTCTGATGATGTTACGCATGTCGGTAGCCATTAACCGTATGAATGAGACCATTGGCTAGGTTCCCCCTTGGACGATATGGGTGTAGAAGGTTTTTCTTGCAAGGTAGTAGCAGAAAACTATCCAGACGAGGAGGTAGGGTATCGCATAGAGGGTATCTATCTGGGGGATCTCTGTGAAGGTTCCCTTTAGCATCAGAAATGAGGCTTGGGTCGGCCAGAGGTAAAAAAGTGGGTTTTCATAGATCTTGCTCATATGGAGCAATGGTGGCAGGAAAAGCACGATAAAGGATAGCATGATCATCAAGAGATACTCGTTCAGACTGTTGCACCGGGAGACAAAGATAAACCCAATGAGGACAAGCAGGATGGAGGTGAGTGTCAATCCCGTTACATAAAAAGCGATATTGAAGTCGATTCCCTGGGTGAGTAGCAAAAAGAGAGTACCTGTGCCAAGAGAAAGAATCGTCAGTGAAATAATCTTTGAGAAGAAATAGGTGTTGATCTTGATGGGGGTGGTGATGAGTGCTTGGAGAGTGTTTTCTGTTTTTTCAAAAAGAACCAAGGCACCGACAAACATGATTCCGATGAGCATCGGGTCAAAAAAAAGAAACGTGGTCCGTAACTCGACAGAGTTCATCATGGGTACGGCTTGGAGCATGAGATAATACAGGATGACGCTTCCAAAGGCGATGTAGATGATCCTGTATCGTGACTGCAGGATAAATTCCCATTTCAGCATGCTTCGTAGCTGGTTCATTTCAGCTGCCGTCCTGTGACTTTTATAAACACGTCATCAAGGCTTGCTTCTTGAGTATGAATTGTTTGAACCTGGTCGCTGTTGAGGAGCTGAATGAATTTCTTGTTTGAACCAAGATTTGTTAACACGAATTCCTCACGGCTGATTCCCCCGTTGTCAAGGTATTCCACCTGCACTATTTTCTTCCCATGTTTCAGTTTGAGGTCTTTTGGGTTTTCTACAAGGGCTAATCGGCCGTCAACCATGAATCCAACCCGGTCGCAGAGTTCGTCTGCATCTGTCATGTTATGGGTGGTAAGAAAGATAGTCGTACCTTGTTTCTTTTTTTCAGAGATGATGTTTTTTATCTGTCTGGCACTGACCGGGTCCAGACCGGTGGTTGGTTCGTCAAGGAAAAGCATCTCAGGATTGTTGAGCAGTGCCCGTGCAAAATTAAGTTTTGTTTTCATGCCTTTTGAAAATGATCCGACGCGTTGTTTTGCCTCCTTGTCAAGGTCAACCATCGCAAGGAGGTCGAGAGGGTCCATGGTTTTATTGCGGTAAAATGAGGAGAACAACTGGAGGTTTTCAAGTGCTGTGAGTTTCTGGTAATGGTTTGGGAATTCGAAACAAACGCCGATATGTTCGTATAAGTCGTTTTTCCAGTCTTTAAGGTTTTTCCCGAGCAGCTCGACGGTTCCGTCATATCCTTTGAGGAGTCCGATGATGACTTTTTGGGTGGTGCTTTTTCCCGCTCCGTTTGGTCCAAGGAACCCGAAGATTTCCCCTTTTTTTATATGAAATGAGACTGAGTCGATTGCTTTTTTTTCTGATTTTGGGTAGATGAAGGTGAGGTTTTGTATACTGAGTGCATTGTGGCTATCAGTGATTGTCGGCTTTCTTGCTTCTTCAGGGAATTGAAAAAACCCTTGGGTGTTGCAGGATGGGCAAGTTACCTGGATTTTTTCACCTGGTTTTCCTTGGATGGTGAGATGGTATCTGCATTGGGGGCATGCGATTGTTGTGACGTTCATCTGTTTTTCACATCCCTTCCTTTTCTTGTCTTGGTATTCTTTACGTACCTATAATTTTTTGTGTCATACATGTATGATATTTTATAAACTGTATCATGATGTTCTGTGTATGAGAAAACTCATTGTTGAAGTGGAACTCAATCCACAGATCAGACAGGTGTTTTCATTCTTTCTTGAGAAAGTGGAGTCGCTTGAACTGCTTGAATTAATTAAGCTGGATTTTAAGCAAGGAACCAAGTTAGCCGTTGCAGCGGTAACAGTCAAGGATGGTTTTACTGTTCAGAACATCTGGGATACGGAGTTTATCGAAATGCTTACGGTGTTATCCCAGGATAAAAACAGGTATGTTTGTTTGATTAAAACAAAAGCGATGATGAAAGTCTCAGCTCTGCTTGGTCTTGATCATTCGAAGCTTGAGAAGGAGTATTCCTATGACCTTGTCTGGGATACTCCGACTATATTTACGCAGGATAAACTCATTATGAGTGTGATTAGTACAGAGGAAAATCTGAGGCGATTTCTTCATTCTATCACCTTTGCTGGGCGTATCAGCAAGGTAAGTTATATGAAGGCGACGTACACTGACGATTCATTCCTTTCCTGTCTTACCGAGAAACAACGCCAAGTGCTTATTGCTGCAAATAAACATGGGTATTACGAGTATCCTCGGAAGATAACAAGTGAACAGCTGGCAAAGAAGGTTGGGTTAAGCAAGCCGACGGTGGTGCAGCATCTGCGGAAGGCTGAAATCCGATTAATTTCTCATCTGTTAGCGGGTTATTAACGACTGTTTTGTTATTTGTTAGAAAACAAAGAGATGAATATGGTTTTTTGTGCGTTCTTCTGTATTATGCTGGGATTGGGTGAACGGTGATTGGCTCAAGGAACCGAATTTCCCCTCGCAGTCCAAAGAAGAAACCATAGGCACCAACTTCCAAGGTAAGGGTCATGTTTTCTCCGTTGGTACGTAGAGGCTCAAAAGATTCATCTGACACTGCGGTGAAGTTGATATACTCCCATTCTTCTGTTGTACATCGATGTTTTTCTGACTCTTGGAGGAAGATATAGCTATCATTGTACAGAATCGCGATATAAACCTGTGTCGATCGGGGAAGCAGCACGCGATATAACAGTTGATGTTTGCAGTTCACTGTGAAATTTATTTTTGGTATGGTGCCGTTTATTTCTGGGAAGTAGTAATCAGTTGTTGAACTTTGGTTAATCGTAACAATCGGATCAATGTCTTTTAAGGAAAAATTATGTAAAAAAGAGTCCCAGGAGAGGCTGATTTCTGCTACGATGTTTTCATCAAAGGCAAGGTTTTGTTGCTCATCTTCTTCATTGTTCTGCATGGTTGCCTGAGCGGTGATACTCATGATGAGGAGTACGACTGTGATTCCTACCGCTGGGAGTTTTTTTAGTGGTTTTTTCATTTAAATTCACCAAATTGATATTATTAATTACTTATTATTTTATAAATATTATGTGTCTTTGATCACTCGATTGTTTCCTTTTATATTGGTCATTTTGTTCCGATTGTTCTTATTACAAGGATTGCCTGTCACTCTGTTCTTAAGGATATAATATTGCGTAATTGATTTTAATTATGATTTTTATATTCATATCTTTCGGAAGATACCGGGCAGCCCAAAGAGATATTTTACCCGTGTGAACTCACTGAACCCGTACCCATTGAGTTCCACGGTATGACCGTCCCAGGAGAACGTCCCGGTCGCATAACAGGGTCCTTCGAACATCCCAGTGCGTGCAAGCTTCCATACCTTGACATTTGTGTTATACACAACGATGTCAAGTTTAAGCACCATACCTGCGCGTTCCGCTTCGACATGCATGATCTTCGGATAATGCATAAAAGGCAGACCCTTTGGTGTTGCAGTTTCAACATAGGTCACATCGAAATGATCAAACTCAGTTATGTTCCTATTATTAGGTGACACGATGATGGAGGAGAACGATAACTTCGTCGGGGTCCGAAGATAGAACTTTGAGACATACATCTCCCATCCGTTGTCAAAATGAAGGTTTGCCCAATCCCATCCATTGGAGACCCAACGAGG
>CAYXPY010000046.1:0-8280 GCA_964467345.1 uncultured Thermoplasmatales archaeon | reverse complement strand
GGAAACACTCCCTTCACCCAGCTGTTTTGAAACGTGACGCCTACTCCAGGGGTTGTTGCTTTTAACGTGCCTCGACGCTGATTCAGTGTGCTAAACTCATAGCTTTTCCCGGAATCATCAAATAAAAGGATAAAGAGGTTGTCCGGTCGTAAGAATCGGATATCAAAAAATTTCATCTGGTTGAATGTGATGACCAGGGAGTATCCTTGAAGATCACTTTCTGGATCATTGAAAAAGACATTGAAATACCACCATTCTCTCCTGCTGCCTTTATGAAATCCTTCATCCTCGGTAAGCAGGATATGTCTGCCTGAATCGATAAGCCGGTTTGTCCCTGGAGGCGTTGGCTCTGGGTCCTCCTCCGTTATCGAAATGTCTTCTTGTATGACTGGGATTGTGACATCATCCCCTTGTACCCCCCTGTTTTGAGTAAGGATGTATCCAAGAGAAGGGATGAGCAGCAGAAGACATAAGCCGAATGCAAGCATTTTTTTCCGGTCTGATTTCAGTTTTATCCTCCGACCTGTTGCGACATCAATCTGTTCATATTGTTTATACCGCTTCCAGTAATAACTACGACCGAAATACCGCCAGGTCAAAGCAATACCGATAAGGAAAATAGGCAGACAAACCACAACAGGTATGTATGTCATCAGAACAATAATTCCCCGTGCTTCATCAAGATGAGATTTCATCGAATCAGCGGTGGTATTATAAGTCAAAATGGCAGCTTCACCAATCGGGTCATTTACTTTAAGATAGTTAGTAATGACTCGTGAACGCATCGCTGAGGGGTAGTACAGCTCCAAAAACTGTGAAAGATACGCTGAGAGAACCAGCCGTCGATAGACATGCACAACATACCCGGATGTCGGGTTGACGGTCAGCTGCAATGTCTCATCACAGAAATAAGGTTTCCCGTGCCATTGAATCGGTCTGCTGTAGATATCAGAACGCCACACAGCGACTTCGGCACCATCGATATACCCGTTTTTTATACGTTGCATGTTTCTGACAAGGACAACATTTTCTTTACCGTGTTGTTCACCGTTTGACTCGACCCAGCCTACCGTGACATTATTGCCCCTGTTCATCGCAGAAGGGATACCCATGCTGCCTGCGTTAACGTTAAGGTATTTCAGGCTCAGGGTATGAGCATCGACCCAATACCATTCACTGACCAGTTCTGTGTTGTTAATAACACTCAGGATAGCGCCGGTATCATCATAGATGACATCATTAATCAATACTCTGTCGCCGGTTTTGTCATATTCAGAGACATGGATGACTTCTGTGCCAATAAACTCCTCTTCGATCGGGGAGCGTTGGGGAAGAAGCCATCGTATGACAAAGGGGACCCGCCTATCATCCTTTGCCTGCAGAAAGATACCATTCCGTTCCCAATAATGAATTGCCCCTTGATCCTCCCAGATGTAATCCTGGGGGAGTCGTGTTTCATGGATAACGTCATTGGGGATGAGGTAAAAATACGAAACTGACCCTAAAATCAGCAAAAACACCCCTATTGCCAACCCTAGATCCTCATACCGTTTCATTTTAATGCAGAGAAACGCAAGAATGCTTGGAATAAGTAACGATATACCTATGATAGCAAGGATCGTATTCCAAGGGAGGGTGCTCCAGGGGGACATAATAGTATCTTATATTCTTTATAATACTGCGATTATTAAAACCTTATTGTACAACTCTTATCCCAACCAAGGTAAATCCACAATACCTATATTCGTAAAAAACAAGGGTATAAATCCAAAGAATATACTGCATCAAGTCGTATTAAAATACTTATAGAAGAAATAACATGTAGTCCCAGAGGATACTGAATGCCTGAAGAAATAATACCTGACGCTATACGAAAAGAATACGAAAAAACAATGCAACGAGCAATCACGAAAAAGATAGGATCCATGACCGTTATCATAACCGAGGATACCTACGATAAAGCTTTAACGGCCTTTAATTTCGGTGTCGCAGGAGTAGAAATGGGTATGAAGGTTGAACTTTTTTTCACCGCCCGAGGCATCAATATCCTAAAGAAAGCCTACAAGCCACGACGAGCCAGATGGGGAGAAGCGCCAATCGCTTGGAAGGAATCCTCCATAAAACGCAATGGCGGGGTGGTCCTTGCTGAGCTAATGTACCAAGCCAGGGACATGGGGGTTCATTTCTATGCGTGCTACACAACAATGATTTCCTCAGGGTTAAAAGAAGCAATGCTGCTGGATAACGTAAAAGTCATCCGGATGGCTGAATTCCTCGGACTCGCGCTCGAATCAGATATACAACTTGTTATCAGCTGAGGGAAGAATCATGGATTTAGAGCAGATACTCAAAGAACGAGCAATGATTTTTGATAGAGCATTGACCGGGAACCTCTCTCCGAGGGAACCAGAGATTTTTTATGATGCACTCCGCTGGATACCACTCTCAGGGGGCAAACGCCTTCGTCCTATCATTGCCATGCTTGCATGCGAAGCAGTCGGAGGTGTGCCGGAAACCACTATCCCCTTTGGTGTCTCCTTGGAGTACATGCATAACTCGACCCTTGTCCATGATGACATCATCGATAAGGACAAATGGCGTAGAGGCCTGCAGACAACCCATGAAAAATTCGGAATACCCTTTGCGATCCTCGCAGGAGATGCTCTCATCGGTGAGACCTATCGTATGCTCTCTTATATGGCGCCACCGGAGCTTAATTCAGTCACCTATAAAGAGCTCATCCGATCGATTGCTGAGGCAGCAAAAGAGTTCTACGAAGGAGAAGCCCTGGATATCGAATTTGCGGTCCGATTGGACGTCACCATTCCACAATACATGAGGATGATTGAGAAGAAAACAGCCCAGCTCTACTATCTTGCTGGGAAAGGGGGCGCCTTAATCGGCAAAGGCACCAACAAACAAGTCGAGAACCTTGCACGCTATGGCACTCTCTTTGGGCTCATGTTCCAGATAAAAGACGATCTCCTGAATATCCTTACGGAGCAAATCATCCTTGGGAAACAGATGATCGGCAGCGATATCCTCAACGGGAAACGAACCCTGATGCTGATTCATGCCCTCTCAGAGTTAGGAGATGATGAATCTGACAAGATGATGAAGATTGTTGGTGATGAGAATGCAAATCAAGACGATGTACGAAAGGTCATCGACCTGTTTGAGAGAACCGGGTCCATTGCGTATGCGCAAAACAAACTAGAGGAATTCAGGGAACAAGCAAAACATTGTCTTGATGTCGTAGAAGCCTCACAAAGCAAAGATCTTCTCATAGCACTTGCTGATTACAGCGTAACACGGTCCTATTAAGTGCAATTAGAAGAAAATAATACCAAGCAATAGAATGAATACAGAGATGAATACAAATAGAACGGCAAGGGTATAGGGATTAAACAGGATCGATCGTAGATTCATAACCATTGATTTCCTCCATACCATATAAATATTTTGTTAATAGGACGGATAAAACTCCATTTTTCATGCTATTCTTCAATATCACTATCAAAACAGAAAGGTGGCGGGAGGACTTTATACAAAGGAAATAAAACCTCAACAAAAATAGGTAAAATCCCCTTTGTAACATCCTACCTCTCCTTTAATCAAAAATAACTTTTTTTTTTTATAAAAACTTATGTCAGAATTTCGTACTAATAATTCAGTACCCCTGCGGATGAGACGTGAAGGTTTGGTAGAAAATCCCCTATTAATTATCTCATTTTTTATCTAGTTCATCTTTGTTTTTTTTATTGGTTTTTATCTCATTGATATTTTTCCATGCTTGTTTGACACGTTCTCCAAAAGTCATAATTTCCTCAACCTCCAACTAACAAATTCCTTAAGCATTCATCACTATATAGTAATTATGAGACAAGCATTGACAAGGTTTTATTTTATATTTTTCGTCTTTGCAAATATTTATGAACGCCTGCTGTATACGAAAGAATTACTCCGGAGAGGAAAAATTTTTTCATCCACGTCTAAACCGGGTGCTAAAATCTCCTTTCTCTTTCGGAGCCATACATACATTAATAATAAGATAAGAACGATATCTTCCCAAAATGTATCAATCCAAAAATGGGGAATATCCATTACGACCTATTTTTTTTTATATCATGTAACAGCACATAAATCCAAACACATTGAGACTTGATGTGGAGACTATAAAAACTAGACTATCAAAAAATTTATTCTTATGATATATGTCTTTGAAGTGCTTTAACTAATGTTTCTAGTTCTGCCGATATGCGGTGTGTTTTCTGTATGTTTTTCTTTGATATGTTTTATTATTTCCTCCTTTTTTCTAAAAAATTTTCCACATTTAGGGCAGCTTAACATAATCTTTTCATCCTACGTAATTAGATATATCATATCCATATTTAAAAATCTATACTATTAAAAATTCATGTATAATTCTACAAATTCTCAGTTGTAGATAGGTATTTATAGTAAGATGCGTTGGTTGTCTTAGAAAGAAAGAGTAATAAGAGGTACATATTTTCGTTATTAACGAACGTTTGCGATTTTTTATTTTCGTTCTTTTAAAAGCCCAGATGTGAAAATCGGAGGCGGTGAAAAATAATATGAAAGGAACAGTAAAATTCTACAATGATATGAAAGGATTTGGCTTCATAACTGGTGAAGATGGAAAAGAGACTTTTGTCCATAGATCCTCGATACCAACGGAAATTAATATCCGTGAAGGAGACCAAGTTGAATATCAGATTGAAGACTCAGAACGAGGACCAAGAGCAACAAATCTAAAAAAGTAAAAGCTATTCTTTATTGAAAATGAAGAATAAACCGTTATAATGGTGTAATGGGGATTTATTCCCCGATTTATTTTTTTATAGGAGGTGAAAAAGAATGGAAGAGGTTACTCAGAAACTTCAAGAGTTACTAAAATCAAGGAAGAGTTCAAAATTGATTTATAAACAATCTCGACAAAACCGAATTAGTTTTTTTGTTGATGATTTATCAGTCAAATAGACCCTTAAGGAACAACACAGGTAATCGGTAGATACGTTCTACTGAATTGCCTTCATTGTCACCTTATCAATCATTAAGACCCTTGGATGCGGATTTTTTTATAAGAATAGCTATAACATCGAAAAACGGAAATAAAATTTCGAGTTGAAAGAAACATAAAAAATGTTGGTCTGCCTCAAAATAAATTTCTTCAGATGGCAAGGGATTTTTTAATAAAATGTATCTGAAGTACAAAAGTATTAATATATCTGTTAGAACCGGAAATACAAAAAGATACATGAAAAAAATGTTTCCATGAATTTGATAGTCCTGATAAAATGACACAACATTTATCGATTAAACAACAAGGATACTATCATAGACAATGCGCTAAATCACATGATTTTATTAAATACAACAGTAACTAGGAAAATACCCGCTGCGGTAAACACAATAACACCACTTGTTGCAACATTATAAATTGCAGAAAGAAAAATACCGATAACAACACTCATAATGGAAAACCCAACTGTGGTAAACATTGTTGCTTTAAACGATCGTTTTAATTGTAACGCAGCAAGTCCAGGCAGAACCATCAGGGCGACAACAAGGATTATTCCAATGACCTTTATGGAAAGGGCAATCGTGGATGCAACCAGAAGATTAAAACCAAACGAAAACAAATGAACTGGTATCCCGGTGACCTTTGCTGATTCTTCATCAAATGTCATTGCGAGTAATTCCTTATAAAAAACACCAAAGAAACAAATCGATGCAACACCAAGAAGTGATACGATGATCAGGTCGGTTTGATCGATAGTGAGAATGGAGCCAAAGAGATAGCTAAAGATTTCAACATTAAAACCACCAGCAATGCTGATGATGATTAACCCTGTAGAAAATCCCAAGGAAAGCATCACTGCGATTGCCGCATCTGATTTTGCAAGGCCTTTTTTTCGTAAATAGGAGATACCAAAGACGGCAAGAATGGAGATTAGCAACGCTGTGATAAGAGGATGTATTCCAAGTAATAATCCTAAGGCGATACCACCAAAGGCGGTATGCGCGATTCCATCACCGATCATTGCCTCACGACGCAGAATAAGAAAAAGCCCAACCCATGATGTCGCAAGCGCAGCAATGATTCCTCCGAGTAACGCGTATTGAAAGAATTGGTACCCAAGAAGTGCAGAAATGTCTAAAAATAATGTATCAATCATGGTGAAAATCTCCTATGCATTCATGCTTGTGGAATACAAAATGGAAATGGTCCCCGTACACTTTTTTTAAGATAACATTCGGGTCACTTTCTTTGGTGATATCACTAAGATATACTTTTTTATTGACACAGAGTAGTTTTGTCATACGGCAAAAAACCGTTGACAGATCATGGGAGACAATTAAAATTGTAATGTTTTTTTGCCGGTTCAAATCGCTTAATTGTTTGTAAAAATTCTCCAAGGATGTAGCATCGATTCCTGCGACAGGTTCATCAAGAATCAAGATTTCTGGGTTTCGTACGAGTGCCTTTGCGATAAATGCGCGTTGTTTCTGTCCACCAGATAAATCACCTATCCTTTTACTGGTGAGGTCTTGGATGCCCATGAGCTGAAGAGATTCACTTACCGCATCCCAATCGGCTTTTTTAAGAGGTCGTCCTATATTTTTCCTTTGTATTCTCCCAAGCGATATTAACTCGTGAACTGTTAAAGGAAAATTACTATCGAAATAGGTTGCTCCTTGGGGCACATACGCGATACGTTCCCATGACGAAAAGGTGCTGATATTTTGTGAAAATAACTGTATAGAACCATTTTTTATAGGAAGAAAACCAAAGATAGCAAGTAATAATGTTGTTTTACCTCCCCCATTCGGTCCGACAATGCCGACATAATCTCCTTTGTTAATAGTAAAGGTCGCATCTTGGATAACCTGGTCTTTTGATCGGAAAATATCCACATGATTCATTTCAAGAACAGTATTTTTTTGCATACGACTCTAGCTTCTTTTCTTTCTTCTTATGATGCTTGTAGCCCTATTTTTAGATTTTCAAGGTTTTTTTCAAGTTGTTCGAAATAATCCATGCTATCTACGATGCCTGCCATCAAATATAAGGTAAGAATTTGTACATCCTGACCGGTTTTCGCCTCAAGCGTGCTTTTCAACGCCTGTGCATAGCTGTCAGAATAGACCGGGTCGATAAAGACCACATATGTCTCGTGTTCAATCATGGTACTAACTAATGTCGCTATCGTTGATGCACTTGGTTGCTCATCAGCAGACAAGCCTATTACGCCATATTGATGAAAACCATATCGTTTCGCAAGATACCCAAATGCAGCATGGGTGACAAAGATGGTGTCTTTTTGTTTTGTCGATAATCCCTGCTGAAATGACGTATCTGCTGTAGTAAATCGTTGTTGTAACTGGTTCCATTGCTGGGTGTAATACTCTGTATGACCTGGATCTTTTTCTATAAGTGCATCATATATCTTTTCAGCTTGTTGCGACGCGATGAATGGGCTTATCCATGTGTGAGGATCAGACAAACCATGTTCATGATCTTCGGATTCGTGGGTTTCTTCCTCATGCTCATTTATTGTTTCATTTTCAAGCAGCGTCACATTATCCGTTGTTTCAACGATTATTTTTCCCGTTGTATCAATGCTTGCAAGGATGTTTTCTTCAAACCAATGGTCTAGGTGTGCTCCGTTGTACAGCAAGATATCTGCGTTGCTTGCTGCTGTGATATCTGAGATTGAGGGCTGCCAGGCGTGCAATTCAGTGTTGTCCGGTATTATTTGAGTTACTGTGACGTAGTCTCCTCCTATCTGTTCTGCAAAAAAGGCTAAGGGATAAAACGAAGCAACAATCTGAATGCCTTGTTGTTCGTTTTGGTTTTGTATACACCCGCTTAATAGGAGAAAACCACACAGTATTCCTACAGTTATCAGTAGTATTTTTTTCATAGGGCACATCTTTTGTTTAGTGTCCTTTTAAACCGAACGTATTTAAAAATGTTATTGATTACTATTATCAATAAGACGGGTTGCTGCCATAATGAAACAATCAAGAAAAACCAAACAAAAAGAGCTGATACGCTCTGAGATAGTGACGTTTACTTCCCTTTTTACCGCTGATGAATTGTATGAGAGAATTAAAAAAAAGGATACAACAATCGGGATTGCGACCGTATATCGTTTTTTAAAAGAGTTACGAAAAAAGAAAGAACTTCATTCCTATGTATGCGAAAGAAAGATGATTTATTCAAAAGAAAAAAATAATCATTGTCATTTTATT
>CAYXPY010000045.1:0-13175 GCA_964467345.1 uncultured Thermoplasmatales archaeon | reverse complement strand
GGAAAAAAAGTCGGATTGAAAAAGGATGTCGTCTCCTACAGAATTAAACGGATGCAGGATGAAGGAATTATAAAGAATTTCTGGACAGCGATTAATACGTTTAAACTTGGATATCAAGTCTATAGAATCTATATAAATTTTCAGTATGTAAGTTCCTCAATAAAAGATAAAATTATCCAGCATTTCATTAGCTATAGAAACGTATGGGCTGTTATTTCCCTTAAGGCAGAGGTTGATTTCGATGTCATTATTTGGGTAAAAGACATTTATGAGTTTTATCAGTTCTGGAATAAAACACTTGATGAATTTGAGGATTATTTTGCTAAAGTCACTCTCTCTGTCTATGTTGAAGCTTTTAATTATAAAAAATCCTTTCTACTTCCCGATTATCAAGAGAAATCAGAGAGATTGATGTATAGAACAACATGTGGTGGAAAATCAGTTGAGATTGATAAAATTGATTATGCTTTGTTAAATGAAATGGCTGTAAACGCTCGGATTCCCCTGATTGATCTTGCTGAAAAACTTAAAGTATCTTCGCAAACAGTGAATTACCGACTCAATAGTCTTATGAAGAATGGAGTTATTAATGCATTTCGGGTAAATGTTGATTTGGTTACGTTTGGCTTACAACATTATAAATTAGATATCTATTTGAGAGATCATAAACAAAGAACCGCTATTTGGAATTATGTCAAAGAGAAACCATATTGTGATACGTTGAATGTTGCAATTGGTTGGTGCGATTTGGAATTTGAATTAATCGTTGATAATGTAGACCAGCTCGGTAAAATAATGGAAGACTTATACTCAAGATTTCCAAATGCAATAAAAAAACAAACTTTTTGGATTGCTGAGAAATTCTATAAAGAGCGTTGGTTGCCTGAATTTGAATTTTAACTTGTGAACACGCCTCGATATACAGGTTATATGGAAGATTGTTTAACTTCCCTCCAAATCTTTTTTGTTTTAATATAATGACGGCATGATGCTCTGAAGAGGCATGATTCCTGCGGCAACCGCTCCGGCTACTACACCTATGAGTATTGTTTCCATTTTTTTCTCACCATCCTTCATTGATATTTATTATCATGATATACTTTCTCTGTCTTTCTTTATATACTTGTCGTGACAAAATGACAAAATGAAAACAGTCTCCCCTCCTGGTAAACCTCTGTTATTGGAACGAATCGATGCTCTGATCCACCACTGATACATACGCTGCTGATGCAGCATATGGCGCGGTGAACGTTATCAAAAACACGGTCCTTGTCCGAAGCACTGCAACCTGCTTAGTATACACCATCGTCCCCTCCAGCTCATAGATAAAGGCGATTTCATAGGCTTGCAGGGAACCAAGAGGCCGCCAGTCACGAGAAAGAATCGTATGGTTCACGCCATTCTCAGAGAGATTCTCCTCGACTTGGTCCGCAAAGGTGCTTAATGACCGGCCCTCACTTAGGATAAACGGCACATCAATCTGTAAAGACACCTCAGAAGTGTTTACCGGGGTAAACCAGACAGCGACGGTTGGAAGCTCGTTTTCCATCTCCTTCCAGCCTTCCGGTGAGTTCAGGGAGAACTCATACGTCTCGTTTGTGTATGAACGAGAAGCAGTCTGCTCGGTACACCCCGGTAGCAGAACAAGAAGAAGAATCACAATTCCCGGGAAGAGTAGAACACGTTTCATATATACCGGAAGAAGAAACACCATCATCTATAAAAGAAATTCGTTTACGACAACAACCACTATATGACCCCCTTCATAACGATCCCTCGAAGCAACTTGCGGGGAACAGACAGGGATTTACAGGTCTTTATATAATGATTTCCCCGAAGAATCCATCGCCACGACAAGCGGACCAAACTCCGCAACCTCAAGGACCCAAACTGCCTCTGGCATCCCGAGCTCCTCCAACCAGTACACCGCAGATACAGCGGTGATCTTCTCAGCAGCAAGCACCCCAGCGCCACCAGGGAACGCTGCGTACACAGACCCGGTTTTCATCAGTGCGTTTCTCGTCCGCTGCCCCATCCCGCCCTTACCGATGATCAGATGAAAACCGAAACGATCCAACAGGATGTCTTCCGATTCCTCCATACGTCGGCTGGTCGTTGGCCCAGCAGATATCGCAATCCATCGTCCGTTTTCCTGCTTCATCAAAGGCCCACAATGATACAGTGCCATGGATGATGGGTCGAACGGAAGGTCCTTTGGCTTCATCGACAGCATCTTCAGATGCGCCCCGTCACGTGCCGTGAAAAGTTTCCCGGAGACAGAGAGGATGTCATGGACCCGTAGACTTCTTAGCATATCTTCTGAAACGGGGAGTGTCACATGATACTGCATGTTAGTGCACCGTCCAGCTTCCATCCTTCTGGATTTCCATGGTCGCCCGACGGTCTGCCCAGCACTGGATCACCACACCAACCGGAAGGCTTGCCGGATGACGATGCGCGACTTCTATGTGGACGTCAAGTGCGGTCGTCTTTCCACCAAGCCCCATCGGACCAATACCAGTCCTATTTATCAGCTCAAGCAGTTGTTTCTCAAATGTCGCGATACGTTTTTCCGGATGTCTACTGCCCACCGGTCTGAACAGCGCGCGTTTCCCCAGGTTCATGACCAGATCAGCACTCCCGCCGATCCCCACACCGACCACAATCGGTGGGCAGGGTCTGCCACCTGCTTTTGTCACGACATCGACGACACATCGGCTGATGCCTTCAAAGCCGGCACTTGGGGGCAGCATCGCTAACGCACTGACATTCTCACTGCCACTCCCCTTTGGCAAGACAACGATACGGACCGAATCCCCTGCAATGAAATCCCAGATGATATGCGGCAGATACGACCCGAGATTATCGCTGTGGTTTTTTCCACTGAACGGATCAACCGTGTTGGGTCGCAACGGGATCTCCTTGGTCGCCCGGACGACCGCTTGTTCAATGGTGTGTTTCAACGCCCCTATCCCAGGGTACGCTGTGCCTATTTGCACAAAAAACGTAAGGATCCCGGTGTCCTGGCAGATTGGGGCTTGTTTTTCCAACGCCAGTGTGATATTCGTCTGCACCGCCTCAAGTTGTATTTTTGCTACCCCTGTCTCGGTCTGTGCTGCTTTTTTCAAGGCAGCGACCACATCAGAGGGAATCTGGGTTTCTGCTTTACGGAGTAACTGTACGATCCCTTCCTCGATGTGTGTGGTATCCATATGACCTCATCAGAACGATATCATCTGAAACAAATAAGGTTTTGCGTAAAAAAAAGAAAAAGAAAAAAAGGGAGGAAAAAGTGCCCTTACTGGGCTTTTCCGATTTCATCGACTGCTTCAGGGTTTGCCAGCGTTGAGGTATCCCCGACTTCTTGGCCAAGGGCCTTTGCCCGGATGACCCGTCGCATGATCTTCCCACTGCGGGTCTTTGGGACATCGGTAACAAACCAGATCTCATCGGGTCTAGCTAGTTTTCCCATCTCTTTTGCCACATGCTCTCTGAGGAGTTTTTTCAGATCTTCGGTCGGCTCGATTCCTTTCCTAAGCACCACAAACGAGGTGATGGATTCTCCTTTCTCCTCATGTGGTTTTCCGATGACTGCTGCTTCTGCGACCATCGGATGGCTGACCAGGGCGGATTCGACCTCGGAGTTCCCGATACGATGACCAGAGATCTTCAGGACATCATCGGCTCGTCCCTGGATCCAGAAGTATCCATCGCTGTCCTGACGGGTGACGTCCCCGGCAAGATAGATATTTTTGTATTTTCCCCAGTAGGTTTCCTTGTACCGCTCCGGATTCTTATGGATGCCTCGGAGCATGCCGGGCCATGGATGCAGTAAGACAAGGTTTCCCCCACCGTTGACGACAGGTTGGCCTTGTTCGTTGTACACCGCGGCGGCCATCCCTGGTAACGCCCGTGTGGCAGAGCCAGGTTTCAAGGGTGTGATTGGTAAAGGTGAGATGACGAAATGCCCCGTCTCGGTTTGCCACCAGGTATCCATGATCTGGCAGTGCTCGCCACCGATGTGTTTGTAGTACCAGATCCATGCCTCTGGGTTGATTGGTTCACCGACAGATCCAAGGAGCCGCAGGCTGGAAAGGTCGTGTTTCTTAGGCCAGTCTTCCCCATGTCGCATGAACAATCGGACACTGGTTGGTGAGGTGTAGAACACGCTGACGCCGTATTTCTCAATAATGTCCCACCAGCGGTCTGGTTGCGGCCAGTCAGGGGCTCCCTCGTAGATGACCGAGGTTGCACCAAGAATAAGTGGCGCATAGGCGATGTAGGAATGTCCGGTGACCCAGCCGATATCAGCGGCGCACCAGTAGACATCCTCGTCTTTTATGTCAAAGACCCATTTGAGGGTCTGTGCGATTCCAACAGAGTATCCTGCATGGGCATGGATGATTCCTTTTGGTTTGCCGGTCGTCCCGGAGGTATAGAGGAAGTAGAGGGGGTCGTTAGCATCAAGATGCTCGGTTTCGCATTCCCGGGGTGCGTCTTTTACGATGTCCTGCCACCAGGAGTCTTTTTTGTCGTTCCAGTTCACTTGATCACCGGTTCTCTTGTAGACGATGACGTGTTTGACGCTGGGTACTTCTTTTACCGCCTCGTCAGTCTGGTTTTTCAGGGGTACTTTCTTGCCACGTCGCCAGAAGCTATCACAGGTGATGACTGCTTTTGCTTCGCAGTCAAGCATCCGGTCTCTGAACGCTGAGGCGCTGAACCCGGAGAAGACCACGGAGTGGACCGCTCCGATCTTCGCACAGGCAAGCATCGCGACAGGTAACTCAGGGATCATGGGGAGGTACACACCGACACGATCGCCTTTCTTAATCCCCATTTTTTTCAATGCGTTTGCGAGTTTATTTACTTCTATGTAGAGGTCGTTGTAGGTTAGTTTCCGTACGTCCCCTGGTTCTCCTTCGAAGATGAAGGCGACTTTGTTTTTTCGCCAGGTCTTTACATGTCGGTCAACTGCGTCATGGACGATGTTGTATTTCGCCCCGACGAACCATTTCACCCAGGGGGCGTCCCATTCAACCGTCTTTTTTGGTGGGGCGTAGAACTCAAGAAGTTCCTTTGCCATTTCGCCCCAGAACCATTCCCAGTTGTCTGTTTTCTTGTATAACTCGTCGATTGTTTTGATGTTGTGTTTGTCCATCCACTGCTTTACGTTTGTGTTGTTCACAAATTCTTTTGAAGGTTTAAAAACCCGTTTTTCGTCCAAGAGGACTGATATGTTCTCGCCAGTCATGTTAAAAACGCTCCCTTTCTTTCTTCTTTCATCTTGTTCCTATTAGTATAGATATCTAATATTGGATGCTTTACAGAACCAGTGGATTTACGGTCTTCAAAGCTGTCCTCCATTAGGTAATAGGGATGTGCCGCAATAGAGTTGGAGTATAAGTATTTTTTCATCTTTTCAGTGGTTTTTTCCTGGGAAATCATGTCTCAACCGCTCCTTAAAATTCTGTTGACGAGTGGTGGTAAATCAAAGTCTTTGATTATCTCCATTCGGTCTAGAATATACGTACTGATGAAGGGTGGGTGGGAGAATAAATTATTTTCTTTTAAGAACGTGATTTTGTTCATCTGGTCTTCTTTATAGTGTTGATAGGTCTGATAGGCGGAGAGCAGGACTGCTTCGAATTTCCTGCTTGCGAAAAAAATCGTTGACGGGGAGTCCAGGCAGGCTAGGTCTTGAGGGCTTGGTGTTTTGCTTGGGTTGAATCGGATGTGATAGAAGGTAAGGATCTCCACACCAATGGTCTTAAGATTAGGGAGGATTAGAAGTTGCAGGAGTCCTTGGGCGAGGAATTGTTTTTTCATCCGGGCGATCGTGTGTCGAGAGAGATTGACCTGTTCGCCTATTTGTTGTGTCGTTGCTGTCGGGTATGCGACCAGGGCATTGTAGACCTTTTTTTCTTTTTCTGTGAGGTCAACGGTGGTGGTGTTGCGGAAGAGGTTCGTAGAGGGGTTCGTCTTTGGTGTTGCATCAAGTTCGAAGAGATTCTGGAGGAATGAAGAGAAATCGAAGAACTTATGCATCTGGCTTGTTTCGAAGGGGAAGATCACCTCATGGGGGTATTCTTTTTCAAGCAGCCCGAGTCGTCCGAAGGTCTCTGTGCGGATGTCGTTGATGCGTCCGATGTTGGTGTAGTTCTGTGAGAGGCTTATGGAGAATCCTTTTTCTTGTTCTCCGACTGAGAAGAAGAGTTCGTCGAAGACTTCGATGGTTCGTTTAGTTGTCTCCATCCGTTGTTTGAGTGGGATGACCGGGTTGAAGTGCATATACATGACTGCAAGCAGTTCGCAGCCGAGTCGGTTGAGGAGGGGAAACATGATGCTGCGGTAGTATCCTTGTGCGGCGAGTCGTCGTTTGATGGAGGTGAGGGTGGAGAGTTTCATTTCTAGGAGGTTTGCGAGTTGGCTGTCTGTGACGGTTGGATAGGCGCATATGCCGTGGAACACTTTCTTTTCGTTCTTGGAGCGGATGGTTTGGTTCACAGTCTGGGAAAGGGGAACACCCATAAATAATTATCTCATGTTACTGAAATTATTTTAATATTTTAGTAAAAAGTGCAAATATTTATAAAAATATTCGTAATATGCTATTTTTTTGGCTTTGAATCGTCCATACGGGTAAATAGACATAGAAAGATTCTTAAATCTCCTCTTCTTTCCGCACCACTAGGTACCAGCAGAGGTTAGAATATGGGAAAGACCATCACAGAAAAAATACTCTCTACTCACATCATCGAAGGCAAACCAGAAAAAGGAAAAGAAATAGGCATCAGAATCGACCAGACACTCACCCAGGACGCAACCGGGACCATGGCGTACCTGCAGTTCGAAGCAATGAACGTCCCAAAAGTAAAAACAGAACTCTCCGTAAGCTACGTCGACCACAACACCGTCCAGATCGGATTTGAAAATGCAGACGACCACCGCTACCTCCAAACCGTCGCAGCAAAATACGGCATCGTCTACTCACGAGCAGGCAACGGCATCTGCCACCAGGTCCATCTCGAACGATTCGGAAAACCAGGAAAAACACTCTTAGGTTCAGACTCACACACCCCGACCGGAGGCGGCATCGGGATGATCGCCATCGGCGCCGGTGGTCTTGACGTCGCTGTCGCCATGGCTGGTGGACCCTTCTACCTCACCTACCCAAAAATCATCAAAATCAACCTCACCGGAAAACTCAGACCCTGGGTCGCCGCAAAAGACGTCATCCTCAAAGTCCTTGAGATATTCTCCACGAAAGGAAACGTCGGCTGTGTCTTTGAATACAGTGGGGATGGTGTGAAAACACTCTCCGTCCCCGACCGAGCCACGATCACCAACATGGGTGCGGAATGCGGTGTGACCACCTCCGTGTTCCCCAGTGATGAGATCACCAAACAATTCCTCAAAGCACAAGGACGAGAAAAAGACTGGGTCGAACTCAAAGCAGACCCAGACGCAGTCTACGACAAGATCGTCGACATCAACCTTGGCGAGCTTGAACCACTTGCCGCAACACCGCACAGCCCCGGGAACATCAAGAAAATCCGGGACCTCGAAGGCCTGGAAGTCGACCAGGTCTGCATCGGAAGCTGCACGAACTCCTCGTACACTGACATGATGACGGTTGCATCCATCCTCAAAGACAAAACAGTACATCCCAACGTCAGTTTTGTCGTCGCCCCCGGCTCCAAACAAGTCCTTGAAAACATCACCCGTGACGGAGGATTAACCAACCTTATCGCAGCAGGCGCACGCATCGCCGAATCAGCCTGCGGTTTTTGCATCGGCAACAGCCAATCACCAAAATCAGGGGCCATCTCCCTGCGCACCAGCAACAGAAACTTCCTGGGCAGATCAGGAACAAAGGACGCACAAGTCTACCTCGTCAGCCCAGAGACCGCAGCCGCCGCAGTCATCACCGGGAAATTCACTGACCCCCGTGATTTGGAAAAAATCGGTATATCCTACCCAAAAATCACGATGCCAAAAAAATTCTACGTCGATGACAGCATGTTTCTCATGCCACCCGATGACCCTTCGGAGGTCAAGATCCGACGTGGACCAAACATCGGCGAACCACCAAAGAACATCCCCCTGCCGAGGTCACTGAACGCGCAAGTCACCATCAAAGTCGGCGATGAGATAACAACAGACCACATCATTCCAGCTGGAGCCAAAATGAAATACCGCTCAAACGTGCCAAAATACTCCGAGTTCCTCTTCGAAGTCATCGATCCTACGTTCTACGAACGAGCCAAGAAAATAAAGGAAAACGGTCTGTATAACATCATCATCGCTGGTGTCAGCTACGGACAAGGCTCCTCCCGGGAGCATGCCGCCCTCTGCCCGATGTACATGGGCGTCAAAGCAGTGATTGCCAAAAGCATGGAGCGGATCCATAAAGCAAATCTGATCAACTTCGGTATCCTTCCCCTCATATTTGTCAACAAGGATGACTACCAAAAGATCGACCAAGGAGATCGCCTTGAGATCGCAGAGGTACGCACAATCCTTTCTGGGAAAGAAACCACCCTGAACGTGAAAAACACAACGAAAAACAAGGAATTCCAGGTGGCCTTTGAACTCTCAGAACGTGACAGACAGATCATCCTTGCGGGAGGATCACTGAACTATACAAAATAAAGATAGGAGGAATCACAGACATGAAAAAAACAAAAACACCAACCAACAAGATCAAGGTAAAAAGCACATTAGTGGAAATCGACGGGGACGAAATGACCAGAGTCATGTGGGCGATGGTCAAAGAAAAACTACTCTTCCCGTTTCTGGACATGAACCTTGAATACTATGATCTCGGGTTGAAAAAACGAGACGAGACCGATGATCAAATCACCCGTGATGCAGCCGATGCGATAAAGAAACATGGTGTGGGTGTGAAATGCGCAACCATCACCCCCAACAAGGACCGCATCAAAGAATACAACCTCAAAAAGGAATGGCCAAGTCCCAACGGGACCATCCGAGCAGCCCTTGATGGGACCGTCTTCCGCAGTCCGATACTTGCAAAGAACATCCCACCGGGGGTGCGCAACTGGACCAAACCGATACACATCGGAAGACACGCCTATGGGGATGTCTATAAAAACCAGGAGATCCGCGTACCTGGGCCCGGCAAAGGTGAACTCCTCTACACGCCCCATGACGGTGGACAACCTATTCGACTCACCATCCAGGAGTTCAAAGGACCAGGGATCCTCCAGGGAATCCATAACACCGATAAATCCATCAGCAGTTTTGCAAAAGCCTGTTTTACCTACGCACTTGACCAAAAAGTCCCACTCTGGTTTGCGACCAAAGATACCATCTCGAAAACCTATGATGCACGATTCCGCCAGATCTTCCATGAGGAATACGAGAAACACTGGAAAGACAAATTCGAAGCAGCAGGCATCGAATACTTCTTCACCCTCATCGATGACGCGGTCGCCCGTATCATGAAATCCGACGGCGGTATGCTCTGGGCGTGTAAGAACTACGACGGCGACGTCATGTCCGATATGCTTGGCTCCGCGTACGGAAGCCTAGCGATGATGACCTCTGTTCTTGTCTCACCAGACGGGTTCTTTGAATATGAGGCGGCACACGGCACGGTCCAAAAACACTATTATAAATATCTGAAAGGGGAGAAAACCAGCTCGAACCCCATGGCACTTATCTTCGCCTGGACCGGTGCTCTCAGAAAACGCGGGGAACTAGACAACACCCCTGACGTCGTCGATTTTGCGCACAAGCTTGAGAAAGCATCTCTGCAGACCATCGAAAACGGTATCATGACCGGGGATCTCCTCAAAGTCGCAGTCCCCAATCCGAAAAACAAACAAGTCTATACCGAAGAGTTCATCGATGCAATCCACGAGCATCTCATGAAGTTGATGTAAAAAAAGGAGGATGAAGCATGGCACAGAAAGCAATCCGGGAAGCAGACGGCAAACGCATGATGGCACGTCTGCTTAAGCAATACACCGATGGAAAATACACTATTGAGGAGAAATTTATTACGGTCGGACCAGACACCGATTTGAAGAAACTGCCTTCGACCTATAAATGGCTGACAAAAGAAAAACTCGTCGTCAAACCAGATCAGCTCATCAAACGACGAGGAAAAAGCAAACTGTTGCTGCTCAACGCAGACTGGAAGGATGCAGAGAAATGGATCAAAGAACGCATGAGCAAACCAGTCACCGTCGGCACCGTGACCGGGATCCTTAATCATTTCATCGTCGAAGCCTTCGTCCCACATGACGAAAACGACGAATATTACCTGGCGATCCTCTCACAACGGGAGGGTGACCAGATCCTCTTCCATCATCAAGGCGGCATCAACGTCGGGGATATCGACGCCAAAGCTGTCCGCATGACTATCCCCATCGGCACCTACCCAACCGCTGCTGAGATCCAAAAAACACTGCTGGGGAACGTCCCCAAGCAACGACAAGCGTTAATCGCTGGTTTCATCGAAGGGATGTTCAAATTCTACGCCGACCTCAACTACACCTACCTTGAGATTAACCCTTTCGTCGTCGTAAAAGACCGTATCGTCCCCCTTGATCTTGCCGCAAAACTCGATGACACCGCTGAGTTTGTCAGCGGGAAGAAATGGGGTGGCATTGAGTTTCCCTCACCATTCGGCAGGATGCTTTCAAAAGAAGAGGCCTACATAGAGGAACTGGACTCAAAGACAGGGGCATCCTTGAAACTCACGGTGCTCAACCCGGAAGGACGGGTCTGGACCATGGTTGCTGGCGGTGGCGCTTCCGTCATCTTTGCTGATACCATCACAGACCTTGGGTATATGAGCGAGATGGCAAACTACGGTGAGTACTCTGGTGATCCCAACGAGGAGTTCACCTACCTGTATGCGAAAACAATCCTGGATCTCATGACTCGGAAGAAGAATCCCAAAGGTAAATTCCTTCTCATCGGTGGAGGAATTGCCAACTTCACTGATGTCGCCAACACCTTCAAAGGCATCGTACGGGCGTTGAAAGAGTACAAACAGAGACTCCAGGAGAACAAAGTCAAAATCTACGTTCGAAGAGGTGGACCCAACTACAAGGAAGGTCTGCGGATTATGCGAGAGCTTGGTGAACAACTCGGCGTCCCCATCGAGGTGTACGGACCGGAGACGCATATGACCAAGATTGTCAGTATGGCACTCAAAGGAGGTAAATAATCATGGCAGTTAAGAAGGATTATATCCTATTTGATACAAACACCCAGGCGTTTATCTACAACATGCAGACCAACGCGGTGCAGCGGATGCTTGATTTCGACTATGTCGCAGGACGGAAGACTCCTTCCGTTGCCGCAATCGTCAACCCGACAGGCAACGATGGTTTCCAGAAGTTCTTCTTCGGGCCAAAGGAGATCCTTGTCCCCGTCTATAAATCACTGAAGAACGCATCAAATAGACATAAGAACGTTGATGTGATGATCAACTTCGCCTCGTTCCGTTCCGCTGCCGCTTCGACAGAGGAGGCTTTCGCGATACCACAGATACGAACCGTTGTTATCATCGCCGAAGGAGTCCCCGAGCGACGGATGCGGGAGTTGATTGCCAAAGCAAAGCAGCTCAATAAAGTCATCATTGGTCCAGCAACTGTCGGTGGTATCGTCCCTGGCGCCTTCAAGATTGGTAACACGGGTGGTACAATCGAGAACATCATGGACTCCAAACTCCATCGACCTGGTTCTGTTGGTTTTGTCTCAAAATCAGGGGGGCTAAGCAACGAGGCCTACAATATCGTTTCTCAGAACACGGACGGGCTCTATGAAGGAATTGCCATCGGCGGTGACCGCTACCCAGGGACCATCTTACTGGATCATCTCCTTCGCTATGAGAAAAACCCAGAAATCAAGATGCTCGTCTGCCTTGGTGAAGTCGGAGGATCAGATGAATACACCATCGTTGATGCTCTCAAGAAAAAACTGATCACAAAACCACTAGTAATGTGGGTCACCGGGACCTGCTCCAAAGCATTCAAAACCGAGGTGCAGTTTGGTCATGCTGGTGCAAAAGCAGGGTCTGAATCAGAGACAGCTGATGCAAAGAACGCTGCGCTCAAAGCAGCGGGTGCTGTTGTCCCTGACTCCTTTGATGACTATGGGGAGAAGATCGCCCTGGTGTACAAGAACCTGGTGAAAAAGAAGATCATCGTCCCGCGACCTGAACCACCCGCAGTCAAAATGCCAATGGATTACAACGCAGCAGTAAAAGCCAAACTCATCCGCAAACCAGCTAGCTTCATCTCGACGATCTCTGATGATCGCGGTGAAGAACTTCTCTACGGCACCATGCCTATCTCTGAGGTATTCAAAAAAGACATCGGCATCGGTGGAGTACTGTCCATCCTGTGGTTCAAGAGACTCTTACCAGACTATGCAACGAAGTTTATCGAGATGGCAATCATGGTCACCGCAGACCACGGACCCGCTGTGTCCGGTGCGCATAACACGATTGTCGCGACCCGAGCGGGAAAAGACCTGATCTCTTCTCTTGTCTCAGGCATGCTCACCATCGGACCACGATTCGGTGGTGCAATCGATGGCGCCGCACAGATGTTCTCCGAAGCCTATGATGCAGGAAAGACGCCTCAGCAGTTTGTAGACGATATGAAAAACAAAGGAGTCAACATCCAAGGGATTGGCCATCTCATCAAATCCATCCACAACCCAGATATGCGGGTGACGATCATCAGCTCCTATGCCAAGAAACATTTCAAAAGCACACCCCTGCTTGATTATGCCCGTGAGGTCGAGAAGATCACCACCTCGAAACGAGATAACCTGATCTTGAACGTGGACGGATGCATCGGGATTTGCTTTGTTGACCTGTTGCGTTCTGAGCTGACCAAGCAAGAGGCTGACGATTACATCAAGATGGGTGCACTCAACGGATTGTTCGTCCTTGGTCGAAGCATCGGCCTTATTGGTCATTATCTTGACCAGAAACGTCTGAAACAAGGCTTGTACCGACATCCGTGGGATGACATCGCGTACATGCTCCCGGAAAAATAACCCTGATGAAAACAGAGCCATCACTTGGCTCATCTTTTTTTTCTTTTTATTGCATGATAACAAAACGAGTTATAGTATCCACTTCAAATAAAAATAAAAGAAGTGAAGTATTATTTTTTCTGATA
>CAYXPY010000044.1:0-13663 GCA_964467345.1 uncultured Thermoplasmatales archaeon | reverse complement strand
TCCCAGCCGGGGCGCTTTCTATTTCTTTTTTTATCTTATTTCAACAGTAGGATCAGCATCTTCGTGATAATCGTGTATTCCTCAAGCTGGTTGTTCTGACTGTCATAGGCATAGGCCTTAATCGAATAGATCCCGAAAGGCAGCAACAGGTTGGCAGAGCATCCATCGGAGAGATCCTCGTCAAGGAAGGTATATTCCTTCGTAAGGAATGTCTGTGTCGCAACGAATTTCACAGACGCCGCCTCACTGATCACGCCAGGGAGCACGACGTAGAGGGTGCTGTTGCTGACTGCAATCGAAAGACCAAGGCTTACCAGGAAGTTCACTGGTCCGATTTTTGGGTTGCTGAACCAGTAGATGTACCCGGTCTCGTAGATCCCGTAATCCGGGCAAAAGACAGTTCTGCGTTCCTCTATTCTGTTTCCAGCCGTGTCCCAGACCTCCACGTAGATGTCATAGGTCTCCCCAAGGTCCGCGGTGAAGCTACGTTCAAACCAGACACGGGATTCACCACTGAAAAACTCCTCATAAAACAGCTCGCTGTTGAGTTTTATCCTCACATGGCCAACCCCGGAACCTGAGGTATATTCCGTTGCAGTCCCATTGATAAATGCAACTCCAGCTGGGATAATATAGGATGGTTTATACAGGGTTACGAGCGGTGCTGTCGTGTCGATCTTGATACCTTCCACGACATGGTGCGGGAACTCCTCGTTGATAGAATCATTCGACCAGAACTCGATGTAGTTGTTGGGTCGTTCCGTTGAAATCACCGGTGGTGACTGGGGATCGTACACCTCCACACCAAATCCATTGATGTTATAGTACGTCGTGATGTTCTGTGGTTCACTGTCAACATCAAAGACGCTGAAAGTGACATTAACGGGAGTCACATACCAGTCGTTCTCACCATTCGGCTCCGCAGGGGTAAGGGTTATCTCGGTTGAAGGTGGATAGATGTCTTTCCCGACGAGGGCAGAGATGTTCCATTTATCCAGAACCGCTGAATGATGAGCGGAGGTGCGGGTAAATGTCGCACGCAGACGGACTGCGGAGACGTTCACATCGGAGATGTTCTGCCCGTTCTGCACATCGGCTTTCAACACAATCGAACCGTTCTGATCAAGGATGTCATACAGAATAGTTGTTGCAGGGGGACGCGTATCGACAAAGAAAAACTCCCGCCACTCTCTGAACATCTCTGGTTGAATAGGTACAGACATCAGCTGTGCTTGGGTGATGAGCTGTTTTTCAGTACCTAATGCAGTAGTGATGTTTAACGAACCAATCGTCTGCAGGGACCGCCAGACATATTGAAACACATCAGCGTATTGACTGACGAGGTCCCGTTCATCTTCCCAGGCAACGAAAACCCTCTCAGCCCCAACCGCGATGTCATTCCAATCCACGTTCTGGGAGGAGCCATCGGATAGCTCCTGCCTGTTTGTCATGATTGTTCCATTCGCGGCGATCATCCGCCCCCAGATATCCTGGTTACCGACGATTGTTCCATCGTACACCACGAAGAACATACTATCAAAATAAGGCACAGAGACGCTTCTGATGAAACTCGTACCCGGCTCAATGATGTAGTTATTCTTTATGACCACCCCGGTTTTATTGAAGAGTTTACCCCAGATGTTGCCATTGTAGCTTTCCCTGCTGTAGGGATCGACGCTGACATCACCGTCATTCCAGGTCACCAGATATCGAGCGGTTTGTTGGTTATAGGACACCGCAGGGAAAATATGGTCAAGGGTCTCTGTTGCTGTTGCGATGGTGATACGAGCTCCGAGTCGGTTCCCATTGAAGTCAACCCGATAGGCGTACAGACTAAACGGGCCAATGGATGCACTCGGACCATCTTCGTAGACGATAAAGAAATTTCCTGCTCCATCACCAGACAACCAAGGGTTTCCCTGGTAGTTGGTCTCATAGGCTATGGGGAAATCCGCTCCGATTGGGTACCCAAGATGGTTGTAGAGTCGTCCTCGAACATCGTAGTCGCTGGCGCCATAGCGGGCGTCTGCCCAGACGACGAGAAATCGATTGCTATAACTATCATAGAGGACCTGTGGTTCGTATTGACCACCGGCTGCAGAGCAAATCGTGAAACGTGAACTAACATTCCCTGAGGGGGTCACCAAAGCTCCTTTGATATCCGCCTCATAGCGGAGGAGGGGTTGGTTCGCGGGGTTTTCCTCCCATACCACAAAGTAATTCCCTGCACCGAAGGCATTACAGGGGTTTTCGGCATGATAGGTGTTGCTGTACGGATCAGAGATATCGATATCGCTATTATTGGTGGGTTGAGGGTTTTTCCCGTCCTTGTCATAGGTTCGCCCATGGATTACCCCGGGGATGGTTCTCTGATAATTCGGTAAAGGCACATGGATGTCCTCTGGTCCGACTCGTTCCTCCCAGGTCACTAGAAATCGATTCGCCCCGTAGATGACACTAGGATCCCAGGCTCCTTCTGTAGCTGCTTTGAATGAGATCATGGTGTCAGGACTTGTACGGTCCTGCCAGGTGAAGATTGAAGAAAAGCTACTCTGATCGGTCGCAACTGGGTTGCCGTAGAACAGGTAGACGGTGGACTGTCCAGGGGGGATGATTGGAATCCGTACGAGAACTTGACAGGATGCCCCGTTTACGATATTGTATTTGTAGTATGAAAGTTGGGATCCGGTGCGGTTGGTGAAACGAAGATCATCAAAATCACTCTGCATGTCGCTATCATAGGCTATGATGAGTTGTATATCGTAGTTCTGGAACGTTTCTTGTCCACTGTTTGTGATGGTGAGTGGTTTCATACGGGAAAAGGTGGGGTCTACCCAAGCAGGATACGTGCTGTCCATAAGGACGGTCCCACTGGTTGTGTTAATGATAATATTGGTCGAGGATGTCATGTCGATTTTTGTGATGTTGAAAAATTCATCCTGCCAGACCTCAATTGAGCCTGCACGCAGAGGGCTAGGTAATGGGTTATGGTATGATGCTTGTCTGGTTTGCTGTAGTGCTTGTCCTGCGGATGTCAAGGTAAGCAAGAGGATCGCAAGCACACAAACCCAAAGTGTTGTTTTTTTCTCCCCCATAGTGCTTCCTTACTCCCAGGGTACCGGGTACCACTGACCGTTCCATAAGACCTGTAACGTCCAGTCACCTGGAATTGGTTCGTCCCCAAGGATCCAGATGCGGACGAGGGTCCCGTTGACTGCGTACCACTGGATGGTCCTGGTGATCTGGATGAAATGCTCTCCGATCAACCGGAAACCATACTTGTAGCTGCCTGTATGCTGTGGATCGTATCCTACCTCTAGGCTGAATTGTTCGCCGAGCGGTTGTCCAAACGTGTAAACCGTGAAATGTCCGGATTCCCCAAGTTCCCAGGAGAGTTGGAGGCGTCGTGATGCATTCATGGAGACGTCTCCGTGGATCTTGAATGTGTCGCTTGCAGCATCGACGAAGGTAACAGCGACTGCTTTGTTGAACTGAAGCTCTACAGTACCTGATTCTCCGACATCGATATCTGCGCTGACGGTGAAGAACTCCCCAGCGAGGTTCACCCCGATGTCGACATCAGTGAGTCGCAGCAGTCTGCCCGACCATTGGAAATTCGTGATCTGCCCGTTGATGTAGTCCCAGGAGATGATGTACTGGTCGTCGGTCTGGATGCCAAAACCCAGGTGGAATAATTCCACACCGTCGTCGATCACAGAGATGGTGTTGTGGAACATCTGGCCTCCAGCGGTGATAAGCCCTAGTTCGGTGTGAGGGTTGGTTTGTGTGGGGAGCTGCCAATATAAACGGAGGTAGTTGTTGCGGAATTCAAGGGTGTTATCAAGCACCCATCCGTCGTGTGCGATGGAGAATGATAGGTTTGGGGCTCCTGTGCCAACATCTCGGGTCAGGATGACTTCCCCGGTGCGTTGCTGTCGGTTCACATTCCAGGATACTTCAAGATGGCTGTTGCGTAGCTCCAGTGATTTGGTGAACGTCCAGTTGTTGTATTCGATGACTGTTGAGAACGTCATGACACTTTCAGAGTCACGGGTGATATTGAACAATCCGGTTCCAGCAGCCAGATCTATGTCCCATCTCAGTTGGACAAAATTATTTTTCAGTTCAAAGGATTTTGTCACGACCATGTTCTTATGTTGGAGGGAGATGTTCAACACCCGGGATTCATCAAGTCCACGGATGAAGGTGATGTTACCGGTTCCGTTGACAAGGTCAACAGCACTTTCGCATCTTATCTTTTTTGGGAAATTCTCCAGTGAAATGAAAGGTTTTTCGTTTCCAAAGAAGGATAATGCGAGGCGTTTAACATCCCGGGACATATCAAGCTCAGCGAAGCTGGAGGCGGCAAGATCCCCTACTGCGCCGAGGTGGAGTCCCCAGGAGGCAGCAATCCGTTCAGGGATGCTTTCTACGAGGAACGTGACCAGATTTCCGTTCTGTATGGAATCTAAGGAATAGGTGATGTTATAGGGTCGGTCGCTTTCATAGAGGAACTCCCGTGAACCGATGATCGTAAGGTCAAAGGCCATGTAACTTGGAAGGGGGTCAAGCAGGAAGCTTTGGATGATGTCGTCAAGTATCCCGCCCTCTGCACGCAGGGAGATTTTGGTTTGGACGCCAGCGCTTCTCCCAAACTCGTAGCTTATTTTTGCTTCGCGGGGGATGGAGGTGATGGTCAGTTCTGTTGCTGGTTCGAAATCTATTGCATACGTACGCTGGAAGACTTCGTTGCCTGTGCTATCCACCGTGAGATAACTGGTAAAGAAGGTGAGTTTCGATCCGCTTTCGATGTCTTCTGGTTGTATTGAGAGCCGGAAGACCCGGGGGTCACTGATGTTTTCTCTGCCAACATAAAACGTGGTATTGATATTGTTCAATCCACCTTGACTTGTTTTGGATTGGTATCCTATCCTTGTGCTGAAATAAGGATTGCTTTCCTCGGTGGGTTGCCCGCCGTCAAGCATGATGAAGGGGAATCGTACTTCGACGGATACTTCGTATTCTTTTGAGGTGTCACAGGTTGTGGCGATATTGCATTTTGTTTCGATTACTTTCTCGGTGTTATTCATGATTTTGGTACGCACGAACCGTAAATTAACGTCTGTGTCGTCTTTGTTTTGCATAGAGACACTGAACTGTTTTGATTCACCGGTGTTTAACATCGATGCAAAATCTGTTATTCCCAGCTCAAGGGGTGTCGTGATGATTTCACCACCATCGTATTTGGTGTTGACCCAGACGCCGAAGTCCTCACGACCGACTTTAAGGTAGAACACGCGGATTGAATCGGAAGCAAGCTCAGTGTCGGTTTCGTCATATCCGGTCACTGAGATAGTATAGTAGCCTGAGCTTAGGCTGAGGTCTGCACCCAATCCATCCATTGTTCGGTAGTCCCATCGTGTGGTCTCCCAGCCGGTGATCATGCGTTTTGCAGTGAATTTCACGTGATGAATGTCATTGTAGACGGTTTTGAGGTTGATGCCTCTGCCAATGACAACGGCATAGTTCAGACCGAACATGCTTGCAATTGGCATTCGTATCGGCTGAATTTTAAAGAAGTAGAGATATCCGGTCTCTGGTGAGACTATAGAGAGAGCAGGATCCATTGATACTTTTGGTGGAATTTGGTGCTCTTGGTTGTCTACGGATTGTGTAGACTCGGTCTGGTTTTTGGTTGTATAGGTATCTGCTCCTCCAGAAGCGATAGGAGCGCATAGGATGCTTATTATAAGGATTATCAATATTTTTTTTCTCAACACGATTCACCTCTTCTTGATTTGTTCTTTTTTATCCCCTGTTTTCACATGGCTTTTTTAATATATAATGATATTGGTAATAGTATATATAGATATTAGAGAAATCCTGTATATAAGAGTTGTTGATTGGATTGGGGGAGAATAGAGATTTTTATGTTGTTTTGTTTTTTCCTGAAGAAGTGAGTTTTTATCCTATGTCCGAAATTTTAGTTTTGAAAGATAAGCTTATATATAAGAAACCCTATATATTTTAACAAGGTGAATAATATGAAGAATACTACGAAAAGTTTTTTAAAGGCTGGTATAGTCATATGTCTCGCAGTCTTGTTTGTCGGAACATCAGCTGCTGCGATCACATACGCCCCAGAAAAAATATCATTAGCTTCAACAAAGCAGACAACCACGAGCAATGGACCATCACGCGATGAAATTGAATTAAAATACTATATGGAAGAGGGTCTTTCAACAGTTATTGGTATCCAAGGTGGTACCGGTCCTTACATCTGGAAATCTGCAATTAAACTCACCCAGGATGAAATGTCAGCATACGCAGATTGGACCATGAAAAGTGTCAATGTCGCATTTTCATATGATAATGGTCTTACTGGACCAATGGATATTAGAATCTATATTTATGACAAAGGAACAGTCGCAACAAGACCTGGGCCTATTATTGTCAATGATACCACTGCAAGTTTAGATACCACTGGTGTAATTAATGTCCCATTGGTAACCCCTGTTGATCTTGCTGGTCATGAGGACCTCTGGGTCGCTGTCGAATGGACACAATGGGAGCCTGGCCCTGGTGTATATTACGCCTGGTTAGATACCTTAACCGGTCCAGCCGTTCGTGGAAAGGGTGACTGGATTTACTTAAACAATGCCTGGCAAGAACTCTATCCATCTGGACCTGATTTTGATGGTAACTGGGGTATTGGAGCAATCGTTGAAGGAGAAGGATTAGCGGAATTGTCCATTGGAAATGTAAAAGGACCAATTGGTGTCAAAGCTGATGTGTCAAACATCGGTGGCAACGATGCAACCAACATCGAGTGGACCATGAAAGCCACAGGCGGTCTGCTGAAGCGAGTCAACGCCTCTTCAACTGGAACAGTACCATCAATCGCCGCTGGCGCCTCAATACCCGTCAGCCTTGGAGCGTTCATCGGCTTTGGGAAGATCAGCATCGTCATCACCGCAAAAGCCCAAAACGCCATTGAAGTCTCAACGACGAAATCCGCTTTCTTACTCGGACCATTCGTCCTTGGAATTAAGTAAAACCACTTAATTTCCTTTTTTTTTTTTTTTGTCGCTTCAATTCAATGGAGTTTTTATTTTAGTTTAGATTTTAAGTGTTTTTTCAAAAGAAGAATAAAAGAATAATGAATATATCTAAAGGGGTGTTTTGTTTTTTTCTGGTTTTTTTATCTTGCGGATGATGGATGCCTTGCAGGTATGACATAGACCCTGGGCTACCTCACTCATGGATAGGAGCTGTTTCCCACACGCCCAACAATAGAAAATTTCGTCTTGTTTCAACTCTGAGAGTTTCTTTTTGCATTGAAAGCAGATGCGCTGGGAGATCTCATCAACCGTGTTGAGTCGGTTCCCACAGGACCAACAGAAAAATTTTTCTTCATCCATTTCATCCAAACTTTGAAGCTTCATAGGCATCCATTCCAGTGATGGTTTCTTATGATTATTCTTTCGAATCTGTTCACAGGTATTAACCCTTTTCTTTTTGTTTATGATTTTCTGATACCTTTTTCTGTGATATACCCGGTGACATAGCGGTGTGGTGTCACATCGAATGCTGGGTTTTTCACTGTTATCCAGTCAGGCATGATGGAATTCCCATTGACCTCTGTGAGTTCTTGTCTGTCTCGTTCTTCGATGATGATCTGTGACCCCTCTGTAAGTTTCGGATCAAAGGTGCTTGCTGGTGCAGCGACATAGAACGGGATGTTGTTTTCTTTTGCGCAGACAGCTTTTTCGTAGGTCCCTATTTTGTTTGCGAAATCACCGTTTTTTGCTATCCTATCCGCTCCGACGATCACCAGGTCGATTTCTTTTTTTCTCATGAAATGTCCGGCTGCGTTATCAACGATGAGGGCATGGGGGATGCCTTCGTGGTACAGCTCCCAGGCAGTGAGTAGTCCTTGGAGCCGTGGCCTGGTCTCATCGGCGTACACGAACATCTTTTTTCCCCTCTCGTGGGCTTTCCGCAAGGGAGCTAACGCAGTCCCATAATCTACCGTTGCCAGTGCCCCGGCGTTACAATGGGTGAGAATTGTACTGGTATCCTTAATGAGTTTTTCCCCGTTCTCCCCTATCTTTCTGCATCGATCGATGATGGATTCAACGTAGGTTGATGCTGCATCAAAGAGGTTCTTTGATTGGTTGCTTGCTTGGAGCATGGAGTCCACTGCGTAGAACAGGTCGTGGGCGGTTGGTCGGGTGGATCGGAGGATGCATGCTGTTTTTTCTGGGTCTGTTTCCCCTAGTGCCATGCCGTAGGCTGCCGCTGCTCCGATAGCAGGAGCACCACGGACCACCATTTCTTTAATCGCAAAAGCGATGTCATCAACGGTCCTGGCCGTGAAAATCTCAAAACGGTACGGGAGTTTCCGTTGGTCGATGAACTGGACGGTTCTTCCTTGCAGCCAAAGCGCCCGATAGGTTTTCCCTTCTATCTTCATTTCTGATCACCAAGATAGTGTTGCAGTGCATCGCTGATTTCTTTTATGTTGATTCCGGCAAGTATCATACCTTCGTTCTTTAAGAGGATTGTTTTTCCATTCCTCAGTGTTGTGAGTATGTCTTTTGCGCGTTCAAGACTGTCCGGTTGTGTCTCTTTTTCTGTAACCGGTAGTGTTTTTTGGAATCTCTCATAAAGGTTAGGGCTGTTGATCTGTAGGAGTGCATTGATGTCATGGCGTGCTTTCTGGATGATCCAGTGTACCGGGGTTGCAAGGCTAGGGTCTTTTGGGCCGATGACCATCATAACGTTTTTCAACGCATCATAGTCAACGATCTCGACAACGTCTTGGTGCGTCATTTTTTTTATGTCAATGTGTTTTGCATTGATCAGCAGACGTTTCCCGTAATCCAAGCTTATAACGCCTGTCTCTTTGTCGGTGAGTCCTAAGTGCTGGAGGCTTTGTCCAAGTTTGATCATCTCTGCGATGAGAGGGCAGTTGCTGGTCTCCCGTGAGACAAAAAGAGTCTGAAGCGCTGGACTTGGTAGGATTCGTTCGTTCATAACAAGAAGGTAACAAGGAAACGATTTTTTATGTTTTCCTTAGGACCTTTGATGCGTTTCTTTAAAGAATTCGAATGCCTTCTTTGCTGTTGATTTCGATGTCACGGGGTTTTAAGGTATGTTTTGTGCCCCGCATTTTACGGATGGTTAACTTCCGACGATCCATCGAAGGGTCCAGATCAAGGACGAGGATGCCGTCGACGAGGAACTCGGAGACAGAGTCACGGGACAGGTTTCGGGATCCTTCAGCGATCTCTGATGTCACCAGTGCGGTACATGCATCCTCTTCAAGGATGCGCAGGATCCTGCGGACATGCATACGAGTCGCCTGGACTGAATCAAGGGGGAGTGGCGTGGTAGTTAGGCTTTCTTGTGAAGGAATCAGTTCTGAGCCTCGGCTCACCACCCAGACTGGTAACTCTGACAGCGGGGTGAGGGAATCAAGCACGACTCTGGAGTACCTCCCAAGTCTGATTTCTGATTCCATCTCTTTATGGACGGTGTGCTTCTCCAGGTCGAGGTACATGAATTTCAGCTGACCGTTTTTCTGGGCATTTTCAAAATCAAACCCGAATTTCTTTGCCTGGCACATCAGGTTGTCTATCCGTTCATCTGAAGTGAGGAACAAGCATTTTTCTTTATTTTTGATACCAGCGTATAGGTATTGAAAACAGACGATTGTTTTACCGGTCCCCGGGGTCCCTGCAACAAGGGTGACACTCCCATTGGGATATCCTCCTTGGAGGAGATCATCAAGTCCGTGCACCCCGGTGGTGACTCTTTTATCTTCTATTGATATATGAAAATCCATCCCTAGTTTTTCCATTCGGCATCGCCTTTTACTTTATTTTCCCTTCCTTATTACTTTGATATAAAATAAAGGCTTAAATATGTTTCTTCATGGTTCAAAGGAACAGAGAAAAGAGAGGCGAGTCGTTTAGTTGTCTCTTCTGTTTGTACAGATGAAAAACAATGACTTGTCTACCAACTCTAACTCCCCAAACTTATGAATGCTTAACTGCTTGTTTTTATCGAATAGCATAATGCTGCCTCTCCCAAGTCGCGAGAACATCGGTGGGTTATTTAATGCTTTCTTTTTATTTTGTTCCTCGAGTATCTCAGAGGTGATGGGGAAACCGTAAATTTCTAATAGGAACGCAATCTTCCGGGTAACAGCGGTTGTTTCCAGAATGTTAAAACTCGATCTTCATCTTCATTCCTGTTCTTCGTATGATGCGATTGGGACGCCAGCGGATCTTATGAAGTCACTTCAGAAAAAAGGGCTCCAGGGGATGGCTCTTACTGATCATAACTCAGTCCATAGGTCCCTTGGAATAACCAAGGAGCTGTTGAAGGATTTCCTCGTCATACCAAGTACAGAGATTTCAACTGCAGATGGGCATCTGCTTGCCTTGAATGTGACAGAACCGATCCAAAGAAATCTTTCAATCGAGGAGACGGTCGAACAGGTCTTGGATGCGGGTGGCGAACCGGTTGTCCCTCATCTGTTCCGTCTGCTCTCTGGCATCAAGGCTGAGAAACTCAGGATGATTCAGCATAAAATTGCGGCCATCGAAGTGTTTAACGGGTGTAGTACCCCAAATACCAACCTGAAAACCGCGAAGATCGCACGAAAGTTCAATCTTGGGGGGACGGGGGGAAGCGATTCACATGACCCGACGTACGCAGGGGAAGCCTATACGGTTGTTGATACGACGGACCTGCGGATTGATTCAGTTCTTTCTGAGATTCATGCGAAAAAAACATGGGGTGAGGGACGCACGATGCCTCTTGCGTACCGACGAGACCGTATGGTCCTTTCGATTCGACAATACGTGCAAAAAGGATTTAAACGTATTTAAGGAAGGATTCTTGGGATAAGATCTCTTTATTTCAAAAGGGCTTCTTTTTAAGGTATTACCCTAGGTTGGACGGTAAGTTTATAAAAAAATGGTATCTATCTATTGTTGACTCACGCATGAATCGATCCTTTCAAAGGGACCATCCATGTTTAAATATGAGAACTACCTATAACATATATCGATAGGGGATAGTATATGAAGAAACGTGTCATTTCGATACAGAAAATTTTAAAGCAGTCTCTCGTCGTCTTGGTAGCAGGTCTTATGGTCTGTTCCATCGGGGCGCAATCACAGCAAACCTTTCTAGATCAGGATATCACCATTACCTATGACTTTGACAGTCCTGATCTCCAGACCATTGATATCGCAGGAATTGTATATGATAGAATCACCCTCGCGGACTGTTATCCTGCTGGCAGTGCCGGTGAACCAAAACTCCCATCCAAAGGAATATTCCTCCTTCTCCCCGCAGAGTCGGCGATCGAGGAGATACAGGTCACAGCGGGTGAACGGGTCGATCTTGGGGCGGGGTATCTCATAGAACCCACCAGTCAAGCGATCCCTCTATCACAGACGCAAGATATCCCAATTCCTCATCCCAACGACGCGATTTATCAGAGGAACGCTGCCTATCCTGGGAAATTGTTCACAGAAGTCGGACTCCACTGTTTTCGAGGTTATCAGATACTTGTGATGCTACTTCATCCGGTGCAATACAACCCCGTGACTGGAGAGCTCTTCTACTATGAGAGTGTAGATGTCTGTGTAAAAACCGTCAGGGTTGATGATGAATCCGCTCTCTATCGCGGTCTTCCCCAGGATACCACCGAGGTTCACACTAAAGTCGATAACCCAGGGATGACCCTGAGTTACACGAAAGAGTACTCTACGGTACCACCCTCCTTTGAGGACTATGACCTTCTCATCATCACCACGGATGCTCTGAAAAATGGTTTTGAGCCTCTGAAAGAAGCCCATGACGCTACCGGAGTTCAAACTGTGATTAAAACCTTGACTGACATAGGTGCCAGTGACCTGGAAAGTATTCGGAACTACATCCGGGATGCCTACACCGACTGGGGTATTGAGTATGTTCTTATCGGTGGGGATACCAATGTGGTTCCTGCTGCGATGTTATGGGTCTCTGGTATGGACGAAGACGTTGAATACTATGAGGAGACCATGCCATCCGATATCTATTACGCGTGTCTTGATGGTCCCTATAATTACGATGGTGATGGGGACTGGGGTGAACCGACGGACGGCGAGGGTGGAGGCGATGTCGACCTTGTCGCAGAAGTCTACGTTGGACGGGCTTGTGTCGGTACCGCTGCCGAGGTGACTAACTTTGTGACAAAAACTGTCGCCTACATCAACAAGGACATTTCTGATCCTTTTTACAAAGACGCTTTGTTTGCCGCTGAATACCTCGGTAATTACGGTATCGCAAGCTATGGGAGTTCCTATATGAACCAACTCATCAATGGTTCATCCGATGATGGATACACCACGGTTGGTATCTCTGCGGATGTCTATGATATCGACACGTTATATGATACACCTAGTTACGACTGGCCTTCCTCTGCTATCGTCTCCAAAATCAATAATGGGGTCCATATCATCAATCACCTGGGTCATGCATCCTATGATTACAACATGAAACTGGATTCCTATGATGTTGATGCGCTCAGCAACCCCTCCGATCGTTCCTGTTTTATCTATTCCCAGGGGTGTATGGCTGGTGGTTTTGATAACGGTGATTGCATCGCAGAACATTTCACGATAAAGACAACCCATGCGGCTTTTGCAGGGATTTGGAACGCGAGGTATGGATGGTTCTGGTCCTATAGCACCGATGGTGACTCCCAGCGGTTCCACCGGCAGTTCTGGGATGCGGTCTTCGGGGAGATGAAACCTGAGATTGGACGAGCGAACCATGATTCAAAAGAGGATAACCTGCCTATCATCGGAAGGTCCTGTATCCGCTGGGTGTACTATGAGACGAACTTATTTGGTGACCCTGCGTTGGTCATCACCGAAACGTCAAATACCCCCCCTGAAAAACCAGCGATGCCTTCAGGCCCGGATACTGGGAACATTGGGGTGGAATACAGCTTCTCGTCTGTCACCACTGATTCTGATTCGGGAGATTCCCTGTATTATAAGTGGGATTGGGGAAATGAGGTAAGCGACTGGATAGGTCCCTATACATCTGGTCAGCCTTGTCAGCCGGTTCACAGCTGGCCTGTCGAGGGTGATTACGAAATTAAAGTGAAGGCCAAAGATAGCGTTGGAGCTGAGAGTTCGTGGTCTGATTCTCTGATGATTCATATCGTCTCAGGCCCGGTGATTGAGATTGGGACGATTACCGGAGGCTTTGGGGTGAAAGCTATAATTCTGAACAGTGGCGCTGTTGATGCGACAGATGTAAATTGGACGATTACCCTGCAGGGCATGGTGTTCCTTGGGAAAGAATTCTCTGGGAGTATAACAAAGATCATGCCTGGTTTTTCACCAACGGTCAATACTGGATTGGTCATTGGCATTGGTGCGGTTGACATCACCGTGACTGCTGCGGATGCCGAAAAAACCGCACAGGGGTTTTTACTTGGGCCTTTTGTGCTCAACGTCCGATAAAAAACAATCAAGCCATCTCTGGGGGATTTTTCCCCTTTTTTGTTTCTTTGATACGGAACGGGTGATAGGTATGTTGAGCTACTGGTTTTTCTAAAAAAAACTTGCTTAAGATTTGTGAAGAAACG
>CAYXPY010000043.1:0-14772 GCA_964467345.1 uncultured Thermoplasmatales archaeon | reverse complement strand
ATGGCACTGACACGGTTGAGAATGAATGTACGTTCACCACAGAGGCAGTCGCACCACTCGTCACAAACCCCCAACCAGTTGACAACGCTCAATATGCACCCATCGAGACAACAAATCTGAGTTTCGATCTAATGGATTATCAGGGTGATCTGATGGACTGGACGGTGCAGACGCAACCAGATATCGGATCAGGGGCTGGGACGAACGCTGCCAATGGCCGATATACCGTTCCTATCGATGGTCTTGATTACTCCACCACCTATAAATGGTTCGTGAATGCCACCGACGGAGCGTACTGGGCGAAAAAAACGTTTTCGTTCCGGACGATTGCTGAGAACACATTGATCCTTGAACCAATGGATGATGCCACGATTCTTGAGAATTATCCGAACGACAATTCAGGAACCGGGGAATCGATAACACTCCGATCACTTTCTGCATGGAAATGGGAAGGACTGATTAGATTTGATCTCAGCACCATTCCATCAAATGCGACAATCCAGCAAGCCTCTCTCCAGGCCTACTATTATAAAAACTGGGATGGGAACCCGAGTGGACATCAAGTGAATTTGTACAGAATTTTAAATTCGTGGGATGAAGAAACCGTCACCTGGAATACCCGCCCGTCCTTTGCTACGGAATCATCCTCATATGCGATCATGCCATCGACAATTGATACATGGGTGCTTTGGGACGTCACTGACGACATCCAGCTGTTTCATGGTGGTACTCCGAACTTTGGATGGCGAATGAGGGATGAGAGCGGGGATAACAAATGCTCGTATTTCCGATCCAAAGACTACAGTTCGTTTCACCCGATCCTCATCATCGATTACGATATGTAGGTCCTACGAGAAAAGAAGAAATCCTAGTATCAATACCTCATCTTTCTGGAGTCATAGCCGCAGAAATCGTTCTTTCTCAATAACCTCCGATCTTTAGGCTCGGATCGCCAAACAGCGCCCATTGCTGGATGTTTTTCACGACCAACGCAGACCCATCAACCGACTCGTCAGACCAGTCGATGGGGCATTGTCTGATAACAGAGGTAACAGCGTCTCTCCAGGTGTCCCCGAGTACATCGGTGTGGTTTCGTCCGTACTCAGAGAAGAACTGTTTGTCCAACCACTCAATCCCACCATACCCAAGGTTGATATCAGGGGATTCATAGCTAAATGCTGTCGCCCCAATGGTAGCAATCGTGCCACCATCACGCTGAATCATCAACGCCCAGCTGAGGCAATACGGGGTCGGCAGACCATACACCCAACGTTTATTGCGCAGGCTGACATTGAACATGTTGTTGTAACAGCCGCTCCCGGTGATGCAGACCGGCAGTTTATAGCGATTATGCAGGAAGGGGAGGTTGCGCAGGCGAAGTCCGTAAATCCAGGTCTCATTGTCATCAGGAGGATGGGTCGCCCATGACTTTGGATTCCCATGACCGGACCACCAGAGAAATCCACAGCCCTTGTTGACCGCGGTGACGACATCGACCCAGTTCTTGAAACTCCCATCAGAAGCCCAAAGCTTCACATGTCGAAACTCCGGCATCATCTCAAGACCTTGTTGCGTGTAGAGCTCCCCATCATAATACGGGGTCCGTCCAGGATAGGTGTCACCAGCGACGACGACGATGTTCTTAAACCAGGACTCGGCACAGCCTCGGATCTCATATCGGATGATCTTTCGAACAACGATCCGTAGCTCCCTGCTGTTAAGGCAAGGAAGACGTCCGAGGCTGACATCGGGGACAAGGTCAGGGTGATCCACAGCCCCCTGGGAAACAGGCCATTCACCGAAGATGCCGTTCTGATTATCATCCCAGCTTGAGAACGAACCATTCGAATCATAAATATCTGCAAAATACAAATCAGAAAGGAACCGAGGCTCCGGGTACTCTTCATACGGCCGGTCAAGAGCACTATACCGAACAGGCAGCCACCATTTTTCAACCTGCCCCTGGTTTTTCCGGCCACCGATGAGCAGCACGTAGTGTACACCCCAGTTCTCGACAGCGGCCTTGATGAAGTATTTTACTTTCTCTGCTTCATCTCGACCTTGCCAGAACATCCGGTCGTACACCTCATCAAGGTTAACTAGAACCGTTCGAATACCAAGATTGTTCTTGTGTTTCACCAGCGGGAGAAGCTCATTGCGGAACACCCGTGGTGCTATGATTAGGAGGTCATACAAGTCGCTTCCTTGTTCTTGAGATTGAAGAAAGAGACGTTCTCTTGAACCGATGTCAAACGCAGCGGCTGACCACGATGGAACGATCATCGCAACAAGAATCATGACCAAGCACAGTTTACGGAGTAGATTTAGGTTCATAATCCCCCTAGATAAAAAAATATCTGTTCAGTAATTTAAATAATTTGCCCTGTGACCAAATCCCCAGAAAATCCATAATTTGAACAAGGGTACTTTCAAAAGAGATGAGATAACGACGGTTTTCCTTAATATTAAGAGTAGTGGTTGTTATGGAATAAACTTGGAGAAAAGATTAAGTACAAGAGATATATTAGAAATATGTAAGGAGGAAATGATTCTATGGCGAAGCAGATTTTTGGAAAGATTGTTGCAATCGTCATACTGACTCTACTATTAGGAACAACATTTACCGTCACAATTCAAAGCAAAACCGATTATGAAAACAATCAAACGAGACAACTCAGTATAAGATCAGATAAAAAACCGGAAGGTCTTGTACCGCCAAACACTAAACCCGAGCCGAATCTAGCAGTTGAAAAACAAAGTACAACACCACACCTTTTTGATTCCACCAAGGTTTCCCTCGACCAAGAAAATATCGCCTATGCGTATCTTGCATATGATCCAAGCGGTCAAAACCCGGAGGGATTTGTGTATTTTTATTTGGATACTCCCGAGGTATTATACCCGATAGGAGGAGGGGTCATACCGACGTTTGTAACTGGAGCGGATTTCCTCAATGAATCGATAATGTACATGTGTATTTATGACGGTGGTCTTTACAGAATGAACATCGATACCTACGAGATCATCTATATTGCCCCTACGATATCACTCAACGGCCTTACATATGATTCCACAGCAAATACGTGGTATGCTGCTGCAAGCAACAATCTGTATACCATCGATATAGCAACAGGCGCAAGCACCTTCATTGGGCCGTATGGCATCCCAAATACCATTATTGGTCTTGCCTGCGATACAGATGGTATCATCTATGCATACGATGTCCTTTTTAGCGGTGATAGTACGTTATATTCAATAAATAAAACCACGGGAGCCGCGACTGCGATTGGATCCATGGGAATCGGGTTTTGTTATGCACAGGACCCAGCCTATGACCGCGACAATGGCATCTTATACCTCTCAGGATACACCCAACAAGGGACAAGCGGCCTCTATATTTGTGATACCACAACAGCAGAGACTATGCTTGTTGGGCCTTTCCCCGGCGGCGGAGAACTCGATGGATTAGCTATTCCCTGGTGTCCTTATGACTATGATCATGACATCAAGATCAGTAATATTGACAAACCCGCCAGCGGGAATGCCGGACCGATCACCCCGATCGTAAAGATAAAGAACACCGGGCTGAACACCGAGATCGACGTCCAGATACAACTCGAGATCGGAAAAGAGCTCATCACCGGGATTGTTGAAGATTTCGAGGCCACCAACGGCAGTTACGTGCACGCGCCAAAGCTCCCACAGTCTGATGCATGGCAATGGGGCGCACCGACCTCTGGTCCTGGTGCCGCGCACTCTGGTTCAAATGTCTGGACGACCAACCTAGCAGGCAACTATCCACCCAACATGTGGTGTTATCTACTGACGCCGACGTTTATCGTCCCCAGTGGTGCCTATTTCAATTTCTGGCACTGGTACTACTTTGAGAACAACTATGATGGTGGAAACGTCAAGATCACCAACGATGATGGAGCAACCTGGACGATAATCACCCCTGTTGGAGGATACCCTGGTTCACTGCCGAATAACCCGTACATGACTGGACAAGCCGCCTATAACGGGCAAAGCGGTGGCTGGAAACAAGCAAACTTTGATTTAAGCACCTATGAAGGAGACGACTGTCAGATCATGTTCGAATGCGCCAGTGACAGCTCCGTCCAATACACCGGGTGGTACATCGATGATGTCGGGTTTACCATCACCAGCTGGGAGAATGAATACAACCAGACCATAACCATTTCCGTTCTCTTTCCTGATGAGACGTTAGAGGTTTCATTCCCTGAGTGGACTCCCGCAGACCTTGGACTTGTTGAGAATGTCAACATCAACTACAACGCAGAGGCAACCAACCTGTTTGTAGATAACAACACCAACAACGACTACAAAGAGAAAGCCTTCACCCTGCACTACGGATTCCTGCATGATGTCGCAGTGACCGAGATCGTCTCACCACAGAACGGTCTTGCACAGACCCAGACCCCTGAGGTCGCCATCATAAACAAGGGGCAGAACGTAGAGAACGTCACCGTGCACATGACCATCGGCAAAGCCCTCTACACCACGCTTCTTGAGGAAGACTTCTCCGGTGGCGTGCCACCAGCAGGCTGGGGAACCAACTACCCAAGCAACTGGATGAGCAGCAGCACAAACTACGCCGGCGGAACCGCACCAGAAGCAATGTTCTCCTGGTCACCTTCCAGCAATGATGAACACTTGCTCTACACAGGTGAAATTAACACCACTGGGTACACGGCACTGCTTCTGAAATTCAAGGAGTACGTCCACGATTACAACAGTAACTATCAGCTGAAAATCCAGACCTCCACGGATGGCGGAGCAACCTGGACTGATGCATACGTCCGTGCCGGTGGTCTGTATGGTCCAACCACCACAGAGGTTGCTTTAAGTACAACTCATGGTGTCGGATCAGCGACCCTACAGATCGCCTGGGACATGAGCGGGGATTCGTACAACATCAACTACTGGTACATTGATGACGCCTGGCTTGGTCTCATTGACATGGTCGAGGAATATAACGAGACCGTTGTCATTGAAATCGACGCTGGCCAAACCCTAAATGTGATCCTGCCAGACTGGACACCTGCTGATATTCCCTTCGCCGAGACCATCGACTACCTAGTCACCACAAATGTCTCCATGAATACCTCAGATGGAAACCCGTCTGATAATGAATTAGCGAAAATAATCACCTTACGCTATGAACATGATGTCGGTGTTATCGCAATCACCGAGCCCTCTGGATCCCGGGGTGCCGATGAGGCATGGCTCCAGTATGATAACGGAGTGTACGCTAACGCGTTCGGCTCAACCACGGGACAGATCTACGGTGCCAACCGGTTCACCATCGATGAACTCGCGGAGTACATCGATTGGAAACTCGATATGATCTGCTGGAAACACTACGGTGACGGAGCATTCTCTGGAAACGTCCACATCTACAGCGCTGGATCAGCAACTGCTCCTGGTGCTGAGATCACCTCTGAACCGTTCAGTATTTCTGGTGACGCCTGGTTCGAAGTACCACTCTCAAGTCCAGTCACACTCGATGGAAGCGATATCTGGCTCTGCGTGGAAGGAACACATAACACCGGAGAATACCCACTCGAATGCTCTGAACCGGGGATCAGCCTGAAAAGCGCGTTCTTCTCCTCTGATGGAACGACCTGGTACGATCTGCCCGGCCTTGGCTATGATGTCGCCTTTGAAATTCGTGGACATCTCACATCCGACGGAGGTGGAGGTGAATACTGGCCACCAGGGACCTACCCCATTGAAGGAATCATCAAGAACTTTGGAGTCACCTTCCCTGAGAGTGACATCCCAGTGAACACCCAGGTCACCAACGACACTGGTGTCATCGTCTATGATGAGACTGTCGTAATCGCTGGACCAATCGCACCTGGGGGGACCGCGCTTGTCACCTTCCCGGACATCATCATACCTGAGGACTACGATGCCCAAGGTAACTACAAGCTGACCATGAAGACCATACTACCCGGCGATGACCACCCGAGTAATGATAAAAAAATATTGACATTTATTATCTATGGACATCCTGGTAGTCCACCAATTACATACGCAACACTTTCTGGAACCATGGGCCAGAACGACTGGTTTGTCAGCAACGTCACCGTGACCCTGTCGGCATGGGATGAAAAATGGCCTGAGGGTGTCGACTATACCATGTATAAGGTCGACGATGGTGAATGGACGGTCTACGAAACACCATTTGTAGTCGACCCTGATGGAGAGCACACCGTCTATTTCTACTCCGTTGATAAGGCAATCCCACCAAATGTCGAGGAAGAGAAGAGTGTCAGCTTCAAGATCGACAAGACTACACCAGTCATCAACACGTTCACCGTAACAGCGCAGAACGTTTTAAAGACCCTATGGTTACTTGAGGCAGATGCAACAGATGCAACCAGCGGCGTTATGATAGTGCAGTTCTACGCAGATGACGCCTACGTCGGCAACGACACCACGGCGCCCTACGAGTTCCTGATCGAATCAAAGATCCACACCGCACAATGTATCGTCTATGATATGGCAGGCAACTCAAAGATGAGTGATGTCGTCACCTCATACGACTATGGCAGCCAGCAACAATACTACAACTCCCTGCAGCTTCTCCAACAGAAGAAAAAAACAGAATGCATCCTTTTTTTAATGATTTAAGGGTTCACGCTTCCCTCGTAGTCAAACCCATAGTCGAAGATCTCATGGCAACTTGAGCAGATGAAAAGCCATCTGATCCGCGTTTCCTCTTTTCTGAACATGGAATGGAACCCATCCTGATATCCACACAGGGGGCATACTCGTATCTCATCAACGAACGTGTGCTTGTGTATTTTTTCTACCATGATCATGCCATGTCTATCTGTATAATTAATGCTTTCCACTCTGGCGAAAGATTTTTAGTACTCAAGGACTTAAAGGAATCTGGACGAATCAACAATGCCTCTTACCAAACCACAAATCAAGGAGCTTTTGCAGCCTGAACGACATTTCACCTGTGATGGAAAGGACGTTGAGATCTGTGTAAAGATCGTAGCGGTCGCAGACCTGCCAACACGACATGGAATGTTCCAGATTGTCGCTTTTGTAAACAGCGAGGACGACAAGGACCATGTCGCCCTTGTGAAAGGTGACGTCTTTGAAAAATCAGAGGTCCCTGTACGGCTCCACTCAGAATGCCTGACCGGGGATGCATTTGGGTCATTACGCTGTGATTGTCACGACCAACTTGTCTTTTCATTAAAGACGCTGAAATCTCATAAAAACGGAATACTTTTGTATATGCGCCAGGAGGGACGAGGGATTGGTTTGACAAACAAAATACGGGCGTACCAGCTCCAGGACTTCGGCTACGACACCTATGAAGCAAACAAGGCACTTGGCTTTGCAGACGATGAGCGTGACTACAGAGTCGCTGCCCACATGCTCATGGCACTGAACGTACGTTCTGTGAAACTCCTGACCAACAATCCTGATAAAATAGAGAACCTTACACGCCATGGTATCAAAGTGACAGGCAGGGAGCCGATCTATGGGACTCCCAACAAACACAACAGACGATACCTCCAATCCAAATATGAGAAATCATGTCACCTGCTCGACGATCTTTTTATCGACCAAGAAAAAAATACCAAAGGAAAAAAGAAATCAAGACGAAAACAATCATAGAATCCATCCTATGAAATGAAAAAAACCTGGGATTATTCTATTGTTTTAACCAATCCACCTGGCGATATACAGAAGAATGAAAGAACCGTATTTAGTCGATTCTTATATCTTTAACAACAATTCGTAGGTCCGCCCGTGGTATCAAATCGATATCGTTCGCAGTCAAAATCAACAACTCTTGGGAGAACAAGGGAATAACCATGACGTCATCGACCAAGGCGATCCGGAATCCCTGTTGTAACAGGTGTAAGCGTTCTTCAGGGTCCATCTGCTGAGACGCAGCAATCCCCAATCGGTCAACCTCCGGATTCGAATAATATCCGCTATTTAATGCACCGACATCCTCATCTACGGATCTGATAAAAAGATCATAGAACCAACCTCCATCAACAGAAATCGTCCCCCATCCAACTAGATACATCGATGTATTCCTCTCAGAGACAACCTTTCTGTTAAAATCAACGCCGGAGAGATTGTTCATCTTAACATGAATACCGATCTGCGAAAGCTGCTGGGTGATTAGATAACAATTCTCGGCATTATACGGATACCCTTCCGTGATGCAGTCCAGGGTAATATTAAATCCCTGTTCGTATCCTGCATCTGCTAAAAGCTGTCTTGCGGAGGAGAGGTTATAGGGCAACCGCTCTATCGTAGGGTCATAGCCAAACACATAGGGGGTGAACAACTGAGACTCTGGTTCTGCAAGACCTTGAAACGGGCCTTCTATCAACGGAGTGATGTTGATGGTTTGATAGATGGCTCTGCGAACACGGACATCAGCGGTCGGGTTTTTTCCGTCAGGAAACCCATAGCTTCCGTTCTGTCTCATATCAAAACCGATGATGTAGGTGGACAAGGGCGGGTAGGTGACCACGGTGATGTTTCTCTCTTGTCGTATCTCATCAAACCGTTCGTCGACATTGTAGTCTGCGATAGCAATGGCCCCTGAGAGAAGTGCTTCCAACCGTTCTTCATCATCTTCAAGAGCACGGAACACCGCGGTTTTTATGGACGGTTTCTCCCCCCAGTACTCATCAAACCGTTCAAGTGTCGTATAATTATCCAGCTCATAGTCAACCAATCGGTAGGGCCCTGTCCCGATCAACACGGCTCCCTGCTTTTCAGCAACGTTCTTAGAAAAGATGATGCCGGTATGCGCGAGGCGTTCAAGGAGACCAGGATAGGGTTGATAGGTTCTGAGTTCAACGGTATAGTCATCGACAATCGTGATATTTGTGATGATTGCATCAAAGCTGCTGGACATGGTATCAAAGGAGTATTTCACATCCCCTGCGGTAAACCCATCCCCCGTATGGAATCGGACGCCTTGACGGAGGTAGAACCGCCAGGTGAGGTTATTCGGGTTGTTCCATGAAACAGCCAGGGCGGGAATAATGCGGAAGTTTTCATCAAATTCAACTAGGCTATTGAAAACATTGGGGACAATTGTCCAGAAATTATCATGCGTGACTCTCAAGGGATACATCGTTTCTTTCAACAAAAGACCAAGGATTATGGTATCCTTCTGCGTACCGTTATCAGTATCGCTCTCTGAGGGGATGAGGCACCCTGCGCAACATGACAGGAGAACAAGAAAGAAAAGAACCAGGCTTTTTTGGTATAACCAAGGTTTTTGCATAGACGTTCGACGACCAGATAGTGGTACGAATTGATATGATTATTTCTTTAAAGAGAGGGGGTTATGGTTTCTCGAAATAAGTTAAATCGATATTCCCCCAATCATCATAATCCCTTTTCCCATGCGACCCATCTGAGTAGTCCAGGATGGAATAGGTGTACCGATAATTCATGATGCTCCGATAGTTCCTCCAGATGTACCACCCGATCTTCCAGGGATACATGGTGAGTCGATTATCGCATCCGAACGGTTCACCGAACCGAATCCCGAAGTTATGTCCCATCTCATGGACGATTAAGCATGCGACGATCAAATCCGTTGTCTTCAAAGGAAGCTTTGATTTCTTCTCAACAAGGGTGTTTGCAAGCACAATACTGTTGGTCCCAGGATTATACCCCCAATATGGAGGCACATCCCCGCTGAAGGCATATCCTTTCGGAGTCTGGTCATGGACGAAAATAAGATAGTGAAACACGCCCCGTCTCCAGTCATCCGGGTTGTCATGTAAGAAATAGGTGTTCCAAATCGCTTGTACTTCCTCAAAATCGCTTTGCGGGTCGTACGGTACGATATCCCCGCCATCGAGTTGACCGGTATCAAAATGAAACACGATGTTTCTGCGGTGATACGGGTTTTTCGCAAGCTCCAGGGCAGCATCGGAGACATAACGGACCTCGCCGTCTGCCTCTTGCATGTAATCGATCTCAAGGAACACATCCTCCCGGAACGGGTCTGAGCCGAAATCATAGGTCAGGAACTCTTCGATGTTGTTCAAGCTGTCCAGATCAGCGTCGATATTCGCATGGTCCTCCCATACCAAAGGGTTAAAACCAAATCGGTGCTCCCATTCGATAGGGACCCCATCAGAGTCACCATCAGAGCCGGTTTCGTTTATCGTTGGGTCCGTACCATAGACGGTCGTCTCGACCCAGTAGGGGATTCCATCGCCGTCGAAATCGTTTTGATAAATATTAAACCAGACTTCACAGTCGTATTCGTTTTCATAGATGCTGCCATCAGCAGTCCCACAGACCCGGCCATACCCGGTGACATCCCCGACATGGGTGTTATCCCCACTCCATCGGCCTGTACTGATATCATAGGTCAAATGGACATCAAGACCCGAGCCGTTCCGATTCTGATATTTGCTGATGTCACAGAGGATGTCACCATCATCATTCGCATCCCAGAGTTGGATGATGACGTCGACTTCTTTTTCATCATCGGGTACGTCGCAGGTAACGGTGTAACAATCATACAGATAACAGGTATCATCCCATATCTGGCTTGTGAACTCTGCGTCATTGATGAAGATTTTTACAAAAAAATCAGGGTCGGAACGAAGATCTATCTTGTCTAATGCCCGAATTGCAAGAATATCAATGGTGATGTTGACATCGACCAGTGGATCATAATCAGGTATATGACTTTGTCCTAGTTCGGTGCTGATACCGGGTTTTGATGATGTAACCGATGCAGCGGTCAAAAGAAAGATAAGCAGGATGCAGGAGAGGATGCTGAATTTTTTTTTCATAAATACCCCCGGATATCGTAAATAAGGAGTGTTTATATAATTTTCAGTCAAAGAAATAGACGCTGTGTTTACCCGCTCCGTTCCTCAGAGCAGAAAAGGATACACGCCTGGTTTGTGAAGGAAATCGGACAAGGGAGCCAGCCATTTGAACGACAGAAAAACTATGGTCTATCTTCGTTAAATATCATGGGGAAGTAAGCGTGTGGGGGATCAATAAAAAAAATGAAAAAAGGAGACTGAAGAAAGATAGCCTGTGAAAGGGGAAAGACCCCCGCGAATGACAGGGAGTAGTAATCGAATTTTCCATAAAGTTCCCTGCACAGTCATAGGCGATTGCTTTCACATTATGAATACCTACACCGTTCATGAGTACCTCATACGGCTCGGTATCATCGATGTAATGATGAGTACCATCAAGGATGAACTCGACTCGGTCTATTCCGCTGTGCACATCAAATGCTGCTGCTGTTACCATAATTTTACTAATGCGTATCCTCTGATACGAGAGTTCAATCGTCGGAAAATCCCGGTCAATCTTCAGATTATATGTTTGTGTGTCTGATTCATTCCCCTGAGTCACCCAATACCAGGATAGTTGATGCCCACCGCTCTCACAAACCGTAAACGTCTCTGCATATTGGACCCATTGCCCACCGTCTAACCGATAAAAAAGAACATCGACGTTTTCGATATTCACGAACGTGACGTTCACACAACTGACATACCATCCGTTCGTTCCCATGGTTCCATTGAACTCCGGGTACGGGTCTGGACCGAGTTGCGTAAGGATGAAATCATAGGTGGTGTTCTCACCGATGCTGAGAAGAACCCATTGACTTTGATACCCTGACTTTGAACACGTCGCGTTCTTCATACAATAGCAGAGTGGGATGTTGGTGACATGATAGAATCCTGTTGCGTCGCTGTAGCCTTCTTCATAGGTCTCATGGAAAGAGACCCGCACAAGTGCTCCTGGAAGCGGATTCATCAGTGCATCAGTCACATACCCTGAAAGGTTCCCTATTGGATCTGAAAGATTCAGAGAGGACCCAAATCCATATATGCTTAGAAAAAAGAATAATTGTATCAGCAGCATGATGAGACACAGTCTCTTTAAAGCCATATTCTTTCACTCCCAAGTATAATGCAGAAGGTTATACTATAAATATGTATCTTCACTGGAGAAGATTTTTCTTGTGTTTTTTTCTGTTCATCCGTTGCATTCTTTCTCTCTGAAGCAGGTCTACGAGTACGATAAGCGTTTCTTCTTTTGTTTTTGACAGGAGAAAACGGGTTTTCTGAGGGCACTCGTCGTCACGGATCGCATGTTTGGTGGTTTTATCATAGACGATTGGATAGAGGCTGCATCCCTTTGGTCTGTGGTTATAAATGGTACATTTGTTTCCATTATGAAAGACGCATCGGCCGTGATGATTTCTCAGCTGTAACCATCCGTTCTTCTCTATGACAAAGAACTCCTTCTCATAGCCCAGTCGTTCAATGGTTTCAATATCCTGAGAAGAGAGAAGCATGTTTGTCTCAAGGCAGCATTGGATGCAATGTGTGTCAAGACAGTATCGTGTCATATCGTCTCATCTCAAATAGGAAATGATTTTAAAACGGTATCGTGGTTCGTATTAGTCCTCTTAAGAGGTATTCTTCCGATATAAGGGAGGAAAGGGGAAGTTGGAGAGTGAAAAAAAAAGAGTTCATATTTTGACTCTGCAACCCCCAACATATAATCATTTTCGAATTTATAAATGTTTCTAAAAAGTTGCGTAAGCCCCTTAATTATGGCCCCTATGCGAAACATTTATAACATTCGATGGGATTTTGAATTTTCAATCTCATTGGTATTGAAAGGTAATAAAAGACCTAAAAAACAGTCTCTTATAGAATCAATACATCATGGGGGTAAAAAATATGGCCAAAAGTAGCAAAAAGCAAATAGACCAAGACGAGAAGCGAGTTATTGAACAATTACAACGAAATTCAAATGAAAGTATTGACAAAATCGCAAAAACCTGCGGGTTTTCCAGACAAAAAGTATGGCGCATCATCAAACGCCTCGAAAACAACAAGACAATCTGGGGATACACAGCAATCCCAGATAAAGAAAAACAGGGAGTACACCATTACATCATGCTGATAAAACGGTCAAACGAACCAGCAGCAGACATCATCGATTCCGTCATCGACGGATTTAAGAAATACGCAGGTAAAAACGTTGGTATCTTCGTCCAAACCGCAAGCCTCCTGCAAGGAAACTATGACATGCTCTTGTGTTTCACAGCAAAAGACATCGTGGTTGCAAAACGATTCACCGAGTTCATCAACAAAAAATATGCGCCCTACATCAGCGACATCGTCATGATGGAGGATGTCTTCTCAATACGAATCAGTGGGATGATGAACCCCCGAGTCGACGATATAAAAGAATATTTCAAAACAGCATAACTGAAAAGAGGGAAACAACCCTCTCGTTCACTTCTTTTTTTATTTTTGGGATATTAATAAGGAACAAATAATTTTTTTTTAAAAAAAAAAAATTTGTACTATTAGAATGAAGAGAAGGGGTCTAAAAAGTCTGGGAGGAAAAGAATGAAAAAAGAATTTTCAATTCAATTCTTTAGACCCCCTCACCTTCCCCTAAATGAAAAACCAGTACATATAATTTTCTTCGCCATCTGCTTCATGTCAATTCAAATAAAATAAAAAAAAAAAAGATGAAGACATCTCCTGCCGGAGACGGTCTTTTTCTGAAACGGTCAGTGGACCTTAATGATGAATCAACCCAAGAGACGAAAGCTCCTGGGACAGTTTCTCCACGGCAAGGGAGACATCAGTTATCTTCCGTGCACCAGTACAGACGATCTTGCCTGAGCCGAACAGCAGCATCGCGACACGAGGCTCCTTTATGCGATAAACCAGCCCAGGGAACTGCTCCGGCTCATACTCAACGTTCTCAAGTCCTAACGCCATGGCGACCTCATTGAGGTTCAGCTCACCACCAAGATCGGAAATCGCGACAATGTTCTGAATGACGATCTCAGGGTCCTTATAGACCTCGACGCCTAATTTCTTCAACTTCTCGGCAATGATGTTGATTGTTGTACGAACGTCCTCAATATTCTTAGCACCTGTACAATTCGCCTTCCCACTTCTGAACAGAAGCGTTGCGGTTTTCGGACTGCTTAACCGATACACCAGTCCAGGGAACTGCTCAGGTTCATATTCTGCTTCTTCCAATGATTGTGCGATAACGTCCAAATCCAGTTTATCGGAAAACGACGTTGACGCGACAATATTTTCTACGATTACTTCGGGCATACATTTTCCTCCTTATCTATACCAAACGATAACAGTTTCTCTAATATTTTCTCAATGGCACATGTAACATCTTCCAGTGTGTTTCCATTACAGACAATCTTCCCCGTATCAAAGAGAAGTATAACTGTGTTTGGGTCCTCTTCTCTATAAACTAATCCGGGGAACTCCTTTTCGTTAAAGTCATCAATCTGAAATGTCTTTGCAAGAGCGCGTAATTTCAACTTCTGGTGAATATCCGTTGATACGGTCACATTCCGAACAGAAATCTCCGGGGTTTCCTGGACCTCGATGCCAACCACATTCAGACGATCCAGGACCATTTGTACCACGTCCTGAGCCTCATCGATGCTTTTCGGCCCGGTCACCACCACGGCTCCATCTGAAGAGAGAGTCGCCATGGACCGGGGATGTGGGAACTGCAGGACGATCGCGGGGACATCCTCTGGATTATACTGCACGTCAGGCAGAATCTCAGCAAGTTTAGCTAAATCCAGGGAGCACGACAATGAAAAAGAAAAGACAATATTTTCCACCTGAACCTCGGCCATAAGAAAATTTCCCTCCTTATAGTATATAAAGGGTTTTTATAAACATTTCG
>CAYXPY010000042.1:0-15053 GCA_964467345.1 uncultured Thermoplasmatales archaeon | reverse complement strand
TAATCCTTAAAACATGATAAGTTTTTATAGGAGAATAACGTTATTTTTCTATAGAGGGTAGGAAAAACAGATGAAGAAACAATTTATCATACTGATGGTTCTGTTCTTGTTGGTATCGACTTCTCTGGTCGGTGTTTCCTATCCAGTTATATCATCGAGTCTTGGGAATCATTCACCTATACGGATTATTGGAAATGACCAGTTCACCGAGGAAAATGGTGTAACAGGTGGGGATGGAACTGAATATGACCCATATATCGTTAAGGATTGGGTGATTGTCAGCGATGAAACTGCATCTCAGGGTATCTTCATCAATAATACTGATGCTTACTTCATTATCAAGAATTGCACGGTAAGTGGTTTTCAAAAAGGAATTACTTTTTCTGAAGTAACCAATGGAATAATAGAAGTTACGAAAGTTAGTGGATGTAATATTGGGATTGATGTGAAGTATTCTACAACAGACAGGATTATCAATTGTACATGTTCTGATTATTTGGTTTATCCAGATGGATATGGAATTGATATATTTCAATCATTTAATATTTCTATCATTTCAAGTCAATGTTACAATGTGCGAACTGGTATTAGGGTAACACAATCATCAGAGATAATTTTACAGAAAACAGAGAGTTACAATAACGTAGAATGGGGGTTGGTGTCTCTTGATGAACCTTCCTTGCATTTCTTCATCGAGAATTGCACTTTCAGTAACAACGGATATGATGGTATTGCTCTTACAGGCCTTGGAGGTGCTTCTTTGACGTTTCCATCAGGTTCAATCATTCGGAATTGCTCATTTAACTCAAATGGTGATGAACCTGATTCTTATTCCATGGGAATCTGGATTCAACGTCTTTGGAATACGACCATTGAAAATTGTGTCTTTAACCATAATGGATATGGTTTATACCTAGGAGATAGGTCAAGAAATATCAAGGTCAGAAATTGTAGTTTTCTTTACAATGTAAGGGAGGGATTACAAATTTCCGGAGACTTTCTCTTCTTGAATTTCGTTCCAAATACGGAAATATCTTATTGTGATTTTATTGGGAATGAGGTTGGATTATTTTTATTTAGAACGAGAGGTACTAAAGTACATCATTGTCGATTTATCAACAATTCCTACTATGGACTTTTATTGACATTTTCCAGTCCACGAGTAACTCAGAATAATTTTATGAACAATGGCGGAGAATCTCCTAAGAATGGTTCTTGTGGTGCTTGTGTATGGCATTCCTTCACTGATTTACGTAATAATTATTGGGGGGCTTCTGAAGGTCCAAGTATCTCCATGATGGTCAGAAATAATCAAACAACAGGAAAAATAGTATCTATACGGTCAATTGATAATGGTGATACTATACTATTCATAAAAGTGTTTGCAAGATGTATTACGCTTCTTCGTCCTTGGTTGTCTGAACCTGTTCCTGATGCAGGTAGGCAGACATAATATTTACACCTTCATCCGATAGCTGATAAACCTATTTATAGGAGAACATTGATGTAAAATATGATACGGGGCAGGAAAGTTATGGATAAGAAACTTCTGATAGTGGTATGTCTCTGTGCTGTGGTTCTTCTTGTTCTGGGTTCAAGTATTCCAGTATTGGCAAGTGAAGAGAAACCAGATTTGATTATTGAGGATTTAGTAATAAGTCCAGGTCATCAGCCTGGAGATGAAGAATACTGGTTAAAATTGAAAAATATTGGTAATGCCTCTACTCCTTCTAATAAAGGGATTGATATAACTGTAACTGTACGATGGAAGATTTTTGGAATCCTCCCATTTATAGTTGTACGACAGTATGAGAATAGTTGCTGGCCAGATGGTGGTCTTGCACCTGGTGATACAGTAGGAATATCCTTTACAAGTAATTATCTTATGCCTTTCTTTGGTTTTTATTGGATTTATTGTAAGATTAATCCTTATGGTAGAATCTCTGAATCGAATACTCGAAACAATGCATATACAGAAACAGTTCTCATTATACTCAAGATGTCAATTGTTTCATGGTGATGCACGAGATGAACATATAAAAAGGAGTGAAAAGATGAGAAAAGTTACTCTTATTAAAGTCAGTATCCTGACTGTAGTTCTTCTTGTTCTGGGTTCGTTGAGTAATGTGGTGGGCTATCAGTCTGTGAAATCACTTGAAAACCATCCCCCAAACGCACCACAAATTACAGGTCCATATGAACTAAAAGTTGGTCATTCCTATTTATTTGCTTTTGTAACCACCGACCCAGATGGAGATAACGTCTCATATTCTATTGACTGGGGAGATGGGAATGTGATTTTATGGGCTGGTCCATTTAAATCTGGTCAAGTAATCAATTTTGAACATACATGGACAAAGAAAGATACTATATACATTAAAGCAAAAGCAAAAGACCTTCCATATGAAGATGAGAGTAACTGGACAATTCATCCTATCAGATGGTCCTATAATCTTAGTCCACAAATAAATTATCATAACAATTTAAACAATGTAGTAAATCAGAGGGAGTTATTGTTCCAGACCATCGTTGATATTGCCAACAACAAGGAGATACAACGAATCATCCTGAAATCCCAGATGAGTCAGGGGATACTCCCCGCATCAGAGATTCCTTTTATAACGAAGAATCAAATCAGACAGATGTATCTCATAGGGTTGATACTCTCAAAGTTCATTAGTAAAACACGGTTGCAATCAATGATTCATACAAATCAATTGATTACCCCTGAGATACAACAAGAAATCAATGCTGTTATCGAAAAGGACTCTGTATTAAAAGATGAAATAACCCAATTGGTAAACTCTGATTGTGGGTGTGAAAACTCAGAATGGGGTTTTCCAATAATTTGCACTACATTATTTGTCCTGATGGGTGTTGTGTTCTTTTTTTGGCTGGTATTGATGTTATTAATGGCGCCTCCACCAGCTGCTATAGATGAGATGCTTGAACTTCTTGGCATATTCTTAGTTCCTCTCCTAACATTATACCAACGTTTTAATTGCCCTGTAATAGAAGGGAACGATTTTCCAGTTATTTCAGATATTTCACCAGCAGACACAGAACAAAACGTGCAACTTAATCTCACCGAGCTTTCATTTCGTCTCACCGATCGTGAAGGTGATCTTATGAGCTACAAGGTGACAACAACTCCTAATATTGGGAAGGGTAGCGCAAAACTGGTATCAAATGGTACGTATACCATCCCTATTCAAGGTATTCAACCTAGTACGCAGTATACATGGAAAATACTGTTATATGAAGGAAATTATATTGGAATACCAGACCAGAAGACTTTCACTTTTACCACAGCACCGATAGCTCCAGTTGTTTCAAATCCGATTCCAAAACACAACGCCGCCTATGTTCCAATTGTTACGTCCCAAATGAGTTTTGATTTATTAGATTATCAAGGTGATTTGATGGATTGGACAGTTGAAACACAACCAGATATTGGATCAGGTAGTGCTAATGGTGTTAGCAATGGACGTTACACTATTGCGATAAATAATCTTGAGTATGATACAACATATACGTGGTTTGTGAATGCAACAGATGGAAACAATTGGATAAATAAAAAATATGTTTTTACGACAACAAGTGAAGGACTTTTCGTTTTAGAACCAGTTGCAGATACCTATGTCAGTGATTTACAACCGAACCAGAATTTTGGTGGGGGTTGGTGGGGGCGAAGAATGGAACTTTCATATGATAATGCTTCTTATTCATATTTCTATGATTCACGTGCCATGGTCTTATTTGATTTATCAAGTATTCCTGCAAGCCCAACGGTTATTTCAGCTAAATTAAATATTTATTATTATGATTATGATACGATTAACCCTTCTGGCCGTGAAATCACTTGCCATCGGATATTAGAAGAGTGGAATGAATCAAACGTTACATATAATTCAATGCCTGATTCTGACCCTGTTGAATGCACAAGCACAAGGGTTCCAACATACTTCACTTGGGTTGAATGGAATGTCACTTCTGAAGTTGATGATTTTATCAATGGTGGATTTGAGAATCATGGATGGATGATTCGAGATTATAAGAACCCTGTACAGTATAATTGTAATCATTGGTATTACTCATTGGATTCAAATAATGATTATCCTCCCAGACTTTTCGTATGGATTAACACTCTTTAATATCTTGTCTGAGATGCTATCTGAAATTGTCGAAAACGATACCTTGAGGAAATCACAATGAAAAGGAAATTGTTAGCAGTTGGAATCATCTTCTTGTTCGTTGGTGTGACCATAGCACCAACAATTGATGCGAATAATAATACATTAGTATCAAAACAAGTATCACTACCTGCGAATGAAGATATTGTTCCAATTACAGTTTTGGAATATAAACCTGATGGAACGATTGGGAAATCTATTGTAAAGATGTCAGGAACTGAAGCTGAGAAATTACGAATAGAGTTGGATGGCACTGATGATACCTCTTTGCGATTATCTATTTATAAGAAATATGGACTCATTCCACCGGATGTGACCTTGGAGACTCTACGAGCAGGGTTAACGAAAAACGCACAGAGACTAGGGTTGACACAACAACGATTAGAACACATAGCATCAAAGGATAGGAATTTCTTTTTTCATAAGGAGAATCAGATGTCACAAAAATGTATTAACATAAATATGTTTTGTGATGTCCATGGTGAGTTTACAATATATTTTCTATTGCCAATAGGTTTCTCCCTTTTTACATTTTATATTTTACGTGATTATGAAACTAAAATTGTAGATATAAGGGATTCGATTTTATCATTAGTTAGTAATATTACAACTACAAATGGATTATTGCCTGATTTTTGGTCTAAGCATAGTTGGTCTTTCACGAAAATAATAGGATTCATCGGATATTACACATATTTCCCTGGTGAACCCCCTTTCCCGATGAGGAGTATAACATGTATTGGTTCTGCATTATATATACGAACATTTGGAACGTATATTGGACCACACACAGACTACTCGATAAATGATAATCTATGAAACCATCTGAACTTGTTGAAATGATGCCCTGAGAATCCCTTTTTACAATATTGGTACGAATTGGCACTGATCCTTTCCTTTCTCTGATGATCCGATCGTAGTGTTTTATGTTAATCTTGTGGCGATTGTTTTGTATGATGCCGGGAGAACTGGTACAAATCTTGGTAGATCTCCGGTCTGATGTCCCGTAGAACGGGTCGTCTTGCCCGTGCAGTCTCAAGCAGACCGAAATTGATATCTGCGGTGATTATGCTTTCTTTGAAATAGGGTGCTTTGACAAGCAGGTTTCCCAGTGGGTCGTAGAGCTGTGAGCCGCCCCAGTAGATGAGGTCCTCTTGGTTTCCGGTGAGGTTGACGTAGGCGAAAAACACGGTGTTTTCGAGCGCACGGGCAGGCAGCATGGTTTCGAAATACCGGCGGGTGACCGAGGGGGATGCAGAGATGCAGACCAGCAGGTCCGCTCCTTGTAAGGTCAGTGCTTTTGAAAGCTCAGGGAAGTAGAGGTCGTAGCAGATAAGCATCCCTATCTTCCCAAACGGGGTGGGAAAGACTCTGAGGTCCTCGCCTTGGTCAAAGAAGATTTTTTCCTCGAACGGTCCTGCGGTGGGCAGGAACCATTTCTTGTAGGTGTTGACCGTGCCATCCGGGTGCAGCAGGACAGCGGTGTTGTAGAGAAGACCGTTGACCGTGTCGTCCTTGAGAGGCATACCAAAGACAAGATAGCAGTCTTTGTTTTTTGCCAGTTTTTTCAGCTGTTGAATGGACGGCCCATCACATGGTTCTGCGAGGGTGCGGAACTCGTCTTTGCAGCGGTCCCCGGTGAGGAAGTACTCGCCGAAGACGTAGAGGTCTGCGTTTGTTTTTTTTAGGTATTTCTCCATGGTTTGGATGTTTTTTGTTTTATTGCCAATGGCGGGTCGTGCGGAGATCAGTGCGATTTTCATACGGGCAACCCCTCGGGGTGGTATCAGTGGTCGTGGTATAATAGTTATTCATGGGAGTCAGGTTTTTTTGCCTTGTTTTTTGTGAAAAACGTCAAAAGAAAGGAAAATTATATATACTACCAAATATAAAATTGTTTATATTAAACAACTATGGGTGCGAAGAATGCCACTTGTCACGTTACAAATTCTTACAAAGGCTATCCAACGAAAATTAGACATCAGTGAAAAAGAAGCACGCGGGTACGCAGAAATCGTCATGGACATGTTCGGCTACGACGACTGCATCATCGACAACATCCTTGACCACGCGGACCGACGCCTCTTCTACCGCCTGGAGGCAGAAGGAATCCTTGGGACCCGACGAGAAGAAGCCCTGCTCAGCGATGGGACCAACTGGCGCATCCGCTACTGGGAGTTCCAAAAGAAAGCCATCTTCTCCCATGAACCAAAAAAGAAAACCAAATTGTCCAAAACAAAACATAAAACAATCACCCCACTCACCTGCCAGACCATTTACTCTTCACTGCCTGAGACAGCTTGGACCACCAGAAAAACGCCCTTCATTTAAAACAACCCCTGAATGGTGGTCCACCTCCTTTTCATGCCACACACAAACGGAGGACTTTTTAACAGAGACATGATATCAACATGTCATCACATGAAAAACGACCTTGAAATAGCACGATCAAGCATCCTCCAACCAATAGAAGACATCGCTGCCAAAGCAGGGATTCGAGAGGAGGAATACCTCTGCTGCGGTCGTTCAAAGGCAAAAGTTTCTCTTGATGTACTCAAACGAATAAAACAACACAAACAAGGCAAACTGATTCTGGTCACCACCATCAACCCTACCCCCAGCGGTGAGGGGAAAACAACGGTGACCGTCGGACTGGCACAAGCCCTTGCCCAGCTTGGAAAAAAAACCATGCTAGCGATCAGAGAGCCATCCATGGGTCCTATCATGGGTAAGAAAGGCGGTGCCACGGGTGGAGGCTACTCACAAGTGCTCCCCATGGAGGACATCAATCTTCATTTCACCGGTGACATGCATGCGATAACCAGTGCACATAACCTCCTTGCAAGCCTCCTGGACAACCACATCCATCATGGGGACCTGTTCCATATCGACCCCCGCTTCATCGTCTGGCCACGCGTGCTTGACATCAGCGACCGGGCGTTACGCAAAGTCGTCGTCGGTCTGGGTGGACCATCCGATGGCGTCCCCCATGAGATCGAGTTCTCCATCACCCCTGCCTCTGAGATCATGGCCGTGCTCTGCCTCAGCAAGGACCTAGCGGATTTACGCCAGCGTCTCAGCCGCATCATCGTCGCATACACCTATGACAATAAACCTGTCACCGCCGCTGACCTCAAAGCGGTCGGTGCCATGACCGTGCTTCTCAAAGACGCAATCATGCCTAATCTTGTTCAAACCATCGAAGGAGTCCCTGCGTTTGTCCATGGTGGACCCTTCGCCAACATCGCCCATGGGACCAACAGCCTTATCGCGGACATGATGGGGCTACGGCTTGCTGATTACTTCGTCACCGAGGCAGGGTTCGGCTCAGAACTTGGTGCTGAGAAATTCTTTGACATCGTCTGCCGGACCGGTGAGCTTGTCCCTGATGCCGTGGTGCTCGTCGTCAGCATCAGAGCACTGAAACGACATGGCGAGGGAACCGATCGAACCGCCCTGCAGAAAGGACTATCCAACCTTGAAAAACACCTGGAGAACATCGCCTGGTTCGGGGTCCCTGTCATCGTCGCGATCAACCAATTCACCGGTGATAACGACGAAGACTTCGATTACATTGAAGCCTTCTGTTCAAAAAAACAGGTATCCTGCGCCGTCGTAGACGTCTGGGCCAAAGGCGGAGAAGGTGGCATCGAACTTGCCGGCAAACTCATCAGCCTTATCCATAACACCCCCACTCGATTCACCTATCTCTATGATCTTGACCTGCCGATCAAAACAAAAATAGAGATCATCGCCAAAAAGATGTACGGTGCCGACCGCGTCGGATACTCCGTCAACGCGGAAAGTGATCTCAAACTCTGCAAGGAACTCGGACTGGACCTCCTGCCTATCTGTATCGCCAAAACCCCTTATTCCCTCTCTGATGATCCCCTCTTGCTGGGCAGACCCACTGGTTTTAAGATCACGGTCCGAGACATCAGGTTCTCCGCAGGAGCCGGCTTTTTAGTACCCATGACCGGGAAAATCACCACGATGCCAGGACTCCCCCCCAGACCCCAGTCAGAGTTCATGGATATCGACAAGAACGGCAACATCATCGGGCTGTCATGATCCCTCGTTTTGCTATATAGTACTATAGTACTCTTTATATAGCAAAATGTGATTCTCACATCAGCATAAAAAAAAGTTGGGCGAGGAATCATTTATGGCTGAGGATACTATCGAACAGCAGATTGATGATATTTTAGAAGCACTCCGTGAAGCCTCCGGGAAAGAAATCAGTCGAGAGGAACTGGAAAAGGAACTCAAGAAGTTCTTAGAATACGGTGTTCCCCTTGATCATGCGAAACAAACACTTGTCAAAAAGTTCGGTGGGACCTTCAAACAACCACCCTCCACTGAGCGCAGTCTGCTCGTGGATCTCAAACCCAATCAGCAAAGCGTGCATGTCCTCTGCCGAATCGTCTCCGTCAACCCCCGTGACATCACCGTCAAAGGGGAAGCCCGGAAGATTTACTATGGGATCCTTGGGGACGAGAGCGGGACTGTTCAGTTTACCGCCTGGAAGGATTTCGAACTTGAAAAAGGCGCTGTGGTGGACATCACCAACGCCTATACCAAAGAATGGCAAGGCGCCCTCAAAGTGAATTTCGGTGACCGAACAAAGGTCACCAAGACCGATGCATCAGAGATGCCGGAGGTGAACCTTGACCCACGAGAATATAAGGTCAATGAACTCCGCGGGGGTCTTTCCTCTGTCGAACTTGTCGCACGCATCCTGCAGCTACAGGAACGCGAAGTCGACATCTCCGGTCAGAAAAAAAAGGTCTTTTCCGGGATGCTGGGGGATGAGACCGGCAAAGCCCAGTTCACCGCCTGGCATGACTTCAAATTAAAGGAAGGCGTGGTTCTTCGTATCAAAGGCGGCTATGTGAAAACCTGGAAAGGGATCCCACAGTTCACATTTGATGAGAAAGCAACCGTCGAGAAACTTGATGCAAACACAATATCAAAAAAGGACATTAAAACCCAGAAAATACCCCTCGCAGAGCTTGCGGAGCGGAACGGAGCCTTGGACATCGAAGTGGAAGGCACTGTCATCGAGATCCGGAAAGGCTCTGGGCTGGTGCAGCGATGCCCCCAGTGCAACCGTGTCCTGCAACAGGGTGCCTGTGCCATCCATGGCACGGTCGAGGGCAAGACAGACATGCGCATGAAACTGGTGCTGGACGATGGGACCGGGTCTGTGAGTGCCATCCTTGGCAAAGACTTGACGGAAAAACTCCTAGGGAAGACCATGGAGGATTCAGAAGGAGATGACCATCTTATCGAGGAGATGAACACCGCGTTGTTCGGCCATCGGATCAGTCTGCAGGGCAACGCGCTGGGCGACCAGTTCGGGATCACCCTGATCGCCCGGGATGCACAACGAACTGATTTTGATGTCGCGACCGAGGCAGAACGCTTATCCCATGAGCTGGAGGAGTTCCTATGAAACGAGAGCCAGCCTGGCGTATTTTCGCTGCGGAGTACAACGACGCGGCTCTTGAGATAAAAGGCACCGGGGAGAAGGTGCCCTCCTACGTGGTGACCCCCCTGGGTAGTAAGGTCAACCGGGTGTTCATCGCCGGGGTGCTGACCGATGTGGAAAGCGTCATGGAGGGCGGGGAGTACCTCCGGGCGCATGTGTCTGACCCGACCGGGGTGTTTACGATTTATTCCGGTCAGTACCAGGCAGAGGCGACCCAGAAGCTGCAAAGCATCGAGGTGCCTGCGTTTGTCGCCGTGGTCGGCAAGGTCCGCACCTATATCCCTGAGGAAGGAACCCTGTATGTGTCGCTGCGTCCCGAGCTGATCCGTGAGATCACCGCTGAGGCACGGGACCGCTGGATCATCGAAGCCTGTCTGCAGACAAAACAACGGATGGGTGCGATGGTGGAGGCTATGAAGATGCCGCAACCCAACGCCTACGACCTGAAGAAACTCGGCTACAGCAGGGAACTATCTGAAGGGATTGTGGCTGCGTTGAAGAAATACGGCTCTGTTGACATCACCAAGTACGCCACCTTGATCCGGGAAAGCCTGCAGTTCATCCGACCTGGTGCGACTGAGAAGTTCGAGACCGTCCAGCAGCAGGAAGCCCTTGAGGCGGTCCAGCAGAGGAAGGAAACCAAAAAGGACTCTAAGAAACCAAAGAAACAAAAACCGCAGGACTCTGAGAAACCTGCTGGTGGTGAAGACCCGGAGACCGTGGTGTTGGACACCATCAAAGAACTGGAAGGTGAGGATGGCGCCCCCTGGGATAGTATTATGGAACGTGCAAAAAACAAAGGCCTTGACGAGAATGCTATCGAAGAAGCGTTGAACTCGTTGATGGATAAAGGCTTTATTTATGAGCCGATGCTTGGGACGATCAAGACAACCTAGCTAGTCTTTCAGCAGGTCCTCTCCGCCTTCGAACTGCTGCTGGAGTTCCGTGTAGATATCCTCGATGCCTAGGAAATTTTTCTGCGAGGTCGCTATCAGGTTGCTGTACCCCCCAAGGTCTTTGATCAGCTGCAGGATCTGTTCGCTCATCTGCCGATGCATGGTCGATTCCTCTTTGTAGAGCGCATCGTAGATGTCCTCAGGGTCCTGGGACCATCGTTGGATGAGGCTGAGTTCTTTTTGTGTCAGCAGGTCTGCTTTGCTGAGGATGTTTATCTGAGGCTGGTTGAGCCGCAGGTTCGTTGATATCGCAAGCAGCAGCTGGGAGACGAACCCGGATGCTGACCGGGCAAGCAGGGGATCAAGCAGATAGCAGATGGCTGATTTCTCCGGGCTGAGGAACTTGACGGTGTATTTGCCTGATTCCCGGAACACGAACAGCTCCAGCTGCCCTGGTGTATCAAGCAGGATGTAGTCTGCTTTGAACGAGTTGATGCTTTCTTTGACATCCCCGGTGTTCAGGGCTATCATGTCCGCACAGGCGATTTGCGCCCCGTTCGGTCCAAGATGATTGGTTTCCATGACCTCGCGTAAGGAGATCCAGTCCCTGATGTCGACGTCAGGCTCGTAGGGGAGGTTCTCCGCGCCAGGGTCAAGGTTGACGATGATAGCGTCAAGCCCACGGTCCCTGCACCAGCGCTGTGTGCATGCCGTCAGGGTTGATTTCCCTGACCCAGCGGTTCCGATATAGTAGAGGAAGATTTCTTGTTTCATGCTTTTTTCCGTATCTCCTTCATATGGTTGATGCGTTTCTGTAACAGTGCTTTTGTCCCTATATCATGGCGGATGAAGAGATGATCCCCGGTGATGTAGCCGAGTGCTTTTTCACAGATCTTTTCAGCATCCTCAAGGGTCTGGCTTGTGCCGACAACGGCAAGGGAGCGTGAGGAACCGGTGAGGATATGGTCATCTTTTTTGTTGACGGATGCGTAGAACAACAGTGCCCCGGTTTTCTGCAGTGCTGTTTCGTCGACATGGATTGGTTCTCCGACCATGCTTTTCACGCCGTATCCCTCCGGGACAACGTATTTGCAGACTGTTGATTTCTTATCGATGTCAATGTCTGTGGTGGAGAGGGTGCTGTCCAGCATCGCTTTGCAGAGCTGAATATAATCGGTCTGTAGCAAGGGAAGGACGTTCATTGCCTCCGGGTCGCCGAAACGTGCGTTGACCTCGATGATTTTTACCCCCTGTGCGGTGAGGATGAACTGGCCGTAGATCGGTCCGATGTAGGTGCTGTGTTCTTTTCCCAGGGCATGGATGATCTGTTGGAGGATTCGGACTGCTTTGTCATAGTCTTGTCTTGGTAGGAACGGGAGTAGTCCGTTTGCGCAGGAGTACGACCCCATGCCTCCGGTGTTTGGGCCGTTGTCGTCTGGTAAGAGTCGTTTGTGGTCCTGGACTGCTGGAAGGGCGACGAGGTGTGTGCCGTCGGTGAACCCCTGCAGGGTGAACTCTTCTCCGATTGCTTTTTCTTCGATGAGTACTTTGGCTGCTCCGCCGATTTTTTGGTCGATGACCTTGGTGACATAGGCCATGGCTTGGGCGGTGCCGTTGAAATGATCCCCTGCGACTTGTACTCCTTTGCCACCGGTCAGGCCGATGGGTTTGAGTGCGACCTGGGCGTCAAGGTCTTGGATGAATGCTGCTGCTTCACGAGGGTCGGTGAAACTCTGATGTTTCAGTTGCCCGGGGATGCTATGTTTGCTCAGGAGCCAGCGCATCCATTCTTTGTCTGTTTCTATTCGTGCCGCGTTTTTCGTCGGCGCACAGGTCGGTATCCCTTCTTTTAATAGTGCATCGGTGAGCCCTGCTTCCAAGGGTGCTTCTGGTCCGATGAGAACGATGTCGATGTGTTTCTTTTTTGCGAACAACACGACATCCTTGATTTGTGTCTCTTTTATCAGGAGGTGTTCTGTGGAGAGTCTTTCGATGCCTGGGTTACGGTTGCTCATGACAGAAAACAGGGTGCTGTCGTTTGATCTTCTGACCGCATCGCAGATTGCATGCTCTCGTGCGCCTCCTCCGACTACTAGTATGTTCATAGGCTCCCCTCTTCTTCTTGTTTTTTTATGTGATGATGTTTGGATTATTTTTTTTCACTTTGTTTGTTTTTGAGGATTTCGCTGACACTGACCAGTGGGATGAACTCGACTTCGAGTTTTTTGAGTTTCTCCCGTGTGCCTGCTTCCCGGTCGACGACGACAAGTGCTTTTTCGACCTCTGCGTTGTTCTCACGAAGGATCTGGATGGTCTTTATGACGGATCCTCCGCTGGTGGTGACGTCTTCGATGATAAGCACGCTTTTTCCTTTGACATCGCCGCCTTCGATTTGTTTGCCGGTCCCATGTTCCCGTTTCTCTTTCCTGATGATGACATAGGGGATCTGTGTTTCCAGTGACACTGCGACCACAAGGGGGACAGCCCCTAGCTCCATGCCGGCGAGCAGGTCGTAGCCTTTTGTGTAAAGGCTCATTTCTTGTGCGATGATTTTGAGGATCTTGGGGTCGGTGCTTGCTTTTTTGATGTCGATGTAGTAGTCGCTGATTGCTCCTGAGGTGAGGACGAATCTGCCGAATTTGATGGCACCGCATTCTTTGAGCTGTTGGATGAGTGTCTCTTTCTTCATATCACAGGAGGGTAACGATTTTCATGATTTATAATTTTACATTTTACTGTTCAAGGGCTTTTTTATGTGAAGAATTGTCCGATAACAAAAGCAAGGAGGCTCATGGTTGCTCCAAGATAGATACCGCGGAGGTAACGGCGTCCTTGTTGTGGGGTGGTGCTACGTAGGAGGAGGAGGGTTGAGATGAGGATTATGGTATCCATAAGGAGGATCATGAGGAGGTAGGGAGTGCCGAACCAGTGGAAGATGAAGGGAATGATGCTGATGAGGATGACGAGGAGGAAGAAGGCACTTGCGATGTGTATGGCTGCCTGTTTGCCTTTGGTTAGGGCAAGTGATTGTGATTTTCGTTTTTTGTCTCCCTCGATATCCATCGCCCCTGAGGCGATCTCCTCCCCGAGATCGATAAAGAATACGATGGCAGCGAAGAACCAGACCATGGGGTTCCATGGTTGTCCGACGGTTATGCCACCGAAGATGAATGTGATGGCAACCGAGCTGCTGACAAGTAGGTTCCCCGGCAGTCCTGTCTCTTTGGCTTTCCAGTTGTAGATGACCCCGATAAGATAGAAGAGGACCGCTATCGTAAAAGCTGGGATACTAATGAGGAATGCAGCGGTAAGTCCGATACTTGTGGTAAGCACTGTGAGAAGGAGGACCTCTGTTGGTGTGACCGCTTCTGATGGTATCGGTCGGTGGGGGGCATTGATTTTATCGCTTTCAACATCAAAATAATCATTGAAGATGAGGGCGGCGCTGGAGAGGAAGAATCCAACGAGGAATCCAAGGAGTAAACGAAAGGGGTCGCTGGTGTTTCCTGTGGCGATGAGGGCTCCTGCGAGGACACAGAGTCCCGCGGCAAGGGGGAGTTCTATGCGGAAGAGCGCTATGATTCCCTTAATCTTCCTTGCATTTGTCATCGTAGCGCTTCAACCTTTTTTGTCTATTTTAATGTATGGAAAAATCAAAGAAGGTTTTCGTCCTTTGAACGAAAAGAAAATGAATTCTTCATTCCATTCTGTTTTGATAGTTCTATGTCCATTACGAAAACGTCAAAGAACATGGATCAGCAGACTCCCCGTGGGTTTAGTATTGCGACATTGACCTTGTTTAGTGATGCGGTGTTTGCGATTGCTATTACGTTTCTTGCTATTGATATCAGGGTTCCACAGCTTGCAGAAGAGGTCATCGCGATACAGTTGAACAATGAGATCTATGGGCTGTTACCACGGTTCATTAGTTTCATTCTGACATTTTTCATTATCGGAAGCTACTGGATTAGCTATCATCGTACGATGTATCAGATCAAACAGTATGATCGTGGGTTAATCTCCTTGAACCTGTTGTTCCTGATGTTTATCGTTCTGCTTCCTTTCCCAAATGATTTGATTGGTAAATACCCGACTCAGCAGGTGGCGGTGGTGGTGTATGCCATTATTACGGGTATGACTGGGGTCGGCCTCTGGTTGATTTGGTTGCATGCCTCAAGAAATCATCGATTAGTAGATGAGATGCTTTCTGTGTCCTTTATAAAACGACTCAACCTGCGGCTTCTGATCTCTCCTTGTATTTTTTTGATTTCGATACCACTATCGTATCTCAATCCGTTAGTGTCTCTTGTTACCTGGTTTTTTGCTTTCCCTATCGGCGTTCTTTTTGAGCGTACATACATCAGATAATACCTTGTATATGAAGAAAGTACTAGAGAATTTTTTTTTTTTGGTCCTTGGTTTGGGAAAAACCAAACGTAAACGCACAGTATTTAAAGGTTGATGGAGATAATT
>CAYXPY010000041.1:0-15855 GCA_964467345.1 uncultured Thermoplasmatales archaeon | reverse complement strand
TCTTCTGGGTATTCTTTTGATTATTGGAGTGGTGATGCTTCTGGGTCTGATCCGGAAATAACAATAACAATGGATGCGAATAAATCAGTCATCGCACATTTCGTAGAAAACCAATTCACGCTCACCATTAATAAATCCGGTCAAGGAACGGTCCTAAGAACCCCTGACCAAGAAACATATGCATTTGGAACAATAGTCGAGCTTACAGCAGTACCTGACCCTGAATGGACATTCAAGAACTGGGGTGGAGATCTCAGCGGAGATAACAATCCAGAATATATCACGATGGATGGGGATAAAACAGTGACAGCCTACTTCGAATTCACAGGCAATGATACTATACCCCCCACTATTGAACTCATCACACCAACAAACGCAATCTATATCTTTAACAAATTTATCATCCCGTTTAAAACACCAATAATTGTCCAGATGATAACCTTCGAAGTAAATGCAACTGACCATGAAACAGGAATTCACCATGTCGAGTTTTTGGTCGATGGAATATCAATAGGGAATGACACGTCAAAACCATATTCCCACGACTGGAGAGAGCTACGGTGTGGAAAACACACACTACAAATGAAGGCTTACGATAATGCAGGAAACACCGCAACAACAGAGGAACTCCTGGTCTTCAAATGGAGATTACATCCAATCCTGATAGTACCGATCCTCATCCTTGGGTATCTATGGGCCCGGGAAAACCCATAAGCGTATCTTGAAGTATCTATAATCCTGAAATGATACAAGATTAAACCTAATCCTCTCTTTCTTTTTCTTAAAAGATAGGTAATCGAAAACAATACTGGCATCTACTGAGCCAGAGGACTGAAAACTGTCATCCTGTCGCAGTCCATATCCTTTAAATATCCCTTCTTCATTCGGAATTCTCATGGCAGTATGGCAAGGTAACTCAAAAAGGACCATCACCGGACGACGTATCCGATATGCACGAAACAAAAGACGATTTGAAATAGGTCGGGAACTTCACCTCACCACGATTGGTCCCATGAAACAGAAAACAATACGGACAAGAGGACATAATAAAAAATCCCGGGTTCTGACCTCTAATACCGCATTTGTTGTCGATCCAAAGACCAATAAAACAACAAAAACAGAGATTGTCACCGTTGTGGAAAACTCAGCAAACGTCCATTATGTCAGACGTAACATCATGAACAAAGGAGCAATCATCAACACGAAAATCGGGAAAGCAAAAATAACGTCTCGACCTGGACAAAGCGGCATTATTAACGCCGTGCTTCTCCCACAATAATTACTTGTTGTGTGCGTCACATGGTATCAAGGGATGAGAACAAATACGTGATATACCCTGTGTATTTTGATAAATCAGTGTCACGCTCACATGGTCGAAAAGTAGCACAGGAACACGCAGTGGAAAAACCGCAACTAGAGTCTCTGGCAAAAGCAGCGAAATCCCTTGGTTTAAACCCAATTTTGGAAAAAGACGCAGTGTTTCCTTCCACACCATGGAAAAAAGAAGGAAGACTATTGCTAGAGAAAAAAGGACAGAAAACCAAGCTTCTTCTTCAGCTTTCAAACAGGCTCTAAGGGAAGAAAGTATATAATCTTCATATCGCATTCTGGTCCAACTCATTTGGAGCAGGGTTATGGAACCATCCGGACAGCAATACGATGAAGCAAGTACAATTTTTTCTCCTGATGGCAGGTTATATCAGGTTGAATATGCCAGAGAAGCAGTGAAAAAAGGCTCTACAACCATGGGATTCAAATGGAAGGAAGGTATTCTTCTCCTTGCGCATAAACCCGAGGTCAGCAGACTGGTGAATTTTCGTTCCCTTGAGAAAATCTACCAGATCGACGATCATATCGCATGCGCAGCAACAGGTCTTGTCGCAGATGGGAGACATCTCGTCGAAATCGCACGGGAAGAAGCACAATGGAACAAAGTCCGCTACGACGAACCGATCTCGGTCAAAGAACTCGTCAACATCCTCTGTGAATACGAACATATGTATACGCGCTTTGATGGCGTAAGGCCTTTCGGGGTGGTTTTGCTTGTCGCAGGCATCGACAGCTCCGGGAAACATTTATTCTCAACAGATCCCTCCGGAGCCTATCTTGGGTATAAAGCGGTCTGCGAAGGCAAAAAAAGCAATGACGCCATGACCCAGTTTACAAAGGCATATACCGCGAACCTCACTTTACATCACGCTCTTGAACTGGGGGTTCAAACCATACGGAAGATAACAAAGCAGAAATTCAACCCGGAGATGATTGAAGCAGCAGTCATCGACGAAAAAGAAGGATACCAAAAATTATCTCCAGAAATGATTCAACAATTAACAGAAAAACCCGCTTCAGAGGAAAAAGAATAACACAATTTTTTTTTTTATTTACCTTTGCGATGCCACTGGAACAGTCGATGCTTTTGATATGGAAACATCGCCTCACCAACGGATCGTACATCCTCCACCGAATAGAACGCATGAGGATGGATGGTATGGATTCGATTCAAGATGTCGTGAAGATCTTCTCTGCGTATCACCGCAAAGATGATCTTGACAGGACCTGTGATGCCTTCCGCATCATGGGTTGTGACCCCATAGTCAGCGTCTCGAAGGGATTTGATAAGCTCTGAGGCATCATGTTTGCAGATGATCCGGATCATGACGACCCCAATGGATAATTTCTCTTCGAGTAACATCCCAAAAAAAGCCCCCATCGCAAATCCACCAGCATAGGCAAGGGAGCAGACAAGATTGTCAAGGTTCTGCATTATCTGTCCGATGGCAAGCAGCCAGACGTTGATTTCAACAAACCCAATCACCGGCGCTAGATATTTCAGTCCATGGGAAACAAAGATGATCCGTAACGTCCCAAGACTGACGTCTATTAAGCGAGCCACGAAGATTAATATCGGAAGGACGACCCATTTGAAAAGATCTGAGTTATAAAACGCTAGTGCATCCATTTTTTTGCCTTTTTTTCCTTGTTCTTGAGCAGGTCTCGGTATGGTTTTCCTGACTATAAATCCTTGTTTCCTCAGAGTTCAAAACATATTCGGGATGAGGACTAGGGTCTGTAGAAAAATCAATATAAATCTTTTTTGATACTCTTCTTGTTGGTTTGTTACGAGATGGTATGAAACGTAAAACAAAAAAAACTCCTAAGAAAAAGCTGAAGGTTCAAGGAAAAAAACCGGCAACCAGGAGGGTGACTACGACGGTGCAAAAAATTACAGTTGGTGTCGATGAGTTTTGTCCAACCTGTATGGAATGGCGGCCCTATGATGAATTAACTGGTCGGTGTTCTGTCTGCGGTCGGATCATTAAAAAGATTGGTGAGCGAAGGAAAATAACCGATGAGTATGACTTAAAGGATTTTGCCAATGAGCATGATGAACCGCAGGAAACCGGGGAGTTTTAGCCATAGTAATTACTTTGTAAAAGTTGTAAATATATTAAAATAATAAATTAAGCTATCTATTTAACAAATAATATCCGTGTTATCATGGAACATAGATTTTTCAATAATTAATGCTAGAAATTATCTAGCATATACATCGGTTGATAATGATAGATAATATTTAGCATAGTGGATATTACAAATCTTTTTAAATTGACAACTGCTAGCAATTTTTGGATGGATGCACAAATAATACGAGCGGCAATTTATACAAGAGTATCCACTGAAGAGCAAGCAAAAGAAGGTTTTTCACTTGATGCACAACTTGACAAATTACGATCATATTGTAAAGCGCGAGATTGGGTTATCGTAGGAGAATATATCGACGATGGATACTCAGGACGGAAAATAAAAAGACCTGCGTATTTAAGAATGATGGATGAAATGGAAAAATGGGATGCAATTTTAGTCATTAAAATGGATAGAATTCACAGAAACCAAAAAAATTTTATGATCATGATGGAGCAACTCAATAAAAATAAAAAAGAATTTGTTTCTATGAGTGAATCATTTGATACGTCGACTGCAATCGGACGATTTGTTATGAATATTATCCAAGGTATTGCTCAGCTTGAATCAGAACAAATCGGAGAACGCGTTTACCTGGGCATGGAGCAAAAAGCAAGAACAAATGGTGGTGTGCTAGGTTTTAACATACCATATGGATATAATTATCAAGATGGGAAATTACATATCAACAACACAGAAGCTCAAATCATAAAAAATATTTACTCCTGGTATTTAGATGGAAAAAGTATGGGGGATATCGTGAAAATCCTTAAAGATACTAAAGTTCCAACAAAAAACCAGGGGTTTTGGGCGAAAAAGATGATTTCAACGATATTAAAAAATCCGGTCTACTGTGGATATCTTCATTGGGAAAAGTATGTAAATAAAAGTGATCATGAATCAATTATTACGATACAAACTTTTAATTCCGTTCAACAATTAATTGAGCATCAGGGTGGAATTCCTGCAGTTTTTTTGACAGAAAAATCATCAAATTAGTTACTCTCGGACTACCGAAAGTAACGTTTATCAGGCATAAACTATATGTAATAGTCCTCATATATTTGTTCTTGTCATATATAAGAGGTAATTTAAATGTCAAACTATAGAGTTGCGTTTTATATTCGCGTAAGCACAGGGGAACAAACGAAAGGATATAGCCTCGAAGGACAAAATTCAACACTAACATCATGGGCAAAGCAAATGGGTTGGACCTGGGTAAAAACATATTATGATCAAGTAAGTGCAAAAGATACAAACCGGGAAAAATTTCAAGAAATGATCACAGATGCGAAGAACAGCCTCTTTGATGGAATATGTATCGTAGATACTGATAGATTTAGTAAATCTACAAAGGATATATTGACGTATATGGATGAGCTGCTTCACTATAATGTGAGATTACATATTCACAACCTTCAACATATAAATATCTATAGTGAACAAGGAAGATTTACACTCACTAATCTAGCGGCGTTTAGCGAATTTTTTAGAGGACAATTGGCAACGAAGATACGAGCTGGTGTAAAACAAAAAATGAAAAATGAATGGTTCGGGCAAGCTCCTTATGGATATTCAATCATCTCTGATACCGAGGGAACTAGAAAAAAGAATACGAGACTTATTGAAAATCCAGAAGAACAAAAGATTTTAACTCTTTTAAGACAATTGAAAGATCAAGATAAAAACTACAGTGAAATTGCAGAATATCTCAATGAAAATCAGATACCAACACGATTAAAACGTGATGGAAACCCTTGTAGATGGTACGCCTCAACGGTACGTAACATTCTTACAAGGCCTATCTCTACTTACGAACAGAAAATGCAAAAATAATGACCTCTGACAATAAGGTCAAATAAAAGGTCAATCGAATAATTTGATTATTTATTAAATATTTTTATAATTGTTCTTTAACATCTATACTATGCTAGAAATTGTCTATCAATTTAAAGGTAATCCATGACAAAAATTATCATAGAAAAACATTGTGACTGTCTAGCATTCCTTATTGATACTTGTTAACACGAAAAATATAAATTAAAATAGAGCATTAACAAATTAAACTTATTCAGATACAGACATAATTAAGTAAATATTAAATAGTAATTTAGAAAGATTTTTATTATTCAAACAGCGTAATAAAAAAAAAACAAAAAAAAGAAACACGCTTACAAAAAACAACCAAACCCCCAAATTCAGACTCATTCGCGCAAGTCACAAAATAAAATTCAGATTATTTTTAGAAATATCTAAATACAAGAGTTTCAATATAATTTCGATTTCTATGAAACTCAGGGGCGGAATAATATATGTGGTGTTACTTCTCGTTGTAGGTCTGACGATCACACCTGCACTCGGAAGCACCTATCAGGCAGCAAATCTCATCAAATCACAGACACAAAATACTGAAACTATCACAATCGAATTCATTGACTGTACGGGATCAATTCCTGTAAAAAAGGAACTCACATTCTCAAAAACTGAATGGAATGTACTTAAGCAGGATCTCCGAAGAACAGCAAAATCTGAGGCATCACTAAAAGAGACTTTTGCCTCCCAGCTCTTGGTTCTTCAGAAGCACGGTCTTGTTTCTGCAGAAATCGAAATAGATGATCTCTTAGGTGAATTTAATAAGAAAATAAATAGCAGGATACTCAAAGGTTTCCTGGGACAAGAGCCCCGGCGTTTTCCTCTGAACAACACGATATTTAGCGCGCTGAGTGCGATATCATTTTCACTGGAAAACGACAATGGTTCTACATTGGTCTTCGGGTTAAACACGTTCATAAATATAATCGGGTTTAATATCATCAGTCTCCACAAGGGATATGCGCCAGATGGGATTCAGACGAATGGGTTGTTTTCTGGTTCAGTGCCAGCTGGTAACTATACTGGTTTTATCTTCGGCTTCTTCGGGTATTGGTTTGGGGAGAAGATCTCAACAGGGGTTTACTCAAATCTCACCTGTGCGGGGCTAGCCATAATAACAGCCTGGATTGATTTTCCATAAACCACGTCGTTTAAATACCAAAATGTCTCTGGGCTACAAGACGTCAGGTATTGTAGTCCGAAGACTTTCTTTTGATACGTAATACACTTCGATGAAATGATGGGGATTGTAGGAGAGTTTTGCCTGTCGTAATCCAGGGATGCCCAGGTCCTCCTCCCGGTTGATAAAGGGGACAAGATGCTGCACTCGTTGAGCTGTTTCTTTGTTTATTGCTTTATAAATTCCATCGAAATCTGGTGACCCTTTTTCAAAGTGGACAACGACGGTGTCCGGGTTCATTTTTTCATACATACTAATGGCTTGAATCGAATCGTTGATGCGTAACGCAAGACCTTGGAATCCAAGCTCGAAGAAATGTGACATGGAAAAAAGGATTGCTTTGCGTTCGTTTTCAAGCAGCTCGTCCGATTCACAATCCTTCCAGAGGCACCACCGTTTGAGGAATTCATTGACTTCATCCATGTTATCCAGGGTTATTTCCTCAGTTGTATAGTCGAAATTTTTTATGAACTTGTTGAGTCGGTTTCGTATTTTTCCGTATTTTGTTCCAGGAAGTTCTGCCAGATCCGAAGCACGATATACATAGTCAAAAAAATCTCGATCTTCGATGATTTCCAGAGAAGGGAACTGATGGTTGATGATTTCTTTTTCGTTTTTCTTGATAAAACCGAAGAGGATGTTTTCTTTTCGTGCAAGAGCGATGGTTTTGGTAAGGATGTCTTTGTTTGGTTTCCCAATGGGGTGGTGTAAGAGGGTCTCGTTGGTTCCTTTGCTAAGGATTACGATGTTATCCTGGATTTGCGCATAGTGATATTGCACAAAATGGCCCCAGCTGACCATTGTTATGAATGATTCGCCACTATGGATTGGTGGGAATTGCTGGTAATGTGCATCAAAAACAGTTTTATCTTCAAGGGTTATTTTTTTAAAATCATCCAGAGAGATCATTGGTTATCATTCCTTAGAATGCAGCATGGGGATGTATCGTTCCATTGGTTTGAAACCCAGTGTTTTGTAGAATTGGTCGCTTCCGGGCTCTGCTATCAGTCCTATCCAGGTGATTCCCTTGGAGTACATATGGTCGACGAGTGCAGAGACGATTTTTTTCCCTATGTTTTTTCCTCGGTATTCAGGTAAGACGATGAGATCCTGGATATAGGCATCTGAGACGCCGTCTGAGAGAGTCCTGCCCATTCCGATGGTTTTTGATGTTTTCGTATCAATAGCGACAGCGAATGCAAAACTCCCTGCGATTAAGGCGGGGATGCCAGAGGGGTCGTAGTTGTCTTTCCACCAGCCTCCTGCTTTGTAGAGGTGGACTATCTGGTCTTGTGGCCATGAGTGGACAAGACGGATTTGGATGTCGGTTTCTGCCATAGTGCTTCATTATTCATTGGTGTGTTTAACAGGAGCTATGTTCAATTGCAGAATAGGGGCAGGCATTGACACATGCGCAGCATTCAATACAGTCTTTAATGTTTTTTGCAACAGCTTTCCCATCGACAATCTCGAAGATCTCAACAGGACATGCCGTGACGCATTCCCCGGATCCTTTGCATTTATCATAGTCGATGGTGATGGTAATTGTTCCTTCCTTGAATTCTTTCTTCATAAGAGTCATACCTCCTTATGTTCAGAAGTGTGTAACGAATGCCATTATTTTATGTTTCTTGTTTTCCTTCAGGTGGCTTGTGAAATAATATCAAGGTTCTTTTATAAAAAATAAATTCACGGTAAACCAAAAGGCTAATCATCCACCTCACCTATTCACCTTTTGGGGGGTAAACTCCTTGATTCGACGAGCAAATGAGGTAGCAAACATCATACGTCATGCAACGCAGATTCACATAGTGACGCATATCGATGCTGATGGTATCACCGCGGGCGCAATCGCCTCGGAGACACTCCAGAGACTGGGGAAAGACTATAGCCTTGAATGTGTCAAGCAGCTTGATGAGGTTATCATAAAAAAGCTGCTTTCTGAGAATCATGAGCTTGTCTGGTTTACAGATCTTGGAAGTGGGATCAGCACACAGTACCCAGAGATTCGAAAAATAATCACTGATCATCATGAATGCCCCCCTGATTCAGATGCCTCTTTTCATTTCAATCCACATCTGTTTGGCAGGGATGGTTCTTTTGAGCTGAGCGGTGCGGGGGCAACCTATTTGGTTTCAAAAGCAATTAGTCAGGAAAACAAGGATCTCTCAAGTCTTGCGGTCGTTGGTGCCATTGGTGATCTTCAGGATAGGCGGTACTGTGAGCTTCGGGGATTGAATGCAGAGGTTGTGAAGGATGGAGCAGAGGCCGGTGTTCTTCATGCCATCAAGGATCTCCGGTATTTTGGAAAAGAAACCAGGCCGTTGGTAAAACTGCTTCAGTATGCAAGTGATCCGCTGATCCCTGGGGTGAGTGGCCGGGAGGATGCCTGTGTTGCGTTTTTACAGGAGCTTCAGATTGAATTGAAGGCTGGTGATGCCTGGCGGTCGTGGGTTGATCTTGAGAAAGAGGAGAAACGCAAGATTGTGTCTGCAATCATCCAGATGCTTCTTTCAAAGGGGTTTGGCTATAAGGTGGCTTCACGGGTATTAGGGGAGAACTACATTCTATGTAAGGAGCAACCAGGTACGGAGTTACATGAGGCAAAAGAATTTGCGACACTATTGAATTCGACCGCACGGTATGGTCAGTATGAGGTCGGTCTTCAAGTGTGTCTGGGGGATCGTGGAAAATGGTTAAAGGAAGCATTAAACCTGCTTTCCGGTCATCGGCAGAATCTTGTGGAGGGGTTGCAGTTTGCAAGGGAAGAAAAAATACAGAAACGCACGTATCTGCAGTATTTCCATGCTGGTGATGGGATTCGTGATACGATTATCGGTATTGTGACCAACATGATGTTGAACACCGAGGAGGTTGATAAGGAGCTTCCTCTTATCGGTTTTGCTCTGACGGAGAACGGTGAGGTGAAAGTCTCTGCCCGTGCAGCACAAAGTTTGGTTGACCGTGGGTTGGATCTTGCGGTGGCGCTCACCCATGCCGCAAAGGAGTTACATGGCATCGGTGGTGGGCATAACATAGCTGCGGGTGCGACGATTCCAAAAGGAAAAGAAGAAGAGTTTTTGCAACTCTTGGAACGGGAGATTAAACTTCAGTTTGTCCCCTGAGATGTTTTATAGACTGTTTCAACGGTGACTTCAAAGACGAGTGTTTCTCCAGCAAGGGGGCTTAAGCTGTATCCTGCTCTCTCAATGTCTTCTCCGTAGATATAGGAGATGTACATGGCTGGGATATCTTCGTAGATGCGAGGTAAGGCGTAGGTCCTGTTGAAGGTTAGGATCCGGTAGACCTCAAGAAATTGAGGTTCTGAGTTTTGGTCGTTGGTGACCGTCACATTGATCATATCACCGATGATACTATTTATTGCGACCGTTACGTTTATCATCCCGGTATAGTAAGGTGTCTGGAACGTGTAGTTCTTCCCAACGACTGGTGAACATTCCACGGTGATGGACGTCTCGTTCCAGGTGGCTATGGTTTCATTGGGGAAGATCAGCATTTGTTTTTCTCCATATTGAACGTCTTTGATGGTATCAGACAGATTCGTGCTTTTAGTTGGTGTTGTTCTGACGATGACATTGGTATCGGTGATGTTTTCAATGACCGTTGAATTCTCCCAGATGCTGTAAGGCGGGGGATAGACAACCATCTCTGATTCATTCATGCTATTCAGGTTGTTGATGTAGAACTGCGGCATGGTAAAGGGACCGAAATCCTCCATCTGTATCCATTTGACACTGAGATTTTCGCTGGTATATTTTGTTACTTCAACTGTCTGGTTTATCCCAAAAGCGAGGTATTGGGTTGTAAAAATCGACCCAACAGAGAATTTGTTCACTCCATATGCTTTCTCCGGTGGGATTGGGCCGATGGTCTTTGTTTGACCTTGCTGCATCCCGATGAGTCCTTCCATGAATCCTTGAATCATCCCTTGGGAATACCCAGTTTTTGGGCTGGTTTCATTTTCATCAAAACTAGCAAATATTTGTAAGGGTACAGCACCGGTTTTATTATCGGTGTTGTTGTAGGATGAATCGAAAATTGTATTGTTAGATGCATACCTGCCGATATAGTTCACATCAGCGCAGTCACCTTCTGCGATGATTGGTGTCTCTTTAAAGAGGTCTTCAAAGATATCGGTGTTGACCGCCACCAGAAAAACAGAGAGTGCTGAAATAACGATGACTACTAGCGCGATAAGAGCAATTTTTTCCTTTTGCATGAGCGAGCTGAATGATATTGATATATATTAACTTAAGCCTGATGATGTCTCCATATCCAACTGATGCTTGTCTGTACGAGTTTTGCTGCAAGGACCGCAGTTTGGCCATGGTCGTACGGTGGGCAGACCTCGACAAGGTCACAGCCGATAAGCTGGGGGGAAAAGGCTTCGATGATTTCAGTAATTTGGAGGGGGGTTAAACCGAATGGTTCTGGTGTGCTGGTCCCTGGAGCGTATGCCGGGTCGACGACGTCAATATCCAAGGTAAGGTAGATTTTTTTTCCCTGAAGATGTTTTTTTGTTTCTTTGATGATGTTTTTCAACCCAACTTTGTCTATGGTAAAGGCATCACGGAAGAAGAGTCCTTGTTCTTTAGCCTGGTCATATTCTTCTTTTTCAGCGGATCGGATGCCTAAGACCGCGATGTTCTCTACCGGGATATGATCCGTTATTCGACGGATGACGCAAGCGTGATTGTGGATATCGTTTTTGTATTGCTGGCGGAAATCCATATGAGCGTCAAGGGAGATGACCCCGATGTCCTTTGGGAATGCGGAGACGATGCCTGGGGTGATCGAATGATCTCCTCCGATTGCTAATGGTGTTTTGTTTTTTGCCAGCAAACCTGCGGTAAATGCCTTTGTCGCTTCAAAGACTTCTTTTGAGGTCAATTTCTCAACGTCAAGGTTTCCGTAATCATGGATTTTAATTTGCTCAAAATTGCTACCGCTTCGAAGGTCGTATCGTTCGAAATTCCAGCTAGCTTGTCGTATCTCGAAAGGAGCTTTGTCTGCCCCATGGCGAAACGATGATGTTTTTTCGAAGGGAACACCAAAAAGGATAAATGATGCGTTCTCAAAACTTGCTTCTGCATCTGCAAAATAATCTGGGAACTGCATATTGACCGAAACCTGTTGACTCGTAAGTTATAACGTCTATACCCTGGTGATTTTCCGTTTCCCCATAGCTTGCAGATACAGGATTTCTTTTCCTGGTTCAAGCTGGCCTTTGAGCTCTTCTGGTATGGGCATCTCGAAGGTCTCATATGTCTCCATGTCCATCAGCTGGACGACTTCTGAGCCCATCAGGGCAAGTATTTGTGCACTGCGTTTGTCGATAATGGGTACTCCGACCTTATGTTTCACGGGATGGACAACACTGCGTTTCTGCTCATCGAAAATACCGACCGCGTCGATTCTCGCTTTTGCCTCACCATGCTTCCCTGGTTTTGAGGTTGAGATACTCATAATTTTACAGGGTTCTTCATCGATTAATACATATCGACCTACTTTTAACTCTCGTACTTCTGCCATTTCTTTCATGCTGTTTCACCCTTTGGGATTTTATAGACAATATCATGTTCGCGAACCTTGTCTTTTACCTTGATTCCTATCGCGTCCCCTGCTTTTGCGGTTTGGACCGGGGCTCGGTTGATTTCCATCCGATCAATAGGTTGTGTAAAGTCGGTGTGTGCTCCGACGAAATGAACGGTATCTCCAATTGTAAGCGCTCCATCGGTGATTTTAATTGCAGCTACGCTGATATGTGTGAAGAAATGCTCTACGATTCCTATTTTTTCTTCAACCATAGCTATTCACACCCCCGTTATAGGAAAAGGTATACTTATACCTGACTTTTTTGTTATGTTACCACGAGTTCATAGATTGCTTTTTTCCCATGTTTGGTGCAGGTGAACGCTTCCCAGTTGTCATCCCAGAGCATCTCGTTTTTGCATTCAGGGCAGGTGATGCTTTCAATGACTTGGCGTTGGCTTCTCACCCGAGTTTTTATGACCTGAACTGGGATTTTTTTCCCAGGGTTTAATGAATCAATGACATAGACAAGGCCATCTGGCGGTAAATAGGGTGTACTATCACTTTTCATTCTTTTTTTCCTGTAGGCTTTCATTTGTATCTTATATTTTTCCATCATTGTTTGTCTTCGGCCCATAGATTCACCACAATGTTTGAATAAAGGAATAACATGTTTCTTTATTAAGCTCTTTCCCTATTGCGTGACTACGTATGAAGGTCGAACACATCGTCTTGGACCAAAGAATTCAAGATATTTTGAAACATCAGGGGATAACAGAGCTGTATCCTCCTCAGGCTCAGGCCCTCCCCTCCGCGTTGAAAGGGGATCATCTTGTTCTGTCGATTCCAACGGCTGCGGGGAAAAGCCTTGTGGCGTATCTTGCGATCGTGCAGCGGTTGATCACTGAGGGTGGAAAAGCTCTTTATATTGTTCCGCTCCGGGCGCTTGCTCGGGAGAAATACGAGGAGCTGCAGGCTTTTGAGTCACTTGGTTTAAAAGTGGGTCTTTCCACTGGCGATCTGGATGAATCCGACGTCCGTCTGTCGAAGTATGATATCATCGTCTGCACCTCCGAGAAAGCTGATTCGCTTCTCCGACATGGACTGCGTTGGCTTGATAAAATCAAGGTATTGGTCATTGATGAGCTGCATCTCATCCATGATCCCACCAGAGGCCCTACGCTTGAAGTGATTATCGCTCAGATAAAAGCCCTCAACCCTGCGACACAACTCATTGCCCTTTCCGCGACTATAAAAAATGCAGTGGAGCTTGCTGACTGGCTGGGTGGGACACTCATTCAATCGGACTGGCGACCCGTGGTGCTCAAGGAGGGTGTGTTTTTTCATAATACGATAAAATATAATGATGGCTCGACAAGGACGATTTCTGGTGATTCGAAACAAGCCTTGGAATTGTTGGTAGCAGAATCCATCCGAGATGGTGGGCAGACGTTGGTTTTTGTGAATAATCGGAAGTCTACGGTGTCGCTGGCGAATCGTTTATCTAGCGTGGTTGTCGATCTGCTTTCTGAGGATGATAAGAAAGCCTTGAAAAAAATTACTGGCTCTATGAAGCATGAGCAGCTTGAGACGGTCAGCAAGGAACAATCCCTGGTAAGCAGTGTTGAGAATGGTGTGGCGTTCCATCATGCTGGCCTGGAAAGCACGCAGCGACGTCTTGTGGAGAAAGGCTTTAAGGATCATCTGATTAAATGTATCGTCGCGACCCCGACGCTTGCGGCAGGGGTCAACATCCCGGCTCGTCGGGTGATTATCCGTGACCTGTGGCGGTATGATGAGAATTTCGGGATGTCTCCATTACCAATCCTTGAGTATAAACAGCAGGCTGGTCGAGCGGGACGACCCCGTTTTGATACGGTGGGAGATGCAATAACCATCGCAAAAGATAGCAACCAGCGGGATCAGATCTTCTATAACTATATCCTGGCAGATACGGAACCGATTTATTCGAAATTAGGTAGTCAAGCCGCGTTACGTATGCATCTTCTCTCCGCTGTTGCGACACGATTTGTCCGTACCTCTGAGGACATGTACCGGTTCATTAAAAGCACGTTTTATGCATATCAGACCGAGGAGTATACGATTAAGAAAGAGGTGGATGCCGCCGTGGAGTTCCTCCTGGAGAATCACCTCATCGAGGAAGCGTATGCAGAGTATATTTCCACCTTGTTTGGGAGCAGAACGTCATCCCTGTATATCGATCCATTATCCGCGATTCAGTTGAAAACTGCCCTGGAGCGGTCCAATACCAGGGATACCTCCCCCCTTTCGTTCCTGCATGCGGTTTGTTCGACACCGGATGTCCGATCCCTTTATCTCCGCGGGTCTGATTCCTGGGTCGAGGAAAAAGCAGATTTAGTGAAACACCAACTCCTTCTTGATATCCCGGAGTCATCCAGTGATGAGTATGAATGGTTCTTAAGTGATTTGAAAACCGCGTTTCTTCTGCAGGATTGGATAGAAGAAAAACCATATGATGCCCTCGTTGCTCAGTATAATATTTGGCCAGGGGATATTCACAACATCGTCGAGATGGCGGAATGGCTCTTGCATGCGACCAGGGAGTTTGCCCGGATGTATAATTTCACCAGCGTCTCTGAGGTTGGTGATCTGCTTGTCCGGGTTCAAAATGGGTGTAAAGAGGAGTTGCTGAACCTGGTTACCTTGAAGGGTATCGGCAGGGTACGTGCCCGTGCCTTGTACCGTGAAGGATTTAAAACCGTCAATGATTTACGTGCGGTCCCTGTTGAGCGGCTGGCAAAGATTAAGACAATTGGGAAGGCCGTCGCAATGGACATAAAAGAACAGATTGGAGAAACTGGTCTCAAGGGGAATAAGATGTTGCGAGGTTCGAAACGATGATTCTTATCGTCGGTGCCCATGGTTGTATCCAGAATGTCGAGTCCTTCGTTGGGCAGGTTCTTTCTTTTTCAAAAACAGAAAACCTCGTGGTTCAAGCATTCGATGCCACTGCTGTTTATTCCCCTGATCATTTGATCTCAGCAACGGAGCATGCGAAAAGGGCATTTCAGCAAGGAACGAATGCTACGAATTCGCTTGCCTTGGAGATTTTGTTATATGCCTCGGGGGAGCGGCAGATTGAAAAAGCATTGAAAAAAATAGGGATTAAAAAAGGCCAGCAGAGGATCGCGTTTGTTCTTACCGATGGCCAAAATGGGAAAAGCAAAGCATCAAGTGGAGAGGCATTGCAGAAAAAACTATTACGGGCACTTCATTTACAATCCGATGAAACCGCTATTCGGGGGGACAAGGAGACCTTACGACGGTTTGGAATCACCGAAAAAGAGTTATCAACCATTCCTGAGAGTCAGTATGGTGATCTTATTTTGGAGAAAATCGCTTTGGTCGACGTTATAAAAAAATAGAAAGCATGAATCACCTTCCGATGGGTTTTTCTCGGAGAAAGTGCTTTTTAGAAAAAATATGTTTTTCTTTGCTCCGATATCCTTATTAAAAGACTTCTGTTTTCGAGTCACAGAAACGAGTGCATCAATTTTAAAAAAAAGACACTGATACATCAGCCCGTATGGGGTAGCTTGGATATCCTAGAGGCCTGCGGAGCCTCGGACTCGGGTTCGAATCCCGATGCGGGCGTTAATATCTTTTTTTTTTATTTTTTTTTTATGTTCCTAAAGAAAGAGAACCTCTTAAATTAATAAATGTTGTTTAATAGAGCATAGATTTTTTTTAAAATTAAAGAAAGGAACGAAAACATTTAGAATTTCATTTTCAATTTGGTATTGAAA
>CAYXPY010000040.1:0-16143 GCA_964467345.1 uncultured Thermoplasmatales archaeon | reverse complement strand
TGATTTTTAATAAATCTTAAATACCTTCTGTCATCGATAGTTATAAGAACGTTACGTCAACGAAAATTGAGATTCTCATCTTATTTTTCTTTTGCGTCAATTGGTAATTCCTTTATAAAACGGCATAGTAAAGTATATATAGAAGTTATATCATTCGGCTTAAAAGCATATCGAAAAGTATAAAAAATTTACGGGGGCGTAGGTAATGGTTCAAATGCAATCCAAAAAGAAAAAAGAGAAAAGACAAAGCATTGAAGAAATCATTCAATGTCCTGAATGTAATAGCACACACTTAAGTAAAGATTATGCACGTGCAGAGCTAGTCTGCGCAGACTGCGGTCTTGTTATCGACCAAGATTTTATCGATCATGGTCCAGAATGGCGAGCCTTTGATAGCGACCAACGAGAAAAACGAGCACGTGTCGGTGCACCAATGACCTATACGATACACGACAAAGGTCTCAGCACCATGATTGGCTGGAAAAACAGAGACTCCTACGGAAAATCGATCCCTACGAGAAACAGAGCCCAGCTGTATCGTTTACGAAAATGGCAACGACGCATCAGAATCAGCGATGCAACCGAACGAAACTTGGCATTCGCCTTATCAGAGCTTGACCGTATGGCATCAGGCATGGGCCTCCCAAGGACCGTCCGAGAAACAGCAGCCATGGTCTACCGGAAAGCGGTCCTGAAAAACCTGATCAGAGGAAGAAGCATCGAAGGAGTATCCGCATCAGCGTTATACGCCGCCTGCCGACAATGTAACGTACCTCGAACCCTTGATGAGATCGCCGCATCCTCCCGGGTCTCCCGAAAAGAGATCGGAAGGACCTACCGGTTCATCGCCAGAGAACTCGGGTTAAAACTCATGCCAACCTCACCACAGGACTACATCTCCCGGTTCTGCAGCGAACTGAAACTTAGCGGTGATGTACAAGCAAAGGCAATCGAGATCCTCAAAGACGCAGCTGACAAGGAACTTACCAGCGGCCGAGGACCGACAGGGGTCGCAGCAGCATCAATCTACATCTCATCCATCTTATGTGGTGAACGGCGGACCCAGCGAGAGGTCGCAGACGTCGCAGGCGTCACCGAAGTAACAATACGGAACCGATACAAGGAACTTGCTGAACGACTCGACATCGACATCATCCTGTAGACACCCATGACCCGTTGGTACAAAGAAAAGAAGAAGGAACATTTTTATCAAGAGGCAAAACGGGTCGGTTACCGTGCCCGTTCCGCCTTTAAACTCCAACAGATACAGCGCCGATTCCATCTGATACCACAAAATGGTCTCGTCGTCGACCTTGGGGCTGCTCCAGGGGGCTGGAGCCAGGTGGCAAAAGAACTGGTGGGAGGAAATGGATGTGTTATCGGAGCAGACCTCTCCAGCATCAGACCGTTAGAAGGAGTCCTCTTCATCCAGGGTGACGTCACCAAACCGGAGACGATCCAACAGATCATGCAAGGGATGCAGGACAAGAAAGCAGATGTGGTCCTCTCAGACATGTCACCGGACATCTCAGGTAACTACTCCGTTGACCAGGCACGAAGCGCTTGGCTGTGCGATACTGCTTTCAACGTTGCAACACAAATTCTACGCCCTGGTGGTCATTTTCTCTGTAAGATTTTCGAAGGAGAAGACACAAAATCATTTATCGAAACAGTCAAACCACATTTTACGATTGTGAAGATTTTTTCCCCTGAAGCCTCCCGTAAAAGTAGCTCTGAGGTCTATATTGTAGCAAAATCGTTCAAAAAACTTTATAAAGATACCGGTATATCTGTTTGACACACTGATACAAGAATATATTATATAGGAGTTGATATCAGTTAAGTTTTCCACAATGGTCGAAACAATGGCTGAACAACCACTCTCCCTTGAAGTGTTTCTGAAGCATACCCATGAGGATATCGAAAAAAAGATAAAAGAACTCATCACTGACCAACATATCCTCTCGATTCTCAAGGAAGGAAAACGATTACGACCGTTACTCGGTGCGATTTCATTTAAGGTTTGTACTGGGGGAAAAGAAACCCCGCACGAATATCAGAGATTTTTAGAAGGGGCTGTCGCTATTGAACTAGCCCATGGTGCTTCCCTGGTCCATGACGACATCATCGATGGTGATTTAACCAGACGAGGAGAACCAGCCTTCTACATTAAGACCGGGGTCGATAATGCCATCCTCATCGGTCATAAGATGCTGGTCCAGGGTTTTAAACTAGCGATGTCCCATGGTGAGAAAATCGCAAACCTTTACATTGGTGCCTGGGGCGGGACCCTTGATGGACAGCTGAATGAAATCAATTTCAACAGCAAAGACCTCCAGGATGCCAGCATCACCGCTGACTCAAAATTCTTCCAGGTGTACAGCAGGATTATCGATCTGAAGACCGCAACGCTGTTTTCTGCAGCCTGTAAAGCCGCTGCGTACTGGGCTGATGCATCAGAGGATGTAGCTACCGTGCTTGCGGAGTACGGCAGGGAGGTTGGGTTTGCCTATCAGCTCGCCGATGACTTAGTCGACCTTGAGAAAGGCGAAATGATCGACAGTGTCGTCATTCCCCTGCTGACGCGTCTGGAGAAACGCACCGCCAAGAACGGCAGTATTAAAAACCGTACGATCCGTAAGAAGATAGAGAAAAAATCACCAGAGATCAAAAAACTGTACCTTGAAGAGATCTCAAAACATGTCAATAAAGCCCAGCAGCTCTGTAAATCACCGATTCTCCCGGATAACCCGTATAAAACCTTCTTGCTTGATGCGCCATTCTACAGCATCAACAAAATGTTAAAAGAAATCTTCATCACCATCTAAAGATTGTGTTTATCGTGTGATAAGAATAGCGGCATGGTCTTTTTCAAAGGGTGCAAGCTCGAGAGTCTTTTTTATGGTGAAGTGTTCTTTTTTCAGAGAGTCACCGACCAGCTCGTATGCTTGTTTTGGCTTAAGTGCGACATCGATGCTTCGCGCCTTCACCATGATCAGTCCGCTTCCCCCTGGCTTGAGGTAAGCTTGAATGTTGCGGATGAAAATATCCGCCTGGTTCCGTTGGGAGATGTCCTGATAGATGAGATCCACCCTAGGAACCATGCTTTGATAGCGTTCCGGATGGTTCGCGTCCGCAAGGATCGGGATGATGTTTGGCCGTTTCTCAGAGACCTTCAAGAGGTTTATGGTCGCGACCGGTGATGATTCAACCGCATACAACGTCCCTTTTGTGATGATGTCTGAAAGATGACTAACTGTCGTACCCGTTGCCGCCCCAAGATATAGAATCTGTGCATCAGCTGCGATGTCTAAAGAAAGACCTTTCAGTAATGCTGCTGCAAGCTTGCTGCGGAACGGGTTCCAGGACCGGTATTCAATGTCATCGTCGGTTATGAGCTGTTCGTTGTAGACCTTGATTCCTTTGCAGGGCTCTGGGTTCTGTGTGAAGAGTTTCTCGTTTCTTTTGTAAATCCCTGGATGTTCTGTCGGTTGCATATGGTTCCCCTATGAGGTCTGGTTGATAAATAGTTTTGTCAATTCCTCAGAGTTGTTCCTTTGATGCGGTTTGAGAATGCTTCCTTGTTTCATTTTCGACAAGATCAAATGATCCCTTCTTGTGATGGAGGTTCTGAGCTTATGCTTACCCACAGGGCAGAACCAACATAAAAATATTCTTTTAAGATATACAGATCAGTGTTAAAAAGTATTTTTATCCCGATAAAACCTATGATCGCAGGGTAGAATTGAAATGAAGGAAATGGACCAACAGAAAAGAAAAATTTATTGAGGGGTAGAGCTCCAATCATATCCCCTTGTATCTTTTTTAGTCCCTGCAAGCCTATTGTCGTCATCCATCCAGATGACAGAAGAATCCTTGGGGGATAAGGATTATAATACCCAAGATAACCCCTGTTCACGAGGCACAATGGATTGTAGGTTCGAAGCTGGTCTAACCAATGACTTAACAACCAGAACATTATTGAGAGATTTCTCGAATCGATTCTATGTGAAATTTCATTGAACAGAACTGATCCCGCACCCCGAAAGCAGGTATTATTCGTCCGTCCGGCGATAAGACACACTGTGTTCGATGTCGTAGTATCTAAAGAGGGATGGGCGGAAAAAATTCGCTTAAACGATACGGGGATATACGAACGATATGCGGAACGAGTAATGATTCCTTGGACTTGTCTGACACTCATCCCCTTTGGCAGCAACCCATACGTATCTAACTTCATCACTGCCTCTTTAAAGAGTGGGATTGCTTCCTCCCTGGTGGATGTCTGGTTCAACCTGCCTCTGAACTCCACCAGATACTGTTCCAGGTTCTGGTATTGTTCTCTCGTGAGTGTCACCGTGGTATCATCATATCCTTGTATGCCGCAAGCTTGGGTGGTGACTTCCACAACATCATCATTATGCGATGCTGTGGCAATACTCTGGTTGATGCTTGGTGCGACACCAAGGAAAAGGAGGATGAAGCTTACTGCAAGGATTTTCTTCATTTCCATCAACTCACTCCGGGGATGTCATAGGGTTCTTGTGCAGGATGCCAATCGATGCAAATCCACTTCAGTGTGAAAGATATCTCATGATAATAAACAGCAAATAATACAATAGTAACAGACCCAATTATAATATGTCGGTTTAGAGAAATATTCCCCCAATAATTCCCATTAAATTTATTAGTAAATACTTGCAGCAATCGCACTGAAAAACTCACATCTAAAATATTTTGTATAAAGTTATTCTCTTTAATAGATACGAACCCTGAAGAAGATATTGTGACTCCTTCTTCATTGTTCGAGATATTATTTTTTACAATAGAGATGTCAGAACACTCCAATAGACCAATACCATTATCATTTTCTAAAATTACATTATGCGTGATTTCTGTTGATTTACCATATTTTAGAGTTATTCCGGTCCCGCAATTATTAATAAAATTTGTATCAAAAATATCTCCATTTGTTCCATCCACGAGTACACCTAATGAACAATCTGATATTTTATTCTTGTACAAATAATTATATTGGGACCCAAACAGAAATATTCCATTCGTAGAAACGGTAACAGTATTACGAATGAATTCATTATTATCTGAATTATGCAGTGGAGCTATCCCTATTGCGCAGTTAATGACAGTATTATCAACTATTTCGTTATCCTCAGAATATTCTAAAAGAATCCCAGGTAATTTACTCTGATTCGTCACCGTATTATTAGAAATGATATTCCTATTCGATGATCCAAGTATAATTCCCCCTCTACCACCATTGATGATATTTCTTGAAAGAACATTATCATGTGATTGAGAAAGTAGAATACCTGCAGGTCCAGCAGATATCATATTATCTGTGATTGAATTATTCGATGAACAGAATAGTATTATTCCATGTTCCGCGCCGATAAAGGTAAAATTTTTAATAAGAAAATTCGAACAGTTGATGAGCACTACTTGACCTGTATCTGATGGAACAGAAACTCCTTTCTGATTGACATAGTAACGAAGAGGTTTTCCATCCACAAGGTTACCTTCGATAATGTAGGAGCATAACTCTTGTAACGATGCTGAAAAAAGGATACCATCGCCCCAAAAGGAATTCCGTAAAACAGAGGTATTAGGAGATGATCTGATAACAAGTCCCTCATAGTTACCCGATATGTTATTTTCTTCAATGATGTTGAAAGGAGATTGTCCGATATCTATAGCTGGATTATGTGTACATTGATGAACGTAATTACGATAAAACCAATTATGATTTGAATTATCTGTAAATAATATCTCTTCATTTTCATGGTCATATATGTTATTATTCAATATCGAATTATTACATGAGGAATATAAACCAAAAGCTCTTGTACCAGATTTAATCTCATTATTGCTAATCAGATTACCACATGATGAAGAAAGAAAAATTCCAGTGTCACAATTAAAGATTGTGCAATTTTTAATAATATTGTAATCGGAAAGAACATGAATTCCATTCAGTGTTTCATGATTCTGAACAGAAAAATTTTCTAAGCAACAAGAATTATTGTAGAATGTTATTACTCTATTATAAATTAAAGGAAAATCTAGACCATTAAGCTTGGTTCCCTTGAGGTAAAGTTGCTTATTGATGTTAACATATTCATAATATGTGCCACTATAAACTATAATTGTATCTCCATCTTTTGCATCATCTATTGCATCCTGAATCCTCGTATAGTTTCCTGGTCCATTTCCACCCACATATAACCAATTCCCTCTTGATGAGGATTGCTTCTCAGCATTCTGTGCATTCCCTGGAATCATAGAAGCCCCCAGCAGTAAGAGAATGATTCCAATCGCCATATACCCCTTCATAACATTTCTCCTTTTATCTAAATAGTTACATTATTATACACGACTTACACCAATGATGACTTTTGGTCTTAAAACCCCGGTGTAGTTTTGTGAAATACTAATATATTCATTATCGCAATAATGAGTGATTTTTAAAGGCAGGAGTTGAACAAGCCACATATTCTGTGTTTGAAATGTCACAAACACTCCCTCGGTTTCAAGATGAGTAATGGAACCAAAGAGAAACGCCATTCGCTTCTTTTGCGGTGGTTCATTCGCAAGTTTTAGTAACCAAATCTTAGAATCATAGTTACCAGTGATAATGAACATCCCATCAGATGAACAGATGATGGCAGACCCGTAACCGCTCAGATTACTTGGGATACTGCGATTCCATTGCTCATTGCCATCCTTATCTGTTTTTACAATCCATAAGGTGTATGGTTCGTATCCATTTGTGGTCCCGGTAGAGCCTGTAAATACGTACCCCCCATCTGGTGTTTGACGAACTGAACCCCCTATATCCTGGTACAAAGAGCTACCGTAGGTTCTGTTCCATTCTTCATATCCGCTTGCATTAATCTTCAGTAGCCAGGCATCAGTGGGGAGGAGTTTGGGATAGTATCGATAACCAACTAGGATGTATCCGCCATCATCGGCGGGTTTCATCGAGCAGATCCATCTGTCCTTTGTCGGTAGCGTCCTGTTCCAGAGTTCACTTCCATTTTCATCTGTATGCAGGAACCAGAAGGTCGTGTTGGACGGGTAAGATGTCGTTGACCGGACAAGTATGTCATACCCACCATCTGCTGCATATGAAAGGGAAATCCCGCAATCCTGTTTCTCGCTACCAAACAAACTATACCATTGTACAGATCCCATAGCATCGGTTTTGACGAGCAGTCCACTGGATTGAATACTGGTTGATCCGACTATGAGAAAACCTTGATCAGGTGTTTGAAGGATAGCGGTCCCGTCAGAATATCCACCGAATTTCATGCTTCTGTTCCACAGAAGATTCCCTTGATGATCATATTTTAATAACCCGACATTGGCGTAGTCAAACAGACTATGGTATGAGTCGACAGCTCCTGTGACAATATATCCTCCATCGGTGGTCTGAAGAACGCAGGTACCCCAATCATTCAACCCGCTATCGAATGATCGGTTCCATATCAGGTTTCCATTCGTGTCTGTTTTAATAAGTACCATATCACGATTTATCCATCCAGTGACGACTAAGTTACCATCGGAATCCTGACATACTGAATAGCTATTAGAGGACTGTTCACCGTACACTCGGTCCCATTCAACAGAATTAGACGAAACACTTGACTGAGGATGTTTTTCAGAGATACTAATGGCAGACAACGGAGAACGAGGTTGAATAGTCGAATCCCCCGGTTCATACCCCACCACATCACTCAAGGAACCCATTACAAGAAAAACCGCGCAAAGACTCCCTAGTATCAGAGGTTTCTTCTCCATACCTTTCCTGCCCCTATGATTTTACATCGATGTTCTCCTATAAAAACCATATCCTGTCGTAGGTACGCAGTGACTCGATTAAAAAAGAAAGAAATTATGTAGAAATAAACCACCACTTACAATCAAATATTGCTCCTACATTAATTATAGCATAGACTATAGGCACTGTTATCAATTCTAGAACATAACCGATAAGCCCCATCAGTCGAAACCATAGACCAATCGCTACAAGAGACGAACCAAATACAAAAAGGATCAAAGGTGGTATCATCAAAACATTTAAAAAAGAACAAAGAACTGGGTAACTCCAATTGATAGCTCTCTCACTTTCACAGTCACATCCAGAGCTCTTTAATTGAGATAGTGTATTATTGAGTGCCCCATCCTTTTCAATAACAGCATTTATTTCCTTCTGCATCTCTTGATTATTGAATTGATACATCCCACTCATCGACTGAATCCTTGATGTACTGATAACCTTTGACAGAATCAACCCAAGAAAATACATCTGTTTAAGTTGGTTCTTTGTTACAATAGGAACCTCTGATGTTGGGAATATCCTTCTGCTCATCTGGGATTTAAGAATAATCCTTTGTATCTCTTCGCTATTGACAATATCAACGATGGTCTGGAACAACAACTCCCTCTGGTTGATTCTTTCATTGATGAGATTCGGTTGCGAGGTCTGGACTGATTGATACCCCACCACAGTACTTAACGAACCCAGCACAAGCAGAACCACAGCACAGAGAAAGCCTCCGATTAAGCGAATTTGATTCATTTCTTCCCTACCCTTAATGAAATTAAAGGATCATTGGTTATTTAAATCTTTGTCAGAAAAATAAAAAATCCAGATACCACGTGCTCCATCATTCAACCGAATCCCTGGTTTCAGCACAAATTCCTTGCAAGGATAGTATTGTAGAAATAATTAACTAGGGTTTATGAGATACAGGCGGGGGCGAAGCAGGATATGGTGTTACGATCTCCATTATATGAAACCCAGGTGAAGCTAGGAGCGACGTTTACCGAGTTTGCTGGCTTTGAGATGCCGATACAGTACAGCTCCATCCGAGACGAGCATATGGCTGTCCGCAAGAACGTAGGATTATTCGATGTCACCCATATGAGCAACCTCTGGGTCAGTGGTCCTGATGCAGCAAAACTCATCACTCTTACGACCGTGGAGGATGCATCACGGATAGAGGATGGAAAAAGCCAGTACACCGAGATCTTACGAGAGAATGGGACCATCATCGATGATACAATCTTCATGCATCTGGGTGACCAATTCATGATGATCCCCAACGCCGGGATGAATAAAATCGTCACAGAATGGCTCACAACGCAGGCTAAGAAACATCATCTGAAAACCAAGGTAGAGGATGTCTCCCAACAGTATGTGATCCTTGCGATCCAGGGCCCAAAGGCAAAGGAGACATTACAAACGCTGACCGACACAGACCTTGGAGCGGTAAAGTTCTTCGGCTGTCAGAAGGTACAGATCGCAGATGTGGGCTGCATCCTTTCCTATACCGGGTACACCGGTGAACATGGTTTTGAGCTGCAGATCAGCCCGACACACAAGGCAGCAACGGTGTGGGACGCTATTCTTGCGGCAGGAAAGGAATTCGGCATCCAACCCATCGGCCTGGGTGCACGAGACACGCTCCGCCTGGAGAAAGCATTCATGCTTGCGGGCAACGAGTTCGAAGGCGGCCGGACCCCCTTGGAGGCGACCCTCGGCTGGACGATCTTCTGGGATCATGAGTTCATCGGTAAAGACGCCTTGCTCAAACAGAAGGAACAAGGCACGTTCCAGCGGATGACCTGCCTGGAATGCGTCGAGAAAGGCATCCCGCGTCACAAATGCGAGATCCAGAAGGATGGTACCCCCGTCGGTATCGTCACCAGCGGGACGTTATCCCCCTGTCTGAACAAAGGCATCGCTATGGGCTACGTCGCGCCTGATACAAGAGCGGTCGGAACCGTCCTGGATATCATGGTCCGTGACAAACCAATCAAAGCTAAGGTCATCAAACCACCATTTGTCCCCAAGGACTGGGCATCAAAACAATAAACACCCCTGTTGCAACAGATATCTCTTCGAGATGCTCTTTCTTCGGTTCATCTTTTTTTCATTGCAGAAAAGATTTAAAACAACCAGGAAATATCCCACTTGATTGCTATGGCACATGAGGTACGAGAAGGTTTAAAATACACAAAGACACACGAATGGGTCAAACTTGCAGGAAACAAGGCAACCATCGGCATCACCGATCATGCACAACACGAGCTGACCGATATCGTCTTTGTCGAACTCCCAAGCGTTGGAAAGGAAATAAAGAAAGGAGAAGAACTCTGCGTCGTCGAATCAGTCAAATCTGTCTCCGAGGTTTATACCCCGGTCAGCGGCAAAATAGTAGCAGTAAACACAAAGCTTGACGACACCCCGGAGATCATCAACAAAAGCCCCTACGACAACGGCTGGCTCGTCGAAATCGAAATAAAAGACAAAGCAGAAGTCAACACGTTACTGGAAGCAACAGAATATAAAAAAATGTAACATACACCCTTCAAAAGAGGGTTCTCGAAAAAACTTTTTTTCTCTTTTTCCATTCCAAACAATACCGGTATTTGTAACATTTTCAATACATGACAGGAGACGTAGTAAAGGAGGAAATGTTTTTATAGCATCGATGCATAGGTAACCTAACAAATCATGGTGATGGGATGAGGGATGACCCGATAGCAGCTGTACTTGATGATTTAATGCGACTTGATGACATCCTGGCATGCATGGTCGCACGACGTAACATGATCAGCGTCATGCCATCAAGTGAAAGCTTCAAACCAGAGGTACACGAGATATGGGACGTTATCAAACGCGCCATGGACGAAGTCTTCACCGTCATCAGCCAATACTCTAGCGCTGGTCTGAGCGAAATGGAGTTCCGTCTGCAGGACTACGAGGTTCTCTTTTACGTATTTCCCGATACAGAAAACGCCCTTGTCACGATCGTTCCATCCCTCGCAAACAAGGGGTTGCTTGAGGTGGAAATCGAAAACGCTCGCAGGGAAATCCTCAGGATTATGGCGGCCCCCTCGCAACCAAATGAGTCTTCAAAAGAGCACCATGAGACATACGTCACTGCTTAAGGATTCATCACATACTTAAAAAAAGGGTTGGATGCACAACCATTGATTTCCTTGATATAAAAGAAGAATCCTCAATGGAGTAACATGAAATCAAAAGTAGAAACAGCCATCGGTCTATCCCGGAAATGGGATGCACGACAGGCCGGAAGAGAAGTCGCAGAGACCGCCATTCAGAACCTAAATCGACCCCCGGAGTTCTTCTTGTTATTCTCAACGATCCACTACGAAAAATACGGTGGCTTCCAGGAGTTCCTCGACGGTGTCTGGGATGTACTCCCAAAAGGAACACCTCTGATTGGTGGTACAGTCACTGGTTTTATGAACAATTACGGATGCTTTTCAAGAGGAGCAAGTGGACTTGCGGTCAGTTATCCTTCCATGGATGTCGCAGTCGGTGTCGGAAAAAACACAAAAAGAAACCCGAAAAAAGCTGCGACTCAATGCGCAGATATGATTCGAAATAATTTAAAAGAATCACCTTACAAAAATAAATTTTTATTAAATTTCATATCAGGAGCAGTGATGCCAAGTATCCCTGGAGTTGGACAAAAAAAATATATCCGATCCGGTTTTGTCAGCAAGTTTGCCCTGCAGGCACTTGGTCTTTCGCAAACATTAGTTCAAAAAGGCCTTGGCAGAGAAGATGAAATCTTTGAGCAGACCGTCGAACAACTACCAGACTACCAGATGATTCTTGGGACGTCCATGGATGATTACAAAGGAATGAAAAATTATCAATTTTTTGGCCATAACGTTCTAACAAACGCGGTGGTGAATCTTGGTATTTCAACAGACCTTCATCTTGATGTATGTACAACTCATGGAATGAAGAAAACCAATCTTCATTTCACTATAACAAAACTTGGAGCGGGAAATCATGCTATACGTAAAATTAATAATCAACCTGCTGTACCTGAGTTATTGCGCTTATTGAGATGGCCTGAAGGTTTTCTAAAGGAAGAAACGATGAGTCATACTATTCTATACTATCCAATCTCATTAAAACGACGAGGGCGTGAAGTACCAGTTGTGATGCCGGTTATTATGAAGGATTCTATAGTTTTACCCTGCATAATAGATGATGGGGACGTTTCTATACTCACAGTCAGCGGAAAAGATTTGATTAAGGCAGTCAAAGATAATTTACATTTTTTTGATACGATTCAGCCAGAGTTTGGTGTATTTTCAGCATGCATGACGATTTTACAAACTCTCGGTGACAAGACAAATATTATTCAAGAAGAATTACAAAATTATTTCAAAAATAAATCATTTTTATTGTTTTATAGTGCCGGTGAAGGTACTTATTCTAGAGAAAAGGAAATCACCTATGCGAATATGTCATTTAATACCGCGATTTTTGGGAATTAAAAAATAAAAATTATTTAATTGCTTTTCCAAAATTCGTTAATTCATTGAATGTAAAACCATATTTCTTTGCCCATATCTCTGTCTTATGTAAATGATTTAGGTCAATAGATCCTACATGATTTTGTCGTTCATTTTCTATGGCTTGCATGATAACCTCAACGATACAAGCAAAATTTTTTCCAGCAGGTATCATTGAAGTAGGCAATTCAACAGGAAAATCCACAAATCCACCATCTATACGATGAATGTCAAGTCGTTTTTGGCAAAGGTCATAAGAAAGATTTGGAGGTTGAGAAACATCAACGATGATTGCGTTCTTTTTTAAATGATTTGAATTTAATAAAGATGTAGCATGACTCGTTGCTGTGACAACGATGTCCGCCTCATTTGTTTTCAAATCAATCGTAGTTACAAAATTTCCTTTTAATTTCTTTTCAAGTTCTTTTAATTTTTCTATTTTACGTCCGATAAGGATTGAATGATGAAAATTAGATACAAGGGTTTTTGATACTGCTTCGCCAATAATACCATATGCTCCTACAATAGCTAGTGTTTGATCTGAAGGGTCTTTGTTAAAAAATTTTAACGCTTTAAATACTGCTTGACATGTTACTGCTGCTGTATAACTATCCCCATGGTTAACAAAACCGGTATATTCTTTCTGTTTGGTAATCCAAATTCCGCCATCCGTAACTGAGGTTGTAAGAGCTCCTAGTTGGATAAGATCGACGTTTAACTCATTTTGAAGATACACAGCAGCATCAAGAATATTTTGTCTAATAATCTCTCTTGGTTGCCCCATTATTTCTTCTGGAGTAAGTAATAAACCAGTTAGATATCCACTCGTTTCATTTATGTGTATTTCTGGAAAAATCATTAACTTATCGTAGATCCATGATTTTGGAAACTCATCTAAACGTACTTGATTAATAAGATGACCAATAGTAGCAAACTTCATAGCGTATTTTTTCCTTAAAGACATCCTCGTATAAATACGTGAAAGGCATTAATCTTTCTGAGGATAAGTAGATCTGTGGGTCTTGATTGATGATTGTATATAACTATTCATACATAGATTCTTCCGCAGGTTCAAAGAGTCTAACAGCCGGATACGCTTTCGCTTCTAGGGGATAGCCTGATTGATAGACTATCTTAATATGACTGATATATCTGATAATTGGACTTGAAATCAACTTGTCAAGATGCCTTGATATCGATGTCAGTGGTTTCATAACCGCGCCTGAGAAATTCTCTATGTTTTCTATTCCAGAATACGTAAGCAAAGCATCACGTTTTTCCGGCAAGCATATTTTCTTTTCAACCAAATAATTTAATAAATCATTCCACCGTGTCTCTTGGTGAAATAGATTGGACATAAAAGAACACTCAATTCCAATCTTAGGGCCAATACCATTTACATCTATATCAAATCCTATAACAAATCTGTCGGCTTTATTCTGAAGTTCATTAATAAGTGATGTCAGCTCGCCATTTTTATCTGACCATCCTAATGAACTCAAATATGGGACGATTTGCTCTGGATACAATCTGTTGACATAAAGCCGAATCCCATTTGTTGAACGAGAAAGCATTACCCCAATGAACTGTAGTGACGCATTATCGGGTAATCGGTGAATACAGTTGAATAACTGTTTTTCCATAGAATTCGATATGGGCCCACCTTTCAGAAGAGGTAAAGCAGTTTTGGTTAACCACTCGTATTGCAAGGCGTTATTCGGAGTAACTTTCAGTGAACTCTTTTCCGGTCCAAAAAAGACGCTAGGGATAAGAATTTCTGGCAGAGTACTAGGCATATCAAATTCTAGCCAGAAGCATTGAATTTTATTGAATAATAGGGAGCCAGGGTTAATCCATTCCTTAGAAAAATTAGCAATTTGTTTCCATTCTGGTTGTTGAGAATATTGTTTTGGTAAATTTCCATTACTTAGAAGATTTGAAAATACTTGTCGATCATCTCCTCGACCAGATATTGCAAATGCCCAATCTGCACGTGACTCAATATCTTTTAAACGGCATTCAAATCCTAAAAAACTTGTTAAATTTCCAGGAAAATATCGAGCAGTTGAGAGAATTCCTTTCAAACTGTCTGAAGAAACAAGTTCTCGAATATATGGCTCAGCAATGCAGAGGTAATTACTTGCAAGAATGCTTTTTAAAGGTAAATGATTGTACATTCTTGTATGATCTTCTTGATATATTTGAAATTCAGGGGAAGTAAGTTTATTTTCTAGGTCGATCTCTCGTGCAGTACCGGCATTTTGAAAAGATGTTGTATGGTTGGAGTACCTATTCAATGTGGTGCTTCCTCCTTTTTTATTTTATATAACCTGAACTATAAAGGCATTTTTCGCAGCTAAGTACGCAGATGGGAATGTAGGAATCCTCAAAGGATTCCCATCAATTAACCTGTTAATTCTCAATTAAAGTAATTCTTCTTGGGATAGACTCGTTCGTCCAAAGAGTCGAACACCAGTGTACACTTTCCCCTGAATTATTGAATCCGGTTCATAAACAAGTTTTATATGACTAATGAATCTGACAAGAGCTTGAGAAAGTATATCGCCCTGAATTTTCGCTGAGACTTGATAGGAACTCAGGTTAAAATCAATTCTTGGGTCTTCTTGTTCAACGCCTAAAAAGCTCATTAAAATGTTCTTTTTTTCAGGAAGACATATACCTTTTTTTATCAGATAATCAAGAAAAGAGGACCATCTTGTTTCGAGATGATAGCGATCCGGGGAATAGGAGCATTCAATACCAATTTTTTGTTCAATTCCCTCTTCTGTAATATTGATATGTAGCACAAAACGAGACGCTTTCGTTTTAAGTTCTTTCAGGAGAGTCGATAATTTATTATCTTTATCCGACCATCCGAGACTGGTTAAATAAGGGATTATTTCATCTGGATGAATTCGTACGATACAGAATCGAACGCCAGTGGCTGCACGGGACAGCATCACACCAACATCCATTAACCCAGCTCCTTTCGGTAGTTTTTGGAGAGATCGGATCATCCAGTTCTCGATTTTTTCAGAGACGCAGCATCCTGTTAAGAGCGGTAGTGCTGATGTTGTAAGCCAGATAAAATCGTTCATATCATTAGATGTATCAATACGCAAAATGGGTGTTTGGATAAAGATACAAGGAATGGGTATTTCAGAGGAGAGTTCTACCTTATCAAATTCGAGCCAGAACCCCATTACTTTTTTGAAGAGTGGGGATTTCGGATTTGACCATTCAATTGCGAAATCCCGGATATGCTGCCATTCAACTTGGGTCATCAATGTCGTTTGAATTGTTCCGTCTGTTAACAACTTCGTAAATGCTTCACGTTCACCCTTAAGCGAAGAGACTGCGAAAAGATAATCCGCTTGTCCGTTACTAGCGTTGAGCTTCGATTCAAATCCAAAAAAATTGGTAATACCCCCACAAAAATGAGCTGCAAACTTCCTCATCTCTTCATAGTTCTGGGGAGAAATAAGCTCTCCAGGTACATAGGACCTGATTGAGGATAAATATTGATCTGCATTGATAGTTTTGAGGGAAGGTTTTCGTAGTTGAATTGTTTCAACACATAATCTGTTTTGGTTCTGGAATTCAGATACTTCTCCGAAAGATGAAGAATATACATCTGGTTCAAGACCATATTCCCCGATTTTATTCATTCTTTTCTAGCCCCACTAGAAGTAATTCTCCTTGAAAACATAAAGCCCGCCTCCTAGAAAATCCTTCAAAATTCCAAAAACGCCCTCTTTTGTTTACCTTTGACGGAAA
>CAYXPY010000039.1:0-16856 GCA_964467345.1 uncultured Thermoplasmatales archaeon | reverse complement strand
TTTTAATACAAAACACTATTCTCATTCGCTACAACACGATAAGAAAAATGCCGTCCTAGCTCAGTTGGTAGAGCACTCGGCTGTTAACCGAGCGGTCGCCGGTCCGAGTCCGGCGGACGGCGCTCCAACTTCTTTTTTCTCATTTGTTTTCGCCCAAGAAAAAACCATGCATGAAACCTGTATCAATGCTTTGCTTAAACCCTTGTTTCCTAGACTATAGTTTTTATAGGAGAACATACATTTTAAATTATGGTTAAGGGCGGAAAGCAAGGATGAAGAAGAACCCTCTTATAATGATTAGTCTCTATGTTGTTGTTCTTCTGGTTCTAGGGTCGTTGAGTACTTTGGTGGGACATCAATCTGCGAAATCAATACCGTTAGATGAAATCTCATTATCTACCACAAAAAACAAAGAAACCGACATATCAACCGAGAAGAACCACCCCCAAGGATTGTTACGTGAAAAAGAAACGTTCTTTGAATGCTTAAGCATCGGAAAACGAGAAGATGACCTCAAAAAAAGAAACGATAAAGAAAATATATATGAAACAGCGATTTTCAATTTTGGGACATCATCTGCCTATGACTATGGTGTAAAAGCAGGTCACTTATTATGTCCGTTCTACAGAATATTAGATTTTTTCTGTGGTTTTTATGAAAAACGTAAAATTGATACAAATTCCTTAAAAAACCAAGTGAGAACCTTGGAGAAAACGTTTCCTCTGTATCTAGACGAGCTGAGAGGATTATCGGTTAGTACAAACATAGATGTAGAAAAATTACTCCTCATACAAAGTAGATTGCATACCTTACTTGATGATAGATGTACGATTACTCTTTCCACCGGAAAGGCGACAAAAAATAACGAGACGTTTTTAACCTTTAGCATCGATTCATCTGTTGACGGCGTCAGAGACCTCTTCTTATCGTGTATTTTACATCGCATATTCTGTTTGAAATGCTGGATTTTAAAAGTAAATACAATGGAATATCAATATGCGTTCTGGGGTATACCAGTACTTTATGAATATCCCTTTTTAAATGAGAAAGGATTGGGAATGGGTTCACCTGGCACAGTGTTCACTGATAATAAGAGCCGTAGTATCGATGAGGGGCCGGGAATCCCAACGATGATACTTGAGACACAGGCTATGATGACCTGTAAAAATGTTTCAGAGGTAGCAACATTCTTTGAAAACAGTGAAAGAGCGTTACAAACAGAACATAGTTGGTTTAATCAGTATGATGGATCATCGTCAAGTTTTTGTGATAAAGACGGCGGGATAGTAGTAATAGAACAGACTCATCATTATTTTATAGCGGTGTTTGGTGATTCAACAGAGATAACGGGCAGCCGAGAGGGAATCCTCTGGCATACAAATCACCATCTATGGTTAGATCCAAATTTGACTGGATCCGTTTACCCAGACGAGTTCCCTACATCAGGATTCAGAGAAGAAAGAGCACATGAATTACTTGAGCTTTACTATGGGAATATTACATTAGACGTGTGTAAAAAAATATCAAGGGATCACGGTGGAGGTTACGATCAAAATAAAATGGATTCTGGTGACCTCTGCCGGCATCCTGATACGTATTCATCAAAAGTTACTGCGTTTGCATGGATTGTTATGCCTAAGGATCTTACCGTTTATTGGACACATACATGCCCGTGCAGAGGTGTTTTTTGGAAATGCGATTTTTCAAAAAGATTCGTATGATAAAATTTCTGTGAATTATTATCGTGGTACGACCCAAAAGGCGATGGTCTGAAACGAAGTGAACGATCCACGTTCTTCGTAATTCTTTTTCTCCTGTTTAACCCTGTTGATATCCTGTCAATCATAGGTCATCTGAAATTTTGATATGATATGTAGGAAAGCAATGAGCGGTAGTCATCGCAAAAATCTTGTCACTGCGTTTCCTGAGTTACGTTCAGTACTCCTCAAGAGATGGTTAAGGGGAAGTGAAAAATGCCTTTGGGTTATTAAAAAATATTCGTAGGTAGAAAAGCGGCTATTTCGTGGTAGATTATCGCTGCTATGATATAGACTACCAGAAATTTTGAGAGATTCGCCCCTATTTTTAAAAGCGCATAATCGGCTTTTTTATCTGTGAAATCCATGTAAAGTTTATATATTTCATAAAGAAAAATCACCATAAATGGGATAACAAGAATCACACCCCAATTGATGAACAACGCAATAAAAAATAACACAACAGAGAAGATCAACACTCCTTTGATAACTGTTTTGAGGTGTGGACCAAGCCAACAAGCGGTAGTTCGTGTTCCAATTTTTCTGTCTACCTCGCGGTCAGCAATTTCAGCGATAAGACAACTTGCAAATGTTGGAAGAAATGTAGCTATGCTAAATGCGATCATTGCCGTGAGTTCACCTTTGAACAAAAAGTAGCAACTCAGTATCGGTACAAGCGAGAACAAATAAGTGTTTGACAACGTTCCGATGAGGGGTCTGTTTTTCAGTCGAATTGGCTTTGTATATATTATTCCAAGAACATATGTAAAAGCGCATATGATAGCAAATTCTAGGTTCCCGATGAGGAACACGACGACGACAAGGGCGATGCTGGTGAGCAGAAGATTCCACTTCAATTGACGCCACGTAAACTCTTTTAGTAAATAGTTTGCCTTCAAAATTCCACTGGATACCGCTAGTTTATCCTCTTCAACGTCAAAGAGATTGTTATAACCGTTAACAGCAACTGAAAGCAAATAGAGCGCAAGAGCACCGAGAAGGTATGTCACATCGAAGAAATTAAAACCATTAAAATATAATCCGACGATAGTATACATGACAAGTAACGGGAGGGCTGCAACACTCCTTTGAATCCTGAGAAACTTTGCGACTGAACTCTTACTGCTCGACAATAACTGCATGTTTTTCAACGTTCTATCTAGCTTAGCGCCCATTTGGCATCACTCCAGAATAACCTTAAAGCTGTTGTTAGGTGTCCTTTACTCCTGTTCATGATATGATAATCCATGTCATATATTAATATTATGCATGGTTATTTATCATTTGTACGCCTGCGAGTCCTGCTCAACCCATGGTCCATCGTTTTGTATTTTTATCTAGTTTTTCAAAATTGTTTTACATCCTTGGTTTAAACAATTCTTCCCCAAGCAGTGGCGTAAATACTATATACCAGACTATTGGAAAGAAAATCAGTATCACGGAGGAGAGAGTACCGATTATTGGAATTAACATTATCGGCACCAGGGAATATCGTAAAAATGATTGGATCCCAATAAGTTTTCTTATTTTACTTCTATCAAAGACTTTCATCGTTAAAAATCTTATGCTTAACGCTAACAAAATAAAGGTGAGGACCGCTAATAAAATAATGTGCCAGAGGTAGTAGTCATACCCAAAAAACACAAATGGGGTGAATAATAAAATAGCTGAAAACAGTCGTATCCCGAATCCAAACGCCTTAAAGGCAGGGGGAATAAAAAGAGCCGTTCCCTCTACTTTTACTCCTGAAGAAAGCGCAATGTTTGTGACACCCATTTTATAATCATGGTCAGCATCTTTTATGCCGCCCTCAACAGCATTCATATGGAGTGCTTGATTAAAGGTGAGAATAAAGATTATCCATGTTATGATGTTTGGTTGAGCAAATGAAAGAGCACCAAATAAGAACACAAAAGACATGGATATCGAAACAAGAAAATCAGAGCCGATGAATCTTTTTCCGAATAAATCATACACACTGCCAAGAATCCCTGCAAGGATGATACAGTTAATTGCCAGGAATTTGTACGTATCGATTGGTTTTTCATAATACAAGAGTGAAATTAGAAAGAATGTCGCTAAAATGAGAAGAATTCCTATTAGTAAGGCTGACCTTTTTGATACGTCTCCGCTGACTAGTGGTTTTTTCTTTAAATCATCAACAAGATTATCAAGTTCCACATCGGCGTAGTCATTAAGTAAAAAACCAAACACAGCTGAAAGAGAGCCGATGAGAAAAACAATACCCAGATCAACTAAATCCGAGACACCGACTGTTATTGCACCAATTAATGTGGTGGTACCAAGCGCACCGATACCTGGGAGCCGAAGGAGTTTTGCGTACGCAGCAACCTTTTTCATAGCGGGATGTTAAAATCTGACTCTTTTTGAGCTTTTCCTATTCAGATGTCGTCTATTTCATAACATAGTTCAAGAAGGCTAAAAAAAGTGATAACGACGATGGTACCAATGGAATACATTGAAAAAGATCTCGTTCAGAGAAGTCCTTGCTACTAGTCTTACTATCGTAATAATGGGAATAGAAATTGAAAGATTGGATAGCATTTTTTTTTTGAACATTTATAAATTTTTATAGTATATTGTTTGGTTTTTTCCGAACATTTTCCTAGTATTTATAAGCAAGTTTGAGAATTACAGGGTTAAAAAAGGGTGGATATATGAAAAATAGAAAAAAAATATATAACCTGATTTGTATGCTGGTATGCGCAACTCTTATTCTTGTTGCTGGAACATCAATTGCAAAAAACACGACCCAGGAACCTTTGGATGCCGAAATCGAATGGATACATATTTTTGACAGCATCATAAACGACAGGGCGTACTACGTCGAACAGACCGCAGATGGCGGGTATATTTTCACGGGATCAACCATCGCAACACCTCCAGGGTACACAGAAGTGCTGTTGGTAAAAACCGACGTGACCGGTGAAGAATCCTGGCACCATCATTTCCCGATTGAGATGACCAATCTCTTTGGGAAAACCGTTCATCAAACAACAGACGGCGGCTATATCATCGTCGGTGATGTCGGCGGGTCCTGGCTCTGGGATGTCCAAGTAACCAAAGCAAATGCAAACGGAGACCTTGTCTGGCAGAAGAGCTTTGGAAAAAGTAATGGGCCGGATCATGGACATGACGTTCTTCAGACCTCGGACGGAGGATACATCGTCCTTGGGGATACATCAACCTACGGCGCAGGTGGTTATGATCTCTGGCTCATCAAACTTACAGCAGATGGAACCGAACAATGGAATAAGACTATCGGGGGGGCTACTCTTGACGAACCGAAAAGTTTCACGAAAACCGAGGACGGTGGGTACGTCATTGTCGGTTTAACAGATGCCTCCGATGAAATGGGAGATGTTTGGGTTGTAAAAACAGATGAAACTGGAGAAGTAAGTTGGGAAAAAACCTTTGGTAACGCTGACGTAGGTGAGGATGGCATTTGTATCAAAACGATGTCCAATGGCTATATTGTGCTAGGCAGCGTTTTTGATATGAACGGCACCGAAAGCCTTTGGGTACTGCATCTCGATGCTCAAGGAACACTGACCTGGAATAAGCAGATATCTATGAACGACCCCGTGCACGGCACTAGCATCACCCCAACAAGAGACGGGGGATACTTCATTACTGGCTTTCTCCTTGACATGGACACCTGGAACACCGACGGCTACCTCGTAAAGCTGAACTCCCAGGGTGCTACAGAATGGGAAAAAATCATTGACCTATCAGATGGATTATGTGATGAAGTAACCTGTGGGATACAATCTCGAGATGGTGGCTTTGTTGCTGTAGGAAGCACCGGTGCACTCAACGACTGGGAAGGAGACACGTTTATCCTGAAAATCCAGGCGGAGAAGGGCGTTGTCCTAGACTCAGTCACCGCAGGTTTAGGAGTACAAGCCCTAGTAAAAAACCTTGGTTCTACGGAAGCAACAGATGTGAGCGTTTCAATTACGATAACCGGAGGGATATTCCATCGGATTAATGTCTCTTACAAAGAGACCCTTAGTATTTCCGCCGGTGGAGAAGCCACGGTCTCATGCAAGCCGTTTCTCGGACTAGGGTCTATTGACATCACCGTAACAGTCAACGAAATCTCTAGTGACTACACAGGCAGACAGCTCATAATTTTCACGCAGCTTGATTCCTGATGAGCTTTCCCTCATCTTCTTTCTTTTTTCCTTTTTCTGGTTTGGAATCATTACTACATCAAGAGGAATCATAACATGAAAAAGATCACCTTACTACTTATGATGAGCGCTCTGCTCATGACGTCTCTCTCACCCCTATCACTCTCATCTTCGACAGCAGTAGCAAACACGCAAACCAAAGCAGCGACCCATACCATGTTTGCTGAACTTGGAACAGAGCTGCCATGCTCCAACTGCCATGTTGCTAGAGAAGCACTCCATAAGGTATATACCAGCAATGACTACCCCTTCTATTATGTCAGCTTGGTCGATTTCGAAAATGATGCTGCTGCTGAGCGTATTAACGAATACAACATCTGGGGATATCCTACAGTCTGGTTCGATGGTGGGTACCGTGTCGAGGTTGGCGGGTTCCCAGAAGCAGAGGCATACTATCGTCAGGATCTTACAACCTGCGGTGCGCGTATCGTCCCAAATATTGATGTCACCCTCAGCGCTCTCTGGCTGGGGAACGCGCAGATAGACATCGATGTCAACGTCCAAAACCATGAGAGTTCTGGCTATACCGGTCATATCCACGTGTATGTGACGGAAGTTGAATCGACCATGGGCTGGAATGATACGATGGGACATCCATATACATTCGCCTTCCTTGATTACGCTTTTAACCAAGACATTCTCATTCCAACTTCTGGCACATGGACAGGCTCCTTGGTCTGGGATGGTCATGATTTCGATGATGGGTATGGTCATGATTTTGGAAACATCCAGTATGGAAACCTTCAGGTCATCGCTGTTGTCTTTAACTCCGCTGTTCATCAAGGATTCTCCGACCCGCCAAATGGAAACCCGTTCGATGCCTATTACGTCGATGATGCAGACGGTGTCTGGCTTGGGACTTCCCATCCACCAGCGGTTCCCACAAACCCCAAACCAGCTGATGGCGCCATGAATGTTGATGTCACAAAAGACCTTGCCTGGACAAATAGCGATGAAGATATCGGTGAAGACGTATACTCTGACCTCTATTTCGGAACCACGAACCCCCCACCACTCCTAAAAGCCAATATTTTTGAGATGACCTATGACGTGGGCATAATGCAGTTCCATACAACATATTACTGGAAAATTACCGCTCACGACAATCATGGTCAAATCACGGAAGGTCCGGTCTGGAGTTTCACGACAGCATCTATACCTGACATCACACCACCAACAGTCACTATTGAAAAACCAGAGGCCGGCTATTTCTACATGAAAGATAATGAAGGAACACAGCTTCTGTTCTTGAAAAATGTGCTGATCATCGGTCAGATCACCATCGAGGTAGCAGCTAATGACACAGAATCTGGTATCGATAGAATCTTGGTTCTCATTGATGGAAAGGAGCAAGCTGAAATCACAACCTCGCCTTATACGTTTTTATGGAAACGATTCAGCCTGCCCTTCATCCCTCATACCATCCGAATCATTGTCTATGATGAAGCAGGGAATTCCGCACGACAGGAGATTAAAGCATTCAAGTTCCTCTGAAACACTCCTCTCAGGAATTGAGAAGCGCTCTCAATTCCTTCCCCCCTCCTTTTTTCCATGTTTATAAAAAAAGCAACTCAGTACTGATACTTTTAAAGGCATAAAAAAATAATTGAAAGGACCCCTTTGCAGGAGCCCTTACTCTGTGTCTGTTGTTACACACAACTAATGATGGTTTGCACGTTTTCGAACCCTACGGTCTGTCCCCCTGATGTCGGGCTATAGAGATGCACATGCAGTTGTATCTGGATACCCTGCAGTTTCTCCTGGGACGTTAACTGATGATACCAGGTAAGGGAGCTCATCTGACCGAAGTTCTGAAAGTCGGTGGCAAACGCACTGGCCAGGGGTTTTGCATACAAGAAATGCTGCGCAGGCATGCTTACCGAATAGCTTCCCCCAGGGTGTTTGGCATTAATCCCCATATCGATGCCCCCCTCGCTGTTCTCCTTAAGATGGAGCATGCCATAGCCGGTGAGTTCAATTTTCAAGAAATCACCGGTGAGATTAGAGGCCGGGATTGGGGTGAACTCGTAATAATACTCATAGGTGCCAGAGACGTTATACCCGTATTTGTTTGTATAGATCAGTAAAGGTCTGCTAAAGTGGGGAAGATTGGTCAGTTGTGATCCATCGCCAACAAAGGTGCTTGCAGCAATAGAACCGTTCACCTCTAAGGTTGCTGATGGTGCTTTTGTGCCAATCCCGACACCACCGGTCACATAGTAGATGTTCTGTCCGTTCAACTCCCATCGTGTATCCCCAGGGATTCCCTTCAGGTCGACAAACTCGCCCCAGGAACCATCCTGGTTTTGGAACCGCAGCAGGGTGTTGAACCATTCATGGGCAGGGGTTAATCCAATCGGCCCCTGGGCACCGGGTATGCCTTGTGACCCGTTCTGCCCTGGTGGTCCCTGTTCACCGGGTGGCCCTTGTGGTCCTTGTGGTCCTTGTGGCCCGGGTGGTCCCTGTATCCCCGGGGGGCCTTGGGGGCCTTGTGGTCCTTCCGGTCCTTGTTCCCCTTGTGGTCCCGGTGGTCCTTGCATATTTGAGATGTCACCGACCCATTTACCTGAGGCATCGATGATTTCCAGGCCGTTGATCGCGATGTTTCCAACGATGTCAAGTTTCGCAGAGGGAGTAGGAGTCCCTATACCGATATTTCCCGTGTTTCGTGCGTAAATATGAGGCGGATTGCTCCAGAAATCCCAGCTGAGGAGTTTAAACGGGTACAGATTTTGAAGATACCTAAGCTTTGATGGCGCTGTCTCAGTGGTCGGTTTGGTCTGCGCAGTAGTCGAGGTTGTTGTAGCCGTGGCAGCCAAACAAGAAATCATCAGCAGCATCAGACAGATGCCAAGACAAAAAACCAGCCTACTCTTTCTATTCCTATCCTGTTTCATTTTTTAAATCCTCCACAATCGATAATTTTGGAATTTGTATCCATTATAAATACATATGCTTCCGGAGAAAACACTACAGCAGATACAAAAACGATCAATACCGTCAATGATCTCAGGTCTTCACTAGCGAAAATAGGTCTTTTTATTTCTCCTTTCCTCTGAGGAGAAGCTCCGTCATCAAAGAGAAGACGAAAGCGATGAACAACAAAATCAGATACCCAAAAAACTCAAGAGACGTCCCTGTCAGAAAAAAACCGATGATAACGATAATGACAACAGCCCAAATCCCACCGATAATCAAATGCTTACTTTCCATATAGAAACCACCTTCATCTTATGTAATACGAACTCCCTTAAAAAACATAACCGCCTTGGAAACCATGGTGCACGATGCACAGAAAAGAGTCCCTAACACCAGGGGTTATCGTCTCATTTTAATTGTTCAATCATGTGTCGTGGCACGACCAGGTCTGATTCTGGAACGATGTGCTCTGGACAATTAAACACCCATACTTTCTTTTTTTTATCATAGACAATATCGGTGGCTTTTCTTCCACAAATTACGCATGATGCCATTTTTTTACCATTCAAAATAGAACCCTTTTCTGTTTAAAAAGATATCCAAAAAAAGAATTATTTTGAAAAGACAGAAGAAAAGAAACCTCAGCGGTGTGGTTCACTGTTTCTTCACGACATAAAAGAAAATCTTTCGTTTCGTACAATATTGACAAAGAAAGTATTATAGGATAAAAAATACAATAACTGGTGAGGGAACTATGGGAATATGTCCGTATTGTAAGCAGTTTATCGATCTTCAAACTGTCATCATCGAAAAAAAAGGAAAAGAACCAGAGGAGCAAAACAGGATCTTCGTCTGTCCGTATTGTGATTACATTCTTGGCTTTTCCAGTGCAACAAAATAAAAAGTTCTTATCCACTTTTTTTTTTAAAAAAAAACTGCCTTGCACTGAATCTATTTTCTCATTAGAGACCAGGATTCAACAGGGGAGAGACGTTCTTCGAAAAGGTTCCAAAAATTCGAAAATGTTCCAAGAATGTATTAATACGAAAACGCCACAAAGAGAAGACATGAGTAAAAAGTAAAGGAGATAGAAAACCATGAAAAAAACAATACTACTCGGTGCGATTGCAGCGGCTCTCCTCATGATGGGAGGTCTAGCAGCTGCAGCGCAGTATCAGGCTGGAGAGAACACCAAACAACAACAGCAACTACAACAGCAACAGCAGCAGCAACAACAAGGGTCCTATGGCACTGAGAAGATGCAACGCTATATGAATCAAATCCGGGACATGCTAGGCATCTGTCAAGGAGGATGCGTTCTTGAAGAACTAACCGGCGTTTTCATCTACGATGGTGTAAATTTCTACATCTCGACCGTCGAGCTTCATTTCGGCCCAGTTCGATATATCAACTCGGCAACCTCTGCTGTTGATTACGACCAGGATGGAGGTCTTGAGCTTATCATCGATGAGCTGCTTGGCCTAGTCAACACCACAGTAACCGTTGAAGGACACTACCAGTCAGAAGACTGGATGAGTGTGTTTATCATCAACGGCGAAGTCTATCGTGAACCGGGTCAACCGATTTGGGCGGCTCAACATCAGTGGCGCTGGCAAAACGAACATCAGAACAACCAGCCATAAAAAAAGATTTTTCTTTGAGGGAGCAGCCTCCCTCAATTTTTTTTTTTACAATGAACAAAGCATTTCATTTTTTTAAGGTTCAAAGAAGATCTATATAGACCGAAACCATTGAAAATGGCTCAGATGATATCTTCTCACTTGTTCGAGGAACTTCCAAAAACCTATTTAAGCACAAAAAAAGAAATATCACCATTGGTGAAGAAAACCATGAAATCTCAAAAACGGAGCATCATCGTCGGTTTCCTCATATTATCCCTAGGATTTTCCTTACTGAGCCCTCTTGTGGGTGCTGCGGACAGCGTCAGCGATCAACAATCAAATCCTCCAGGAGGTCCATCACAAGGTCAACCACAAGGCCCGGGGACACCAGATCAGGGTGGTCCCCCCGATGAGAATCAGTCTGGAGGGAATTCTCAGAATGGTTCGGGTCAAGGAGGATCTGGGAATCAGACTAACACGGGTGGTCAAAAACCACGATATCGGTACCAGACACGTGAGATGAACATTCAGGGCGAAGGTAACTATACTAGAATACGATCACAGTATAGACAAAACACGACAGAAAAGAGTTTCGAGGTCTTTTTTTCAATAGATAAGGCCCCTTCTTTCGAGCTTTCCTTTTTATCGGATCAAAACGATGGTGCGGCGAGGCATCATTTTTCGCTTGTTGTCGAACAACTTATCGAATACGTTGATGCGAACCTCAATGGTCGTTATGATTCGTTTGATGTTGTTGTAAGCACTGTTGAGTTTTCCAATGTTTCTTTTTCAAATATCACATACGAAAACATCAGCACGTCTAAGGGAAACACGGTCACGATCATTAAAACCCATACCCTTGATGATTTGTTCACGATCATTATCTACATCGCTGATTCAAACACGTCTTACTTGAACGCTACCATCACTCCACAGGAAATAAAATTTGATTTCAAGATTCATCTGTACCCGTATGTGAATCAGTCCAGTCAACTGGCGCTTCGTACGGGTGTTAAGACACCTTTCTCGGTCATCGCGCAGCAAAGCGCCTTTGCCGAACAACAGCGTCAGGCATCTCAGGAAGGCAGACTGAATATTTCCTCAACGACAAACTTTGGTTTCTTCTCATGGGTCCCTGATGCGATTGTTGATACTGTCCAAACACCTGTGAATGTCAGTGTGGTATCGCAAACGCAACAGACCTTCGCTTCAAACAATCAAAGCTCTTATACGCAGGCGGAAGTGGTTTTTTCCTACGCCCGGGGCGAAAGCATCCTGCATGACCCTAAGATTGGGGTGGTTTCCATTCTAGGGCCGCTCTTACCTACCGTCATCCCCCTGGAGTACCTCTCCGCAGTGTATCTCATCGCTTGTATCATCTCAGCGGTTGTGTTTTACGGCATTATCTATTTCAGAAAGAAAGGATAAACAGGACGAACATCTTTATATGCCAGGTAATCCTTTATTTACTAAAAAAGAGGTGATGTGATGGATACAATCGTAGTACTTACGTTTATTTTCGTTGGCTTTATCACGATTTTTTCCTTTGGTTTGCTGATCATTTCATTTAATAGCTATCGGAAATCAAGGAATACAAAAATCCTCTTCGTCAGCCTCCTGCTTCTCTTCTTTTTCGTAAAAACTCTTTTCCTCAGTCTTATGTTGTTTACCATGCAGATTGAAAGTAGCAGTATTCTTTTGATTCTTGAGCTCTTCGATCTGTTGATACTGTTGTTTCTTTACATCGCTGTGTTGATTAAATAGTGAGATTGCTATGGAGGACGTCCTTGAGTTAGAAACAAGACGGAAAATCTATGATGCCATCTCGAAAAATCCAGGATTGCATCTGAGCAAAATTGCAGATCTTCTCCAGATGCGGATCTCCCATGTGGAATATCATGTTCATTTCATGGAAAAACATGATATTATCACCTCTGAGAAATCAACGGGGTATCTCCGTTTTTATATAAAGGGAACTATTGGTGTTCAGGATAAGCGGTACCTCTCCGTCCTACGACAGAAAACCATGCTTCATATCATTCTATTTCTTTTAAAAAGGGATGTAGTACAGCACAAAGATCTGCTCGAGAATGTTTCTGTCTCACCATCCACACTCTCTTATCATTTGAAAAAACTAGTAAAACATGATATTGTTGAGGTTCAACGGGTTGGGGAAGACAGAGGGTATCGGTTAAAAAACCGAGACGATCTCATACGATGGCTCATTCAGTACAAGCCATTTGATTTATATGAGGAGTTCACCAATGTCTGGACAGACCTCACAATTTAACACATTGTTCCGAATGTAGTTGGATATGGAGAATTTTTATACTTTGAAAAAATTTAAATACTCTCCAGAAATTCATTTTCCTATATTTTGGGAAGGAGGTAGAAAAAAAATGAAAAGCTTATTCTGTACAACTATTGCAACGCTGGTGATTTTTTCTCTGAGCATGTCCACGGTGATGACTGCGACAGAACCACTCATAACCCGAAACACTATCTATGTGAATGATGACAACACCGCAGGACCTTGGACTGGGTCAGATCAATACCCGTACCGCCTCATTCAGGATGCCATTGATCATGCGATCGCCCATGATATTATCATGGTCGCAAACGGGACCTACTATGAACATCTCATCATCCCTTATCAGCTTAATGATATAACCATCAGCTACTGGAACAATCCGCCTAGCGAGATCGATAATTTCGTACCGCAGCTGAACGGAAACGGAACAGGCACGGGTATCTCGATTTATGCCTCTAGTGTGAAAATCTCACAGTTGAACATCACAAACTATGGACCCGAAGGTCGTGACGCAGGAATCTATGTGGAGACTGATGTGAACAGTGTTCAGATCACAAACAATATGATTTCGTTTTCCTATCATGGCATCTGGATTAAAAGAGATGAACCAACAGAAACCTACCATATCATCGAGAACAACAAGATTACGAATATTTCACAACGCGGCATCAGCTTGATCCTTTGTGACTCAAATACAATCCGATCGAACATCATCATGAACTGTGACTGGGGCGTGTATCTACATGACTGCTATAAGAACACCATCTCGGATAATCAGTTCATAGGCAATAAGGAGGGTCTTGTAATTGATATCGGCATTGAGAACAGAGTACTTTTCAACACCTTTGATAAAAATGACTATGGGTTTGGGACGGTTGGGACTCGGTCATCGACCATTCAAAAAAACAATTTTTTGGACAACAAGATAAGCGATGCGTACTTCATTACCTTTAACATCTGGAATGCAGATATCTGGTCAGGGAACTATTGGGGCCGCCTGGTTTTTCCCCTTTTTAAACCAATCGGCGGTAGCTTTGTCCTAGCAAAAATCAGTTTGCCATGGGTGAAGTTCGATTTTTTCCCCTCAGAGACCGAGAACTAGAATCCCCCCATCCTCTCTTTTTTTTCTATTAACGCTGCTTTCGCTGAAGATGATATTCTTTTTATAGGAGAACAGGATTATAAAATGATATAGGGGTAGGAAAGAATGGATAAGAAACCTCTGATAATCGTAAGCATTGGTGCTGTGGTACTTCTTATGCTTGGTTCATTGAGCAATGTTGTGGGGTATCAGACAGTCCAAACCTCACAACAGCAAACCATCAAAGAGAGAATCAATCAGAGGGAGTTGTTATTCCAGATTATCTGTGATATTACTAACAACAAGGAGATACAACGAATCATCCTGAAATCCCAGATGAGTAGAGGGATATTCCCAACATCAGAGTTTCCTGTTGTTACCAAGCAACAACTCAGACAGATGTATTTCCTTGGTTTGATTCTTTCAAAGATTATCAGTAAATCAAGGATACAATCAATGATTCATAAGTATCAGGTGATTAATCCTTATTTACAGAAGGAAATAAGTGCTTTTATTAAAAAAGATGCAAAACTGAGAGAAGAAACATCACACCACTCAAAGTTAAATACTCTCCTTAATACTTCATTCTCTGAAATTACTGAATTTTTGATATGGATTATTCTATCTGTTATTTTTTTCATTCTTTTTTTAGTCTCAGGATTTATTATATTTGTATCATTTAGTATTGCATTAGTATTTCTAACTATCGAGAAATATACAGGTGTTTGGATGCTTAGTGATATCATGACGTTGATTCTTGTTTTCTCTATGATTATTTCGGTGAATGTTTTCGCGATTTCATTCTATAGTATATACACATTATCTAGTTATATTATAAATTTCATTCTATTTTATTGGCATCATTTGGAAGTCCAATTCCACAATCAATTAACTGATTAAAATAATAAAACAAGACAGTTCAAAATCATCGGAAGGAATATTAATTGATAAGGAAATGGTTGGCAATAGGAATTATCCTCTTATTCGTCGGGATAGCGTATGCACCAGCGATAGCACAGAACACGGAGAAACAATCGACATCAAGGGGAAGTTGGTTGTATGTCGGTGGGAGTGGACCAGGGAACTACACCAAGATTCAGGATGCGATTGATAATGCAAGTGATGGTGATAATATTGTGGTCTATAGCGGGACATATGAGCGTATTATTATTAACAAGAGACTTTCCTTGATCGGAGTGAATGCGAGTGGCGGAAGCTCCCCGTTGATTTTTGGAGGAGCTAGTAGTGATTGTGTATTAGTTTTAGCAGATGGATGTTTTTTTGAGAATTTTCGGGTGAGGAATGGTGATGGGGGATATTCAAGAAATGGAGTAATATTAGAATCAAATAATAATACAATATCGAAATGTGTCCTCTATGATACGGGATGTGGGTTGAAGTTGATAGTATCATCGAATAACACCATTATGAACAATACGATGACCGGGGGATGGAATGGTATTATCCTCGAAGGACTCTGCAATAACAATACCCTTTTGGATAATTTCGTGTATTCACATACTGAGCATGAAATCAAAGGAGGCGGGAACGGTAACGTATGGCAAAATAATAGAGTTGTCGGCGATAAAACAGGTAATGGTTTTGCATTTAGTGGCTCTTCACGCTGCATGTTTCAAGGCAATTATATCGCATCCAATCGTCAAATGGGCATTCAAATGAGTAACTCTGAAAATATGACATTTATCAACAATACGTTTATCGAGAATGGATTTGTAATTAGCGGGGATTCTTATTATCATTTAACTACACATGTCATGGAGGGGAATATTATCAATGGGAAGCCATTGTACTATTTTGCCAATGAGAATAATGTCACGGTACCCATGGATGCTGGACAAATAATATTAGCAAATTGTACTCATTGCATAATCACCGGTGTCAACATCTCAAAAGCTGATGTTGGTATCACTCTTTGGTATTCGTCGTATAATATTATTTCATCAAACAAGGTGAATTCCAGTCTTTTTGAACAAGGTATCAAACTGGTTGAATCGAATCATAATATCGTTTCGAAGAATTATTTCTCAGGTCATAGTATCGGGTTATTGGTAAGCAATTCGAACAATAACTCTATTGAAAAAAATATCATTCGTTCCAATGATTTCGGCATTTCAGTAGCAGGAAGCAAGGAAAATACAATAGTTGATAACCAGATTTCTTCTTGCAGAATAGGTGTTGAGGTACATTATTCTGGGTGGAATACTATTTCTACTAATAACGTTTCAAAGTGTTCATGGTGGGGGTTATTCCTATGGGACACTATTTATAACTCTGTTGAAAATAACATGTTTTCTGGTTGTGACTTGGGTGTGTACACCATAGGAGCGGATAATAGCGTTTTTTCCAATAATCAATTTGCAGGGAATGGAAATGGTCTTACAATTAGTTATTCTGTCGACGTCAACATTCTGGGTAATGATTTTTCAGGAAATGATTACGGAATTTCAATAAGTGAACGATCGGGTTGTTTGGTAGAAAAGAATAATTTTTTCCACAACCAGGTGTCAGCTACATTTTCTCAAAACTGCATATTTTCTGATACTCGTAGTTACTGGATAGGGAATTATTGGAACCGATCGAAATTTGGTCCCCATTTCCTTCAGGGGAAACTCATTCTTGTTCAGAATTCTTATTTTACCTTTTCAATCACATGGTTTAACATAGATTGGCGTCCTGCGTTGAGACCCCTATGAGATGGAAGTAACATGGAAAAAAAATATTTAGCAATTGGAGTAGCCCTCTTGTTTGTTGGTGTGATAATTGCACCCGGCATCAACCAGAGTGTTGTAATGGCATCCCAAGAAGATGACCTCATAGAAGTCACCACCCAAGCATGCGGCATCAAAGAATATAGGAATACCACAGTTAAACTCACCAGAGAACAATACCAAGATTTGGAGGAGTATTTGGTTGAGTTCCGAGCCAGAT
>CAYXPY010000038.1:0-21006 GCA_964467345.1 uncultured Thermoplasmatales archaeon | reverse complement strand
AGCTCAGCGACAACAGACCGGTATCTATCTTATCGATCGGAACGGCGATGGTGACTTTGATTACCAGTACGACCCCTCAACAAACACCTACCGGGAATACCCTGAGGCGTTAAGTCCAAGTTACACGATGCTTCTGATCGGTGTGGTGATCGTGATCATCTTGTTGTTGCTTATCGGTGTTTTCATGAGGCGTCGGAGCAGACCGAAACAATAAGCACACAACACAGGACTCTGGAAGTACTATCAGAAAAAGGCAGCCTTTGAGAGAAAAAAGGATATACCTCTTGTCCGTATCCGGACAGAGGATCCCTATGAAGCCATCGAAGGTTGCTGCGTTCTTTCTTTTTCTTTTCCTCGGTGTTCTCCTGTGTGGGTGTACCAGTTCTCCACCGGAAGATGAGACAAACGACAGTCGGCTTATTGGTCAATGGCGAAACACACGAACCTCGGAAATCCTGGAGTTTTTTGAGAATGGAATCTATACGATCACGGAAAAAGAGATGGCGAACTGGTCCACGGGACCAGGGGGGAAGCTGTGGATGGATGAGACGTTGTATTCGTATAGCCTTTCTGAGAATGACACGGTGTTAAGCACCACTGAATCAGGGTACACCAGGACCTATCGCAGGATCTAAAATTTTTTTTGTTTTACTTTTATTTTTTCTTTTTGTTATTATTCCACCATATTTTTAAATACGACCGATGACACATTTTAACGTGGTAGGAATTCTCATCTATAGGGGGTCGATCGAGATGAAGATTTGGAATATTCAAAAGAAACAAACACTGTTTTCGATGTTTTGTCTCCTCATGCTTGTGTTCCTGGTCGTGACGCCACTTCCCGGTAGTGCGGATGATCCAACTCTTGTACAGGTTAGCCCTGTGAGTAACACAGTCTCCGCAGGCCAGACATTTACTATTAATATTATGTGTACACCCGGTCAAAGCATCAAATCCTACGAACTGAAACTTTCCTTTAACCCAACACTGCTACAGGCCAATTCTGTCACAGAAGGAACGATTTTTACAGGCTTTACGACGTTTTTCAACCCCGGGGTCATCAACAACACCGCGGGAACTATCGTAAATGTATACGGCCTGATCGTGGGCGCTGGTGTCGTCTCAGACCCAGGAACCCTGGTATCGCTTTCCTTCACCGCGCAGGCTGCCTCAGGAACCACCACGATCGGTCTCTTTGACGCCGGAGTCACCAATGAGACTGCGTATGTCCCCATCACGGTCACGAACGGGACCGTCATCTTACGAGAGTATACACTCTCTCTCACCCTTGATGGCTCCGGGTCGGTTACCAGGAACCCGAACCAGGCGACCTATCCCTATGGCACGAGTGTGCAGCTCACTGCGGTCCCTGACACCGGATGGGTGTTTACCTCCTGGAGCGGGGATGTGTCTGGATCAACAAATCCCGTTTCCCTTACCATGAATGCGAACAAATCTGTGACCGCGCATTTCTCTGCAACCACCTACACTTTGACGATTATGACCGATGGGTCCGGCTCAGTGAACAAGAATCCTGATCAACCCTCCTACACCTATGGGCAGGTGGTAACCCTTACCGCGCTTCCTGCTGCTGGCTGGATGTTTAGCGCATGGACCGGGGATCTGACCGGAAATCAGAACCCACGGACCATTACTATGAATGCAAACAAGCTCCTCACCGCTCATTTTAGTGACGCCATGGCTCCTGAGATAAGTAGTATTTCGCTTGTAAGCTCTGATCCCGTGGATACCGATCCTTCCTATGGATGGGTCAATGTAAGCGGCACCATCACTGATAACGTGGGGGTCTCCCAGGTACTGCTGCAGATCCGCACCCCAGATAACAGCTGGACGAACGTGTCAATGACCCTCCGGTCAGCAGGGCTGTATTACTATCGGTCGGCGACAGCGTTTTCCACGGCGGGGAATTACTCGTATACCATCTGGGCGCGGGATGCTCAGAACAATGCGAATGCCTCTGATCCTCTTCTGTTTTCCCTGCCCTCAAACTGGGATATCGACCAGGATGGGTCCTGCATGATATTTGACCTGGTGCTCGTCTCAAATCAGTATGGTCATTCCGGGGGGAATGGGTGGATCAGGGAGGATGCGGATAACAACGGAGAAATCGAAGTCTTAGACCTGGTGTTCATCTCGAATCATTTCGGGGAGTCCTGGTGGGTATAAACTCCTTCTTTTTTTTCTCGCCTGTCTCTTTATTTTAACAGAGGAAACCAGGTATTTTTCCAGTTCGACATTTTATCGAGGTAGCTTTAAATAACATCAATGACACATTTTTTCATGGCATATATTAGCAAGAGATAGAAGGAGAAAAAAGCTCATGATAGGGAGAAAAACACCCTTAAAAACAGATGTTTTTCGGTTATTATTCCTACTGATAAGTCTCTTCTTAATCATACCTACTGTCTTTGTCTCTCCAGCATCAGCAGCAGGATCAACCTACTACGTCTCACCAAGCGGCTCGGATGGCAACGCAGGGACCCTCCAAAGCCCCTGGAGAACCATCCAGAAAGCAGCAAACACCGTCACCCAAGGAGACACCGTCAACATCCGGGCAGGAACCTACACCGAAAAAGTCACCTTCTCCAACGTCCAGGGGACATCCAGTGCCTGGATAACATTCCAACCCTATAACAACGAAGCGGTCGTCGTCGATGGCAACAACCTTGGAAATAATTATGACGGGATTTTTCATTTCATGGATGGTTGTGGTTATATTCGCATCACCGGCTTTGAAATCAAACGCACCACAAGCCATGGGATATTTCTCAACGGTGGTGAGATCAACCGCATCCGGATTGACCATTGCATAATCCATGACTGTGAATCCTCAGGGATCTACTGTTACAGCGGCAGTCAACCCTCAAAATACGTCAGAAACATCGAATTTGATAACAACATCGTCTACGACGTGAATAACGGGTACGCCTATGATGACACCCATACCATTAGCCCTCAAGAGGCTATTTCCTTTTCCAACGTCCAAGGATTCAACATCCATCATAACACCCTAAGCCAGTATGGCAAGGAAGGAATCGATGCGAAAAGCGGTAGCAACAGCGGCTCCATCCATCACAACACGATAGATACCACGCTTTCGTCCCCCGCGTTCCAATGGGACTACAACCATATCGGCATCTATGTCGATGGGTTTCATAGAAAGAACTATGACATCGCTGTCTACAGCAACATCATCACAGGAACCGGAGGACCAGGAATCGTCATTGGTGCGGAACGTCCCGCAACAGGCTCTATCGAGGATATTTCCATCTACAATAACGTAATTGCACTGTCCTACCTGCCGGGTCATACGAATTTCCGTGGGATAGATTCCTGTTACGATTGCCCATTTACCGATATTTACATTTACAGTAACACGATATATACAGATGGGTCGAGTACTCCCCCGATACGAATCTTTCCCTCAGCAATCAACATCACAAACCTTGTTATCGCAAATAATATCATCACGGGAACAGCCTATTACCTCCTCTCGTTCCAGCAGCTGCGATCAACAGAGACAACAGGACGATTAACCCTAACCAATAATCTCTACTATCGATATGATGGGACAGGACATAACCAATGGAAAGACGGGACAGATAAAACCTGGGGAACCGATTATGTGCTTAGCGACCCCAAATACATAAACAGAAACACAAACGATTTTCATCTCCAAGCCAGTTCACCAGCAATCAATGCTGCGGAAAACGACCTCGCAGCATCAGATGATTACGATGGGATACCCAGACCACAGGGGGGCTTCTCAGACATCGGAGCATATGAATACCTTCAAACAAACCAAGATACGATTCCCCCGGTGCTCTCAAACATTCAACTACGCACATCAGCCCCCCGTGATGTCATCAGCGGCTGGGAGAACATCACCTGCGTCGCCACCGACAACATCGCAGTTCAATCAGTCAGCATTGTTTTTACCAATCCAAGCCAACAAACAATAACACGCTCGCTGGTTCAAAAGACCGGCACATCCATTTACTACTACAACACAACACTCACACAATCCGGCAATTACACGTATCGGCTCAGAGCGGTTGATACGAGCAATAATCAAATAATGTCAAATACATTGCGTCTCTCGTTACCACCGAACTGGGATGTCAACAGCGATGGCAGCTACACCATTCTTGATAACGTGCTCATATCGGTCCGCTACGGACAAACAGGCAGCCCGGGATGGATCCGCGAGGATGTCGACAACAACGGTTTGATCAACATGGTGGATTTAATCTGCTACATGGACTACTACAACCAATGCTGGTGGACTTAAACAAAAAAAGCAACATCCCTAAAAAAAAAAACACCAGCTGTTTTCCATAAAACACACCATCATCACAATCCTTCTTTTTCTGTTTGAATGAAATACCATATATACAACAAAACTCATAACCCGGCTAGGATGCTCTATGCGGATTTGTCAAATAACATCAGCGTCGCTTCCTCCAGAAGAAGGCATCGGTAACTACGTGAATGGATTATCCAGACAATTCGTAAAAAAAGGCCATACCGTCACCATCATCACCCGGGGCTCAAAAGGAAAAAAACAAAAGGAACACTATGACGGCATCGAGATCATCCGAATACCGTTTATACCCCTCTACCCTTTTTACATGACTATACAGAAAAGCCTTTTCAATACTGCGTTCAAAAAGATTGAATCAAACTTCGATATCGTCCATATCCATTCACCGCTTTCACCCCCGATTCAGACCACCCTGCCGACCATAGCAACCATTCATACTCCCATGAAAGCAGACACCCGTGCGAGCTTTAATGAAACACGCAACCTCCGAACGACGATCTGGAGAATCTCCGGGAACTGTATCAGCTATCCCCTTGAAGTCACACTCATACAAAACGCAAAAATCATCACTGTCGTCGCCACCTCTGTCGCAGAGGAACTCAAAGAATATCCAACTACCAATAAGAAAATCATTATGATGGGCAACGGCATCGATCACCACCTCTTTAAACCGGTTGAGAAAAAAACCCAGGAAAAATATATTCTTTTCACCGGACGGTTATCCTACCGCAAAGGCTTATTTGACCTAGTAGAATCAGCACATCACATCTGCAAGAAATACCCAGACGTTTCTTTCAAAGTCACCGGGTCTGGGGTCCTGGTCGATGAACTCCGAAGACGAACCCAGGACCTTGGCATCGAAAAGCAATTCCACTTGCTTGGGTTTGTCAGCAGAGAACAACTTGTCAGTCTGTACCAAAACGCAACAGTCTATGCGCTCCCCTCACATTATGAGGGCCTCCCAACAGTTCTGCTTGAAGCCATGGCCTGTGGTGCACCGGTGGTGGCAACCGCGGTCAGCGGAAATGTTGATGTGATCACGCATAATGAAAACGGTCTGCTTATCCCCCCAAAGGCTCCAGAAAAACTCACTGAGGCACTCTCCCTGCTGCTCGACGATGACCAACTGAGAAAAAAACTAGGAAAAAACGCAAGAAAAACCATCGAGGAGAAATACACCTGGGATAGTATTTCAAATAACTATTTGAACCTGTATCAATCACTTCTGACACACTAAATCTTTTTTTTTTTTCATCATCGCCCTTATCCCTCCTTCGAAGGAATTCTCAATGTTTTCCTTCTGGTTTGATTAAAACCAAATCATTTTAAAACAACGCTTCATCAGCTATCTGAAAAAACCAATGAAATACAAACGCACCCTCCTCATCCTCCTGGCTCTGCTCCTACTTCTCAGCCTCATGGTGTACAGCCTCCAGAATCACTATTCAAACGACCCTCATATTCACACCCTCCATCAACTCTTCGAAAACCCCCAAGCGGTCAACAACACCGTGGTTTCGTTTTATGCAGAGGTCCTTGCCGTAAACACCACCACCCGGACACTTCGGGTCTTTATTCAGGAGCGACCCTACACCTACCCACAGGTGATCATCGACGCCGGGGGCCTTGACATCCATCATCTCACCAAAGGTGACCTCATCGACATCATTGGCATATTCCATGCAGACAAGCACATCACCGCAACCTACCTTCATCGGACTGAGCAATGGAAAGATGATCTGATCTATCTGCGATCACTCCCAGCGATCCCCTTTGCGTTATTCCTCTTTTTCCGAACATGGACATTCAATACTACGACATGGCGGTTCGAACGGAGGAAAAAACATGCCTGATTGGCTGACTCATACCCTCGTCGGCTGGATCACCGGCAAAACAATCAAACAGGAAATCAGCCTTGTCGTCGTAGGATCCCTGATCCCCGATATCACCAAACTCTACCTCCTCTTCGACCTGATACTGCAAGAACAAGCAGAGGATCTGTTCCTCCCTATCCATACCCCGTTTGGTGCTCTACTGATTGCACTCATCATCGCCCTCTTCTTCCCGGACATCAAAAAAGCCTTCATTCCCCTGATATTCGGGGTAGCGACCCATTTCATCCTTGATATGTTCCTATTAAACGTCTCCGGTGGAATGCCCCTGCTATTCCCCTTCAGCTGGGCGGAATGGCAATTTGACCTCATACGATCTGATGATTACACGATGACGATTGTTGCGATTATCGCAGCATTGATCGTCTATCTATCCTACGCTGTTTTCGAAAAAAAGAAAAAACAACAAAGCAAAACCCTTTAAAAAAGGATATCATCCTCCACGTATTCGATATAAAGATACCATAAAATACCTGATATCACAACCCGTGAAATATCCCTGGCGGGATATATTTTTATAGCATTAATTGTTACAACAATACAGAACGGGGGCGATGTTTTATGAAACATATCAGTCTATTTCTGCTCATTACAGCGCTGTTAATAAGCAGCCTCAGTTCTATTCCTTTCACACATCCTGCTGAGATAGCTCTCGAATCAAATCACCACTCACTTCCAAACCTTAGTAATGACACAAATACTGGTAATAATCTCGACACACCAATACCATTTTATCCAAACAAAACCGTTGATATCAGAATAGTCCGACCAACCCGTGACATAAACAAAAACAAAATATCAGATGCTTTTGAAACCAGCATTCTTGACCGTAAAAACCAATCACAGACCGTCGATCTCATCATTGCCCTTGACCATGCTCCCACCCAAAATGACATTATAACCTTTGAAAAACACGGTGGGATCGTCCTTGGAACATGGGACGAGTTGGTCTACGCGCTTCATGGGAAAATACTAAAACAACATATTCATGACTATCTTGAAAACGACGAAATTGTACTGATTGAAAAAAACGAACATCTCAGTCTCTGCCTTGACTACAGCGTCAAACAAATAGGAGTACGACCAACGGTCTGGAACAGCTACGGATATCTGGGTGATACGAACCAGGCGATTGCGATACTGGACACAGGAATCGACGACTCCCATGCTGATCTGAATGGAAAAATAATCGCATGGAACGACTTCACAAGCGATACCTACATAGATCCAACGGACAAAGCGGAACATGGGACCCATTGCGCAGGAATAGCAGCAGGTACCGGTCTAACAAGCGGAACTTCAACAAAAAAATACACCTGGAGTGGTACATTCCATGATTTATCTACCCTCCTCATAAATGATGTGTACCCAACAAAAACTGGGACATTATCCCTAAAACTGAATTGGGATGATGACGGGGATGATGGAGATGGAACCGCCTTTCTCTGGATTGATAAAAATAAAAACGGAGACATTGATGCAGGCGAATATATTTCCGGGATTCAACCTTTGACATATTTACCCTCAGTAACTTCAGGACAATACACCATCGGTGTTGCAGCATATGATATTTTTTCTTCATATGAAGATTATTATTGTCAAATAATCGTCCCGACCCAGACTATCGGAGACGGACATTATCTCCTCTCAGGCATCGCCCCAAATTGCAAGCTCGCCGGGTTAAAAGTTTTCACGGATGATGAGGAATCTACCTCTGATATTATCATAGCTGCATTGAACTGGTTGATTGAGAATGCAGAAGAAAACAACATCATCCTTGCAAGTATGAGTATACAAGGACCACAAAGTGACATCTTAGATACCGCCGTAAATAATCTTGTTTTAAGTGGAGTGCCTTGTGTTGTTTCTGCTGGGAACGATCAAGGAACGGAAGCTATCGGAAGCCCAGGTACTGCAGCACAAGCAATCACCGTTGGTGCCGTCAACGATAACAACCAACTCACAGACTATAGCAGCCTTGGTGACCCTTCTGAAACCCCACTCAAACCAGACGTGCTCGCACCAGGGGGGAGTCATCACTATGGTGACCATATTATCTCAATTGATTCAAACGATGCGGACATCACCCATGAGATAGATGCTGACGAATATCCTAACGATTACCAGGCGATGCTTGGAACATCCATGGCATGCCCCCATGTCACAGGAGTCGCAGCTCTCATCGCAGATGCCCTCGGCACTTGGAACTATACCGCAGAACAAGCATTGAAAGTCAAACAGATCATCTGCATGACCTCCTATGAAATCGAACAAGCAGAAGACCCAGCGTTCATCCCTTCCTTTGATCACGGAGAAAAAGACAACAAAGAAGGCTACGGGCGGGTCTGTGCAGATGCGGCAATTGAAGCAGCAACACTACACTACAGCACTACCCAGAACACCTTTTCCTTCGGAGCCCAGCCCTCTGACAAAAAAGTCTGGGCAAGAAAAATCCCACTCACCTCAGGCTCTATCTACACCTTCCAACTGAACGTCCCACAAACAGGAAATTACGATTTATACCTCTACGACGCTCAACCAGACGCACACGGAGAACCAATACTACTGAATGCTTCCTATAACACGGGTTCACTCCCGGAGACAATCACCTATACCTGTCCTATGGATGGAACCTATTACATCATCGCGAAATGGCGGTCAGGCACTGGACTAGCAACCCTCCAGTTCCAGGGTCCACCCCCAAGATGTACTTTTAACTATGAACCTTCACATCCAACGATCGTTGACCAGGTGAATTTCACAGACACATCCGATGACGATACAATCATGTCCTGGCTATGGAAATTCGGGGACGGAGCAACCTCCACAGTTCAAAATCCTTCTCATACCTACACACAAAAAAGAACCTACCAGGTCAACCTCACCGTAACCAACCACTACGGGGATTCGAACCATACCGTAAAAAACCTAACCATCGTCAACATTCCTCCCCAGGCCTCGTTTACGTATCTCCCACTCCACCCCACGACACAAGACGTGGTTCTATTCACAGACACATCAGTTGATCCTGATGGATCTCTTACGGGTTGGAAATGGTCTTTCGGGGATGGCTCTTCATCAACCATTCGACATCCCACACATACCTACACGAATAATGGGAACTACACAGTCACCCTCAACGTCACTGATAACAATCAATCGACACATAAAATATCAAAAAAAATAACGGTCAATAACACACCACCCACAGCAGACTATGCCTATCAACCAGCAAACCCACGAACAGCTGATACTATCCAATTCACTGATGTTTCAACGGATTTGGATGGAACCATCGTGGCATGGTTTTGGCGATTTGGGGATGGAGGGACATCCGCAATCAAAAACCCAACCCACCGATACACAAATAGCGGTACCTATACCGTGACGTTAAACGTAACGGATGACGACGGTGGGTATAGCCAAAAATCCAAAACAATCCTTGTTCGAAACACACCACCAACCGCAAACTTCAGCTATACGCCATCAAACCCACAAACAAACGACATCATCCAGTTCACCGATACATCACTTGATATCGATGGGACAATCGTCACATGGAGCTGGAAATTTGGTGATGGCCGCACCTCAAGTCAACAAAACCCCACCCATGAGTATTCACAGAATCGAGACTACACCATCACGTTAAACGTCACTGATAATACTGGTGGAAAAAACGAGATATCAAAATCACTAACGGTTCGTAATACACCCCCTGTTGCCGATTTTACTTTTAATCCGATCAACCCCGATATTAATGAAACCGTTTTTTTCATCAGTACCTCCTCTGATCCTGATGGATCTATCACAAACTACACTTGGGATTTCGGGGATGGAACGAAAGACTATAAACAAAATCCAACGCATCATTATTCTGACTATGAATCATATGGAGTTAGTCTCACTATTACCGATAATGATGGTGAATCTGATACGATTCAACAAACAATTCTCGTCTCACCAAATTCTCCACCATACACCCCACATAATCCCTCTCCGACAAATGGTCAAAATAAAATACCGGTGAATGTCACCCTCAGCTGGACTGGGGGGGACCCTAATTATGATACGGTCACCTATGATGTGTATTTTGGGTTGGCGATTCCACTAGATAAAAAAACCAGTAATCAGTCTAGCACGGTATATTCTCCGGGGGTTTTAACCTTCGACACGCCGTACTATTGGAGGATTGTTGCCTGGGACACCCATGATGCCACTAGTTCAAGTCCAACCTGGACCTTTACCACTCGAGGTACTCATCCACCAGTAGCAACTCCAGATAGTTATGATACATCTGAAGATACCCTCCTCTCCGTTGCAGCCCCCGGTGTGCTTGCAAACGATAACGATTCTGATGGTGATCCATTACGTGCGGTAAAGGTATCCACCCCACTTCACGGAACACTGACCATGAACAGCAACGGCAGCTTCACCTATACCCCTCATGCGAATTTCTACGGGACTGATATCTTCACCTACAAAGCATACGATGGCTATAATTACTCCGCGGTTGTCAACGTGTCGATCACCATACACCCTGTCAATGATGCACCCGTGTTTGGGACACCAACACCCCGAAACGGCTCCACAGGCAGCTCGCTGAGTCTTGTTTGGAGTATTCCCATCACCGATGTCGAAGGTGATCTGATTACGTGGACGATTCAATGCAGCAATGGGCAGAGTAACAATAGTGCAGACGAAACCAATGGCACAAAAACACTCTCACTTTCAGGACTCACCTACTCAAAGATTTATACCATTTGGGTCAATGCCACTGACACCGCAGGCAGCAACCTTCATACAAGAAGATGGTACACAATCAGACCAATGAGTCCTGGCGGTGGCGGAGGTGGCGGGGGTGGAGGCATACCTCCTGAAGAACCATTAAATCAAAAACCAATCGCGGATGTCTCTGCCGGTGAACCCTACCAAGGATACGTCAATTCAGAGGTCCTCTTTGATGGGTCAAACAGTTATGACTCTGACGGCACGATCACGACATGGTTCTGGATGTTCGGGGATACCACCAACGGATCAGGGAGAACAATTCGCCATACCTATGCAAACGCAGGAACCTATACAGTCACCCTCACAGTCACCGATGATGCAGGAGCAACACACTCTGCTGTCACCACCTGTGTGATAACACAACCAAACCAGCCGCCGACACGACCAACGATCTCAGGACCTATTTATGGGACGAAAAACACCCGATATGAGTACACCGCAGTTTCAACGGATGCGGATAACGACACCCTTCGTTATTTAACGATATGGGGGGATGAGACTTCGTATGTCAATACGAGTCCGATGGTACCGAGCGGTGTCTCTGTCGCCTTTAGCCATCACTGGACCACAGCAGGCATCTACACCATAGAGATACGGGCAACGGATAATCACACCGAATCACCGCCTGGGTACATCACCATTCTTATCGATGTGAAATATGTCAAGGAACTAGGTTATCTTATTGATCAGAATGCGGATGGATTATACGACCTGTTCTACAGTAACAGTACGATGAGTCAAACCTTCGTCCAAAAACAAGCTGACGGTATGTATCTACTTGATACGGATGGAGACGGTGACTGGGATTATTCATATAATCCTGCTACATCGACATTAACAATATATACTTCACAAACTCCTGGTTTTGAACTCATAATCATCTTTTTTGCGATTGCTACGATAATATTTTTAAAAAGAAAGGAATATCCAAGGTAACATCATAATAACTATTACCTTGGGTTCCCCGAGGAAGTAACACAACATGCGAAATAGCTTGATTAAAAAAGGATTGATTTTTGGAATGTTTCTCTTCTTTCTTTCATCTGTCTTTCTCACATATCCCGTCGTTTCATCTGATTCCTATTATGTTTCAACTACCAATGGTGATGATAACAATACCGGTACGTTTGATGATCCCTGGAGAACCATACAAAAAGCAGCCAATTCAATTAATGCAGGAGACATAGTGTATGTCAGAAATGGAACGTATTATGAGGAAGTATCAATCCTAAATAAACATGGCACTGACACTGCGTGGATAACGTTCAGCCCCTACAATAACGAAGAGGTCATTGTCGATGGAAGAAACATACCAAACAGATGGAACAGAAGTATCTTCAAAATAACAAATTCAAGTCACATCCATATCACCGGATTCAACGTATATAATTCTGCTCGATGTGGGTTTTGGATAAATGCACTCGCAGATTGGATTCGTATCGATAACAACACGATTTTCAATTGTTCATCCAATGGAATTTACACTGAAACATCAGCGTCGTACACAATAACGAACCTCTCATTTCACCACAACATCGTTGATAATGTTAACAATAACTGGTCCGGTGATGGTGGTGATACAAGTGAAGGGGTATCGTTTCGAAATGTCCAATATTTCGATATTGGGTATAATCAAATCAGTCGATGTGGGAAAGAATGCATCGATGCAAAAAATGGAAGTGCATATGGAGAAATTCATCATAATATGATAAATACCTCCTCGGTACCTGGTGGCTATAACGAAAATTACAACCATGTTGGTATCTACTGTGATGCATTCAATGAGAGGAACCACCATATAAACATCAGCAACAACTATGTGTATGGAAATCATGGATATGGGATTGCTGTTGGAGTGGAAAAACCAACAGGTTCTCTTGATAACGTAAGTATATACAACAATATCGTAAACATCACCTGGGTTTCTGCAAAAGGAATAAGCATAGGGAACTTTGGAGAAATACAAGGCGAACCAATTTCAAATATTTCGATTTTCAGCAATACGGTGCTGACAACCACGGATTATTCTCTTGATATCAGAGCAAATAATTTAACTGGGATTATTCGAATAGAAAACAACGTCTTTACCACATATAATGCAATTAATGCTACCATGCGAGTAAAACATTATGATCCAACACCATTTATTATCCTCAAGAATAATCTGTTTTATAATTATACGGGACCGACACATAATCTCTGGAACGGCGCCTGGGATGTGAGTTGGGGAGAGGATTCGATACTCACAGACCCTTTGTTAACACCGGATTTTAACCTAAGCAAGGGATCTCCCGCAATAAACAACGGCACAATAGTGCCGATATCCTATGACTATAAAGGGAATAAACGACCGTATCGACAAGAATTTGATATCGGAGCATTTGAATATTCAACAAATACTCCAACCGTACTCGGAACACCAATTCCTGCAAACAACTCCCAGGGAAAATCACTCAACTTCCTTTGGAGTATCCCGATAAACGACCCTGAAAACGATCACTTCTCCTGGACCATCCAATGCAGCAACACACAATTTGCCAATGGAACAAATGACACCAATGGGATAAAATCGTTATCCCTTACCAACCTAGCCTACGATTCAACTTATAAAGTCTGGGTGAACACCACTGATGCGACAGACCCCGCCATTCATGCTAGCTCATGGTACACATTCACTACCCGTAGCCCTGGAAGTGGACCACCACCCCAGGAACCACCAGAATCATCAAACCAACACCCCGTTGCAGATGCATCTGCAGGAGAACCCTACCAGGGAATACTCAACACAGAGGTTTTTTTTGATGGATCTCAAAGCTACGACCCTGATGGGACCATCATAGAATGGTTCTGGATTTTCGGTGACACCACAAATGGGACTGGAAAAACGATCACACATACCTATTCAAAACAAGGGACATACACAGTAACCCTTATCATCACTGATGATGCCCAGTTAACAAATTCCACCACAACAACCTGCATGATAGCACTACCTAACAACCAACCTCCTACAAAACCAACTATCAGTGGCCCTATCTACGGCATAAAAAACACGATATGTGCCTACTCAGTGACTTCGTATGATGCAGACAACGACCCTATATACTATTCTATCAACTGGGGTGATGGGAACTCAGATGAAAATAAAAGTATCTTCTTATCAAGCGGTACTCAATTTACTTTTTATCACCAATGGAACACAGCAGGGATTTATATTCTAACAGTAGTGGTTTCTGATAACCAATCAGTATCACAACCTGCCACCTTGACCATTCTCATTGATGTAAAATATGTAGGCGATTTGGGGTACTTGATCAATCAAGATGACGATGGTGAATACGAAAAATTCTACAGCAATATTACAAAAAAAGAAATACAAGTCCAAAAACAAGCAGACGGTCTCTATCTTATCGACAGCGATGACGATGGGGAGTGGGATCATACTTATAACCCTGCGACATCAGCTCTTTCTCCCTATCATCCTTCGACGCCGGGATTTGAACTTATCCTAGTTTCCTGCGGGATAGTTATTCTGATACTTTTCTTGAGGAAAAAACGAAATAAATAAAACTCAACAGGGATTAAACACCCGGCTGTGAGATATTCTTGGTCAGAAAAGATATTTATATATAGTTGTGAAAACAATAAAGCGTAGGCAGGTTTAAAGATTATGCGAAAAAAAACGATACTCATCGTCAGTATGATGCTAGCGGTGACCTTTACAGGAATTTATCCTATACAAACCACTATTGCTGCAGCACCAACTCTGAGCGATCCGATTCCCAGAAACAACAATATAAGTGTATACAATCCTCGTTTGAGGATTTATGTTGGAGATTCTGAAAACGATCCGTTAACGGTTATTTTTAGAACTAATGCGACAGGTTCATGGGAAACCCTGGGAACATATAATGGTTTTAGAGGGTATTATGGACAAAATACCTCGAATATGGAAACGAAAAACAATAGATATTACTGGAGCGTCAATGCCTCAGATGGAACCAGCTGGAGGAACAACACCTATTCATTCATAGCTCAACCATTTGTCGTTAAATGGCGATATTATTCGTATACAAATAATAACTCGATTGGTCCACTCTCTTGGGATATTAACAATGATGGATATGATGAAATATTCATGACTGGGCAGAATTGGACAACTAAAGTAGGAAAAGCGTTTTGTATAAATGGAAGGGACGGTACACTAATATGGAGTTTTTCAAATGATGATATCGATTATCACTCACCATTTGAATTAGGTGATTTAAACAATGATGGCATCCCTGAGATGGTCATTTCTGGTAATGAAACATTCCTTAACAACGGTAGAACAATCGCTCTGCATGCAAATAATGGTACAGTCTATTGGAATGTGAAACAAGAATCTGGAGGAAAATACCTTAGCATAGTGGATGTCGAAGGTAACGGATACCCCTATGTCTACATCTGTTCAGGTGATTTTTACCGAGGAATAAATGGAAATGGACGATTACGAAAATTAAAAGGAACGACTGGTGAAGTCCTCAAACAGACATTTCTCTATCGACCCTGTTGGGGTGGGATAACAGCCGCTGATGCAGATAATGATGGAAAACTGGAAATCTATGTCAATGAACGGAAAGCAAACTACGACAGTTATGAACGGGTATGGGATGAGGAAAATCAAACGTGGGTTCGAGTTCCTATTAGTTTAGGTCAACTTAATTTAGGAATGATGTGTTACGATGCAGAGACCTTAGACCTCCTCTGGTATCAGGATGCGGTCACCGCCAGTAGTCATCCCCTTGAACTTATTGATGTCAATAACGATGGTGTTCTTGATGCAGTCTCCTTGCAACAGAATGGTGGTGGTGTTTATGTTGTTGATGGAGCCACATGGGATAAAATGCCAGGGTATTTCCAAGACCGTATCTCCGGTCTGAACCCGCACTCTCCATTCCCACTCTATGATATTGACAATGACGGGAAGATAGAGATGATAGTGGCAAGCGAAGGTCCAGCACGAATGTGGGACCTCGGAGAATGGGATAGCTATATCCAAATGGGAAATGCTTCTGAACCTCCAAAAATGGCTAATGTCATCGGAGACGAACAGCTCGAAATCATCAGCTTCTCAAGAGGCGCAAAGATATACGATCCCTATGGAGTCCTGATTGAGACTATTCCTACTTGTTATGGTCATGATACACCACTTGTCCAGGATATCGACAATGACTGGCAAAACGAGATCATAGTCCTTTCCGGAGACGGCCAGTTACAATGCATCGATACATCAGCATACGCGCCGACCACTCGAGTGAGATCAAATGTCCAACTCTATAGCGAACGACGCACCGGTGTGGGAATTTACATCCCTCCACCAGGCGCACCTCAACCTATTATTAAAACTGTTATTCCTGCTGATGAGGCCTGCGATGTCTCGCTTAATCCAATGTTGCGAGCTCGGATCATTGATTATCATTACGACCGTATGGATATCACCATTAGTACGAATGCATCAGGGTCATGGGTTGATCTTTACTCTGAAAATGATAAAGGCAACGGCTGGTATAACATTTCAACGACAACCATGAATGAGAAAAATAAAACATATTACTGGCGTGTGACAGCAGTTGACCCCGACGGGGACAATATGGTCACAACAGAAACCTATTGCTTCACGACACAGGCGCCGCCTCAAATTTCAGATGTTACGGCAACACCCTCTGCTGTTCTACCAGGAAATCCTGTGAATATTTCAAGCAATGTGACCGATGGGACAACAGTTAGTACTGTTAAGATAAATATCCGATACCCCGATGGAAGCATAGATAACCGGACAGCGTTAGGTGGAAATCCTGCATGGACTGTTCTATGCTATGATGATTTTGAATCCGGGTGGGGCAGTTATACAGACGGAGGAGACGCTTGTTTCCGGTATACTGGTGGTGCCCCCTATGCATATCAGGGTACACGGGCAATAAAAATACAAAATTTCCTAGGTCTGGATTCATCGTTCTACCTTACCAACCCTATCGATGTACATACCCCGCGATACACCAAGATCAGAGTCGATTTCTGGTTCATCGCCCATGGGATGTCGAATCTGACGAATTTCTGGGTGAAATTCTACGATGGCCAGCATTGGCGTATCGTGGATAATTACATCAAACCAGGTGCACAAGGCTATCGACCAACAGATAAACCTTTTGAAAACGACACGTTCTATCATGCTATTACTTGGATTAATGAATCAAAATACACCTTCCCAACCAATATGAAAATCCGGTTCGAATGCGATGCATTACGAGACGAAAATACGGTTTATATTGATCAAATATACATCAACGCTACTACCGCACAAGGGGAACACTACTTCATTAACGATACCTATTCACAGATGGGAACATACCAATACTACATCTGGGCAAGAGACACATATGGGAATGGCATCAGATCACCCACCCAGACATTTGTCATGTCTGGTAATCCACCACCAAATACACCAAGCAATCCCAGCCCGAAAAACAATTCACTCAATATCGCTCGAACTGCTGATTTACATTGGACCGGTGGTGATGTTGACCCTGATGACACGGTGACCTATGATGTGTATTTTGGCACTTCTAGCACTCCTCCTCAAGTTGCTGATGACATCGCTAGCCCAAGCTATGACCCGGGAACACTGGCTTATAATACAGTGTACTACTGGAGGATCATTGCACAGGATTCCAATAACCAAACAACAGAAGGTCCACTATGGCATTTTACCACCGTTAAAGAGCAAAGCGGTGGTGGCGGTGGCGGTGGTGGAGGAGGGTATACACCCGAACCACAAAACCAAAAACCACTCGCAAATGTGTCCGCAGGGTCACCCTATGAAGGGTATGTGAATTCCGCAGTCCTCTTTGATGGGTCATTAAGCTCTGATCCTGATGGCAATATCACCGAATGGTACTGGACGTTTGGCGACAGTTCCAATGGCACTGGAAAAACAGTGACCCATAGTTACGCGAACATTGGGACTTATAACGTAACACTCAGAGTCACGGATAATAAAGGAGCGATAAATACAACCAGAACAACCTGTGTCATCACACAACCAAACAGACCACCCACCGAACCACTCATCACTGGACCTATCAACGGAACGGTAAACACCATCATTAACTTCTCAGCCGTCTCAACCGATGAGGATAATGACACCATCCAGTATACATTTATCTGGGAGGATGTACCTTCCGAGGTTACGTATATGAATATAAGCGGATTCGTCGCGAGTGGGACCCCGGTTTCTTTCAGTCACCTCTGGACAATCCCTGGGCAGTATGCAGTAACCGTGAAAGTGAGTGATAATCAAACAGAATCCTCAGCAGAAATACTGATTACCATCGAAGCAGAACAACCAGCACAGCAACCAACCCCTGGTTTTGAAATAGCACTCATCCTTTCAGCAGTGCTGCTATCGATGCTTCTTTGGAGGAAGAAACGGAAAATATAGATACCCACAACTCCGCACCCTTCAAAATAGTCATTCACATGCATCTTTGAAAGGCGCTATCGTTACGATTGGTAATAATTACCTTTTTTTCTTTTTTTTCCTTATTGACATTCTGATAAAACTACAATACTTTTATATACTTATATTTATATTAAAAAATAAGAGATAAATAGTATACAAAAGTTATTTAAAAAAAAAATGAATATTGAAAAACAGAAACAGGGGAGTTAGATGTCCAAATTTTACATTTATAAAAAGAAACTTAATCGGTGGAGACGGAGTACAAAACTGCTGATAGCCTTTTTTATCATAACACTCATGCTGATTCCGATTTTCGAACCAACTCTTCGAACGAATTTTCAACACACTGCGATTACAGCAACACCAATCTATGAAAAGGCAATTACTAGAGATTTTCTCCCATTGGCAGACGGTGAAATAATACAACCAGATAGCCTTCAAAGCCCGATACGAAAATATTTTACAACTAAAAAAATACTATGGACCTTTGATGATTACTGGATAAACGAAGACCACTGTCCACCACACAAAGGATACGACGGTCTTTCACAACAGATACATACCTACGGTGGAACGGTTGGCATCATGGCCCCATTCATCCCAAGCTGGATTGGACAAAAGTTTGGAAATCAAATCAGAAATTATTCGGTTGTCGATGAATTTTCTGTGTACAGCTCAAGATTTTCACAAGCCTACGTCAACAAAAGCTTAGAGTTTTTCAGCAGAAGCTATATCGAACCAGAATGTCACGGGTGGAACCATTCTGAAGACCTTAATCATGCCACCCTAAGTTATGCATACCAAATAATCAACTATACGCTTTGGAACTGGTACAATAACTATAACATTAAACCAAAGTTTTGGCTTGGCCATAACTACGATGGCAACTATAACATCAGTTTAGCACTCAAAAAATTCAGTGAAAAATACTGGACAGTCTATGCTGAATATTTTACCATCAACTCAGAGGAACTGTTTCCCAATCACATAGAACCAGCTGTTGAATACATTGGTTTATTCTTCGATCCCTATTTCGGATGCACGTATGGCTATCCCTGTAAAACCGTCCAGGAAGCACAACAACGATTCACCTCGTATTCTCAGAATAAAGAGATTGTGGGGATTAGAGGCCATCCATTGTTCTTAAATGGCACAGAACCAAGAGCAACAGAGAATCTCACAAAATGGCAACAATTTATCGATTGGGTCTACCAGGCACACACCTACATCAATATCAACCACTCCCAGGCGATTTACTACAAAGTCGATAGAAACAACTTCACCGTGGAAAAAAACAATGATGAGAATTACACCATCGACTTGACGGATTGTCAGTTTAATCATACCGTTCTCTTCACAAACCCTGATCAAACCAACCAACGAGTCTGGAGCGTCTATGACCAAACAGGGGAATACATCGGAATCGTCTCAGACGATGCTTTTTTACCTTTAAAAAGCGGTATGAAATATTTTATGATTACAGACTTAAGTCAAGAGCCAGACCCCCCAGTATGGTGGAACCTCAACTGGAATTACCGCAAAGAAATCATCCTTGATCATACACAAGTACCATCCACAATCGCGAACTTTCCCCTGTTGATCAAGACAACAGACCTCGCTTTAAAAGAACATGCACAACCTACCGGATATGACATCGTCTTTACTGATACGAACGGGATAAAACTCAATCATGAAATAGAATCATACAGAAGTAACACCGGTGAACTTACCGCTTGGGTAAACATCCCTCTCCTGAGTTCCATACAAGACACCATCCTCTATATCTATTATGGCAATCCCGCCTCAGACGATCAACAAAATAGAGAGGCGACCTGGGATGCCAGTTATCTTGCTGTTCATCACTTGGAAGAGCCATCTGGTAATGCACTTGATTCCACAGCTCATCACAATGATGGCCTCGTCGTTGGGTCTCCTAGTCAAAATGCCCCGGGGAAAATCACTGGTGCAGTGCTTTTTGATTCAACAGGTGACCATCTCACCTTACCGCGAGTCTATACAACTGAGAATCAGTTCACGATGGAGGCATGGATTTATGCACAGAACGGTGCACGGTATTTCATCTCTCAGCGATCTGGCTCCTCGCAAGGGGTGTTTATCCAGATAACCGGTGGGAACTATCTGCAGTATTATATTAATGGTGTCAGCGATGGAAAGACGATTACGTTGAACACCTGGCATCATGTCGTGTTAACCTATGATGGGTCGACTGCAAAACTCTATGTCAATGGAGTCTCAAGGAGTAAACTCTGTTCTCCTCCTCTGTGGCCTGCTCAAGCAATGTATCTTGGTGATTCGTCAAGCGGCACACGACAATTCTATGGAACAATAGATGAAATCCGATTTTCAACACTCGCGAGAAGCAGTAGTTGGATCACCACCTGTTATAACAACCAAAACAACCCGACAAGCTTTTATAGTATTGGACCTGAGGAAGTCACCACAAGTGAGGATCACCCCCC
>CAYXPY010000037.1:0-21118 GCA_964467345.1 uncultured Thermoplasmatales archaeon | reverse complement strand
AGATACTCTGCGTTGAGTATCTTAAGGATATCTGTTGCGATGTTCTTCCCGATACCAGGAATCTGGCAGAGCTCTTCTTCTGTTGCATTTGCCAAGGCTCGGATGCTTCCGAAATGCTGCAGTAACCGCTGAGCAAGCACTGCTGAGACGTTCGGGAGGCCTTCAACGAGGAATTGCTGTTGTTCAGAGATGCTGCGTGCTGTTTTTTCCCCTCGAATTGCGACAGCTCTGTCCCCCTCTTTTTGTTCTCGTTGTGCCATGATTGCTAAGAAATCAGCGGTTTCTTGAGGGGTATGGGTGGTGATGATAGGGATGCCGAAGTCAACCATGATGGCGGTGAAGCTGCCGAAGATGGCATTATGGCTGATGTTCCGTTTCGTCAACAACCCGTCTCCTTCGATGAGCAATAACGGCCGTGAGTAGGTCGCTCGTAGGTTCTTTATCTGGACGAAGAGTTTTCCTTCGATCAATGAATTGAGGAAATCATCGACGGTTTTTCGTTCAACCCCGATTCTGGAGGAGATGATATAGTCTCCCACGTCTAGCTGCTGGGGTTCGACAAGGACGTCCTTCTGGGTGAGGAATCGCATAACCGGGGAGCGCGACTCTCGATGATCGACGATGATCTTCACGGTACTTTTTTTCGAATACTCTTCAAGTTTCTTCTGGTTCTCTTGGCCCAGGACGTTTCGGTACACCGATGCAGGGTCCTGGATTTTTTTCCGAAGCGCTGTTCTGAGGACCTCAAGTTCCTTATGCATCCGGCGTTCTTTCTGCCTGCTTGACCAGTAATATGCCTCATCAGGCGTTCCCTTTGCAATCAGGATAATGACTTTCCCTGCCATCTGTCGTGCGGTTCTTCCCTTCCGCTGGATGGTCCGAATCTCAGAGGGTACAGGTTCATAGAAGACGACAAGGTCAGTCGAAGGGATATCAAGACCCTCCTCAGCAACTGAGGTGGCTATGAGTACATTGTATTCATCGTTCTTAAATCGTTTAATGATTTCGATTTGTTGCTTTTGTGTCAAACCCTTATCACTGATCTTGGCTGCCTGGCCGATGAATCGAACCGGACGAGCAAAAGGGATTAATTCGAGTTGTTTGAGCACATAGGACGACGTGTCCCTGTAATGGGTAAACACGATGATCTTTGAGTCCTTCTTCTGAGCAAGTTGATCTTTGACGATAGTGACGATTTCTTGGATCTTCGGATGCTCGATTCTCAGGGATTTGATATACGCGAGAGCCTCCAGGACGTTTGGATCGGTCATGATATCGCGTGATGCTTTACTACCACCTTTGGAGCTAGCCTCAGTTGCGATGCGCATCATATAGCTGCTCAGCGCGTTGACGCCTTGGGTTTGAAGAAGCTCAATCGCATGAACAAGTTTAATAGCCGCGTTCTGCGCGGATGCTGCCTTATAAAGGGCTTGTGATGGCTGGGGACTTGAACGAAGCTCTGATTGTATTTTCTCCTGGACTTCGAGGAGTTTTTTCCGGTTTATAAGAGATAATGACGCTGTATCAAGGACCTCAAGGTCCTTTAACATCTTTAATCGTTCTGAAAGTGCTTTTCGCAGGAGCTGCAGGGTGTAGCTGAACTCGGAGGGGAGTGGGATTTCCTTCCATTTGATATCAAGGTCATGGACATAGGGTCGAACATCAGGATCTATCTTTGTCCGTATCTCAATGTTTGTGATCTCAAGGTTTTTACAGACCTCAAGAATCTCAGAAAGATTATCCCCGGGAGAAGCGGTCATGCCAAGACAACGTCGCTCCGGTTGTTGTTTTTTAAACATCTCTGCGATGAACACATAGGAATAATTGCCTGTGGCGCGATGTGCTTCATCAAAGATGATGCGGCTTATTTTTGAGAGGTCGTATCGTTGCGCGATAAGGTCATTTTCGATCACCTGAGGGGTGGAGACGATGATCCGTTTGCTGTCCCAAAGCATCACTCGTTTCTCCGGGGGGATTTCCCCGGTAAAGACAGCAACAGCGTCTTCCAGGTCAAGGAGTTCGCTTAAGGACTGTGCATGTTGATTGACCAGTGGTTTTGTTGGAGAGAGAAATAAGATGTTTTTTCCTTTTGCAAGCTCTTTTGCGATCACAAGTAACGCGATAATTGTTTTTCCCATGCCTGTTGGAAGCACCACAAGCGTGCTTGCGTTTGCCGCGGAGGATGCGATATTCCGTTGGTACTCCCGGAGTTCGACAGCATTTTGTTTCACAAAGTCATGAGTGATATACACAGTAGTGACATGGAAACAGAGTTTTTGTATGTTTGGGGAAAAGAAAATGCAATGACCACTCAGCTCGCCCATTTCTCAGCATGTTGCAGCACTTAGTGTGAGATAGTGTGTCATCATTGTGGTCCTTTGTTCTCATGGCATATGATTTTTTAATTGTTTCTACCGTGATTGGTTATTCATTTTTCCAAATGTTTAAATGAGTTCAGGTGTTTCTTTGTTCTGGTGGTATGGAGTTCCTTTCCCTTTCGATTCCTTTATGGGCGGTTTTCCTTGTATTCGTCATCGTTCTACTCCTGGTATGGCAGTTCATCCGGTTCACGTTGAAAGTGTTGTTGTTTTTTATCTTATTCTTTGTCTTAGTCATCGCTCTGGATTTCATCGGTGTCTTTAGTTGGATTCACCAGAACATCCTCTCCCAGTTTCTGTAAAAAAAATCTTTGTGTTCTCACAATCAGTGGTTTCTCTTAGAGCATCGATGGTTTTACACGCATCTGATATATCCTGTTGCTGAGTTCCCCGATTTGCTCAGGGGAAAGTTGTTCCACCCGCAGGTCCAGGTACGGGAGTTGCTGAACCTCACCATAGTATGCTTTGATGGTCGTACGTATCTTTTTTCGTCTATGGGCGAAGAGTTGTTTGGTCAGTTCAAAGAAAAACGGTTCGTCATCAACCGGGAACCGTGGTGTTTTATACGGGATGAGTTCAACAATGGAGGATTCTACCTCTGGGGGTGGGGAAAAACAGCTCTTGGGGATGTCTTCTAACAGACGGCACCGTGCTTTATAGGAGACGCCGACCGTGAGACGTGAATACTGTTTTGTCCCTGGGGTTGCGACGAGACGTTCTGCGAAATCCTTCTGATAGATTAGGACTGCCTTTGAAAAGGAGCAAGACAGAAATTTAAAGGTGATCGGGGAGGAGATTTGATAGGGGAGGTTGGAGACGATTTTGGTGAATCGTGGCAATGCTTGAAAATCGAGTTGCACCGCGTCCCCCTGGATGAGGGTGACGTTCTCAGGAAGCGTTGTCTGGAGCTGCGTGACAAGTCGCGGGTCAATCTCAATGACAATGACCTGTTTTGCTTTTCTGGCCAAGAGCTGGGTGATGACTCCTTTGCCTGGCCCGATCTCAAGGACCACATCATTTTTTGTGATCTGCGCATAGGCGACCTCCCGAGTCGCAACAGAGAGATCAATAAGAAAATGCTGTCCGTACCGTTGTCGTACCATTCTCTCAGTATTGATGGTCCCGGGACATGGGCAGACGGGTGAAGATACGGTACTTCTGGCTCGGATCGCTTAATTCCAGTTCGATGCGTTTGGAGATGAGTTTATCAGGGGACCGCAGGAAATCAATACGCTCCTGCATCTCCTTAAAAGTGGTAAACGGTTTTTTCTTGCGTTCATCTAGGATCTCCAGCATCATTTTTTTCCCAAGACCGGGTAACAGCTCAAGGACATGGAACCGTGTTGAAATCGCGGCTGCCTCGTTGAAGAATTTGACGTATCGTTCCTCGTTGTTATGGACGATATCAAGCAAGACGTAGGGAAGCTCGCCATGGGCAGTAGAGGTGAGATCCTCAAAATTAATACGACCCTTTATCTTCTCAATCTTGGTCCGGAGTGCGGGGTCTTTCCCGACATAGATGCGTTCCCCGGTGGTGAATGTCGCATCCCGTTTTGGTATCAATTCAAGAAAGGTATATTGATTTTCCCCGATGCCATACACGACTGGATTTCTTTTAAAAGCAGGGAGATCCCCGCGTCCTTTTGCCAAATAATCCAGGACATAGACATAATCTTCCACGTTTTCCTACCCCCACCACTATTCCACAGAGTGTTTTTTCACCACTTCTAATATATTTTTAATCTCCTTATCATTTGGAGTGTATCGTTCTTTTGCGAATATTGCTTTGAGGTCATCCTCTGTTTTGGGGAGAATGTCTGCGATTTTATATGCTTGTATTTCCTCGACATGATCAAGTTTTTTTAACTCGGTAATCAAATCCTTTGTCTGTTTCGCAGAGAGTATCGCAAATTTTTCTGCATGTTCCAGGGCTATTTTCTGTTCGTAGTTCAGCTCTTTTCGTTCTTTGCTTATTTTTTTAAGGATGTTTTTTGCTTCCGCTAATGAGATGATTTTCCCGGTTTGCTCTGTTGAGGGTTCCATCTACTGTACTCTCCCCAAATGTTCTGGTAGCACAACGAGCGTTTTATGTTTGTTGCCCACCGTCACACCAACTAAATAGGCGTCCCCTTGCATACCTTCGATTTTCCCGGTGTATCCCTGGAAGCGATGATGAGGCATGCCTTTATGCACCGCTGAGTCTATTTTGATACTGACGTTTGCGCCTATCTCAAATTGTTGTAATGCTTTTGTTGAAGAGGAAACACCACGGGTCCGTGGTTTTTTTCTCATGATGTATCTGCTTTTACTTCGTGTTCCTTTTGATCGTTTCACCATATCTTGTTATTCCCCCTTGACATCGATTACATCGAGTTCTTTTACCTTGCAGGGAATGCCTATGAGCTCACTGAAGTTCGGCTGGGTTTTCTGATCGTCGCCGGAGATGAACTCTTTTATGTAGGTGCCTGATTCGGTCTCAAGAGTTAATCTGGCTATGATGCCCTCTACCGATTCAATGGTGCAGTTGTAGATGATTCGTTCTCTAACCTTGTTGGCCCGACGATGGGCTACTCGAGTTGGTGTCAACTGCTTTATGAGTTTACCCTGTAATGCCTGAGCCACCTTTATAAGTTTTTCTTTATTCAACGGTTTCTCAGCCTCCAGGGTGACACGATAGGTCTTTCGGAACTCAGCAGCTTTGATACGAGCAATCTCATCCCTGTTGGAGAACCGTAAGTGGCAGATTTCGACTTTGTCTTTTGTTTCCTTATTTGTCTCTTGTTCCAGCACCCCAAGGTCTATGGTCCTTTTCATAGGATTCTTGATTTCGAGGATGAACGGTCTGCCTGATCCCAGCATGAGTGCATCGATGTCCTCCCGTCCACTCCCATGGAAGGATTCATCGGTTCCTTTGGTCAGCTCTAATGCTTTCGTTGCGATGAGTTCTTCGACGGTCACCTCATACAGCTTCCCGGTGTAGTTGCATTTCTTACATCCTTTGCCAAGGCAGACCTGACAGGGCCATTTCGTCTGAGGGATGCCTCTCTGGAGTTTTTTATACCGCCCGTAGATGAACAACGAGCTAATCTGCAGAGTGACGACATCATAGGCGGTGTCAAGTATCACCATGATATCTGGGTTTGGAATATCGACGGTCTTGCCGAGTTGTGGTTCCAGGATTTTTCCTATCTCCCGGTTGATCTCCATTTTGATAGGCTCAGCATCTGCTAGGTTAAGGATTGTCCAGAGCTGGTGTTCTCTTTCTTGAAGCTCTTCGTCTATTTTAGAACCGATAAGGAAGGTTTCGAACTCATAGTCTTTCAACGTCTCTGTTATGAGTTCTGTAAAATGAGGGATTTCATCGATGAGGCCTTCACATAACCAACACTCAACAGGACCTGGGGCCTTTCTCTGATGCAGCTGTCCTCTGATGGATTGGCCTTTCTGCGCGTTGCTGCCTTGTATGATTTCTCCTCTGAACAAGCGTCCAAGGCAGGAGTCACAGAGAACATACTGTTGCAGGAGGTGCTCTGCTTGGTTAAGTGTCTCAGCCTTCATTGGTGGTGCTGAATATAAAATGTTCTATAAACGTTTCCCTCGGAAAGACCAAAATAAGAGTGCGTTAGGTCAACCAGAGGTAATACAGCGCCCACACAAGGCCGATCCCAAAGAGGATCGGAAGGATCAACCACCAGGGTGATTGGGCGACCCCTAGGCTGTAAGCAAGGGAAAGAAAAAAACCAATGACAAGGAATGCTGTCAGGACATCTCTGTATTTCATTTCATCTGTTCTCCTCGTACAGGTGTAAAAACCACGTCGGAAAACCAAAAACACGTATCGTGATATAATCATATCGGCGAAAACGTCACCGTCTTCGTATTGTCAAAAAAAGGAATCAAAAAAAAGAAAGAAAGGAAGAGCCCTAGAGGGCCCCGGTGATGTTGTAGGGTTCTAATTGCGGGTTCTTGTCAAAGTTCATCCGCACGCCACCAAAGATGACCTTGGGGAAATTCTTGAAAAACGGTGCGGCGAACTTCACCCCAATCCAGTTACTCCAGTAGTTCGAATCCCAGATGTTCCTATTTGAGATCTTAAAGGTCGCTTGTCTTTTATTGTCAATGAAATTATTCATTTCAATGGTGTTTTCGTTGCTTGATGAAAGCAGGAGGCCTTCCATGGCGCTATTCTCAATACTGTTGCTGAAAATCTCGTTTGAACCAGCGCCAGTCGTGAACCTGATACCGATTTTGTTATCAGAGATTACATTGCCTTCGATGGTGTTTTCAGTGCTGGCAAGCCCACTTATGGCAATACCTTCCTCACCATTCCCTGTGATTGTATTATTCAGGATTGAATTATGGTTGCTATTAAGAGAGAGGTCTATCCCTTGTTTCCCATTATCGGCGATGATATTTCCCTGGATAACATCATAGGTGGATGTTTGCACCTGAATACCGATGTAGACGTTATCGGTGACGGTATTGCCGGTGATGGTGACTCTGCTGGTGGTCACAGCCAACGAGATGCCTTGAATCCCGTTTTTTATCACATTGTTTTCTATAAAGACATTCTCACTTAACGAGGTAACAAGCACGATTATTTCTACCGATGACCCTATCATGGTGAATCCCTCAATCGACGTGTCACTTGTCCCGATTCGAACGACAGGGTTGGTTGTTTGTCCTTGAATGATCGTCGTATCGCGGTCTTCTCCGATGAGGGTGAGTTTCTTTAATTTGGTGTCAACATTCTCGTTGTAGGTCCCTGCGTACACAAAGATAGTGTCGCCGCTGGTCGCATTGTTGATAGCTGCTTGAATCGTTGTGTAATTTCCAGGACCGGCCCCGCCGACATATAACCATCCTCGGTTCAATGGTTCAGTATTTTGGGATGATTCGATATTGACGGCTGAGACAGCACCTGTTCCGATACACATGAGTGCTATTCCTATTATCAAGATTTTTGCCTTTAATCCGTTTTTCATAATGGTTCCTCCTTCAAATACTCTTTTTATTATTTAAGTAATTCTTCCTTCTCATTTAAATGTTTCTACTAATTATATATTATAATAGATATAACAACAGTTATCAAAAGAGACCATTCAATGGGAAAAATCGTAATTCCGATTATGACTTTTCATAACATATTTAATCACCAAACAGATACCGGAATCACACCAACGTAGGAGGCAAAATTCGTATGGTTGAAATCGCACCATTCAAAGGAATGATCTACAACAAAGAAAAAATAAAAAAATTAGACGACGTCATGTCCCCGCCCTATGACATCATATCAGAACACATGCAAGACGAGCTTTATAAAAAGAACGACTACAATTTCGTCAAACTCATACTAGGCAAAATCCTCCCGGATGACTCAGATACGAACAACCGCTATACACGAGCAAAACAATTATTTGATACCTGGCAACGACAAGGGATACTGGTCCCATCAGACGCTCCAGCGGTTTACCCCTACAAAGTCGAATACAAGGTCAAAAAAGAGAAAAAACAGATGAACGGTTTTTTTGTCCTTTTAAAGCTTGACCCTGAGTATAAAACAGTAAAGGCTCATGAAAAAACCCTGGCAAAACCAAAGGCTGACCGCTTAAACCTGATGCGCGCCTGCTATGCGAATCTTGAACCGATCCAGCTGATGTATATGGATGAAAACGACAGCATCAGAAAAACAATGGATGCTTCACTTGAAGAACCCCTCATCAAGGTCAAAGGATATGATGGGTTTACCCATCAACTCTGGTGCTTGGATGACCCAGATGTCGTTCAGTCAGTGGTTGATACCCTGGCTAAGAAAATCCTTTTTATCGCAGACGGACACCACCGGTATCAGACCTCGGTGAACTATGCAATGGAGAAACGACAGCAGACCGGTAATACAGACCCTGATGCACCGTTCAATTATATCATGGTCGTCCTCTGTAATATGTTTGATGAAGGTCTTTCGATTCTGCCCACCCATCGACTCATCACCCTGCCAAACGTCAATGTTGACGAAGTATGCAAAAAACTTCAAAGATATTGTACTGTCGAAAAAAAACTCATTGATACAACGAAGAAAGAGTATCCGAAGCTCGGCAAATCAATCATGGATGCTATCGAAACGACCAAGCAGCATAAGTTTGCTTTATACACAAAAGGAGCCTACTATATCCTCACATTGAAGGATGAGCAGGTGATGGACGCTCGAGCAGGCGATCATTCGAAAACATGGAGGAATCTTGATGTTTCGATTCTGCATAAATTCATCCTGGAGGAGTTCTTCGGGATTGACGAGAAAAACCTTGAAGATCACGTGAAATACACCAGAGTAGATGCCGAAGCCATACAATATGTCGATGAAGGCAAATACGATCTATCATTCCTGATAAACGCCACAAAGATCGATCAGCTCAAGGCGATCGCGGATGCTGGTGAGCATATGCCACAGAAATCCACCTATTTCCTCCCAAAGATGCTATCGGGATTGGTTATGTATAAGATGTAACAACCCATGAGAAAACAACATTTTGACATTCTGTCACCATAGGTTTATATACCCCAAGAAAGAAAGAGCTATGTGGTGAGGAAGGGAAAATAGTGTTCTCATGTTTCTTCTTCATATTTTTTCCCCTCCTTCCTCGCTGTTTTCTTTTATAGAGGTTCCTTCTGAAGAACTGAGAGGAAAAACAGATCTCCCCGAGGCAGCGAGGTAAATGCTCCCTGGTTACCCTTCATGAGGAACTTTTCAAAGGGCTGATGGGAAAACCAGCCTACCTTAAAGGCACCATCTGAGAGGAATGTCTCAACTACCTGTGTCGTCTCCTCCGGGGTGACCGTGCAGACCGCATACAGAAGCATCCCTCCTTCTTTGAGCTGTACTGCTGCTTGCTTTAGTATTAAGAGCTGTGTCTTGGGGAGGTCCCCTGCGCCTTGGATGTATTTTGCCTCAGGGTTCCTGCGTGCCGCTCCTAGGCCAGTACAAGGAGCGTCGACCAAGATGACATCAAATTGTTTTTCTGTGGGTGTTTCTTCAATGATGACATTTGCGTTATACTCATCACATCGTCGTCGAAGAATCGCTCGCTTCGATTCGTTCTTCTCATAGGCATACAGTTTTTTTTTGTTGTGTGTCAGAGAAGCAATCGCGATGCTTTTCCCACCATTCCCTGCGCAATAATCAAACAGGCTTTCTCCTAACGATGCGGTGAGATGGGACACCAGTTGACTGGTTTCATCTTGCACATGGGCATAGTGTTGTTCGACGACTGTAGAGTATTTCCCAAGAGAGGTAGTATGTAAAGCGGTGGGGAGAACCGAGCGTTCAACAGATAATGATTCCTTTTGCAGCATAGTCATCGCATTCTCTGTGGTTGTTGTGTTGAAATTGACGCAGAGGGTGGTCGGTGGTGTCTCGTTGAGGAAGTCTGCCCATTCTGCATGGTCTTGCAGGATACCGGCGACATAGGGGGAACAGGAATACCGATATTCAAAGGGATAGGAGGCTGCATCTGCTTGTGCTCCATCCCTTGCTAGTTTGAGATAGGTCTCTGCCGATGCGGATAACCCCCGAATGTCCATGATATGTTCATAGAGTCGTTTCCACCGGACCACATCATGGATGATGTCCGCGATTTCCTCCCGTTGGTGTTTTGATAGCCCCGCGGATGGCAGGATGTCTCGTAAACAACGCGCCATATTCCCTTTTTTTAGGTATTTTGTAATGACCCGAACCGCTATCTTTTCTTCCATGAAAGAACCGCCTTCTGGTATCCTTCCTATCGTCAGCTCTTGAACCTCTAAGGATACCGTTGATGATCATGGTTCAATGACGAAAACGTCTTATTCAATACGTCTCAATCTCATAAATAGAATTTTTTTATAAGGGTATCGGGTCGTTATTTCTTCTTTTATCATTTCAGATCAGGAATTTAAGGAAATGTCCCTGGATTTGAGCAAAAGTGGTGATGATAAACAAAAAATATAAAACAAACCTTGCGATTTCTTTTCGTGAGGAGAGAAAAATGACATATATATGTAGATGGTGTGATAATAATTTTGAAGAATCTGGAAAAATCGATCCGAACACCGAGTTCCGGGATGAGGTGCTGTGTTGCCCTCGTTGCGGAAATATCACCTATGGGTTCCTTGTTTTAAAAGAAAAAAAATAAAAAAAAAAAATCTTTTACTTTCGAAGTGATTACTTTTTTCATCTAAAAATTCTACAATTCTACGAAGAATCATAGATTTTACTTTTTTGAACGAATCGAAAAAAATATACCAAGAAACTCGAAATTTAGACGTAAAACATACCCGATGTTTTTTAGACAATAACAAACAATATGCCACGTGGGGAGTCGTCTGTCGATAATGTAGAGATTTTGTTACGTGAATCCTTCTCTTCTTTATCCTCCTTTCTCCCAGACTCCCCTTTTTTCCTCTAGATAATCCTACGCGAACGAAAAAGGACTCCTGTCCACGATGATACGCCTGTGTCCTCTCAATGAGTACTGGATTGCCCTAGTGTCAGTTTACGTTAAACGTACTGTCCGGGATATCGGAGAAGGAATAGTTACCGAAAACAAAATCCATCGTCATCGTCATTTCTTCCATAGTCATGTCCATATATGCTTTCAAAGGCACCCCTTTTTCGTTCCAGATCCATAGTTTTATCGTCATGAGGTTCTCCCCTTGCAACGGTAGCGTGTATTGCAGAACCGTTGCTTTTTTCCCATCGATGAACTCTGCCTTGAACTCGGTGAAGCTCTGGTTATTGAGAAGGTCTTTCATCATCGCACTATCGAAGTATTGAAGTGCTGTCACATATGAAGGCACCTCTTCCGTCAAAACGTATTTTCCTTGTGTGGTATCATAGACATAGGTTCCATCAGGACGTTGGATGACTGCTATCGAGGTCGTCATACCCCCTGCGGCACTGGTTATTTGTTCCTTCAGGTACGGCTTCTTCTGCCATATCTTCATAAGCGCGGTCTGGGTTCCGTACTCAGGCATGGTTATTGACATGGAAATCTCATAATACATTGACCCTATCGAGTCAGCTTTTGAAAGGATCTCCCCTACCGATTCTGTTGTCGGTGGATTTGATTGAACATCTGACTGGTCAGATGATGTATTCTGTGAGGTACATCCGGTAAGTCCCACTATAAGCATGACAACCAACGCACAGACACCTATGACCTGTTTTTTCATACTTGTTTATCTCCTTTGACCCACTAGTACCTTCTTCCCTGATACTACATAAAACTTATCTGGTAAAATGTCAAAATGACAATACCTATCTGACCGGGGTGACAGAGAACGATCTTCTCCCATCAGATTCAAACGTTTTTAAAAAGTTCAGAGAGTCTTTTGTTGGTCGCAAAAAAGAAAGAAGGTAAGAAGGAAAAGCAAGGCGAACACAAGCAGGATGAATCCCTGGGTCATGGTTTGAAGAAAAGACAGGATTTCATAGAGAATCTCGGCATTCGTATACCAGGTCATTCCAGAAATGCTATAGGAGATACAGAATATACCGGGGATGGCGACCGTGAAAAACCTCCCACAACGCTCAACATAGAACAGTGCTGTGCTGGCGAGGTTGTCATGCAGGACATCAAACCAGCTCAGGATAAAGAGCAGCAGAGGGAAAGCGAACATGAATTTCAAAAAATTATGCATCGGGAATGCTCCTTGTGCTAAGAAAGTGATAAATTCGGTGTTTGCTTCGGAGCGAAGAAACACCTCGGGATTAGATAAAAAATAATTATATGATAAAGCCAGATCTACAAGGGCACCTACCAAGAGTGCCATATACACCATTATTGATAATTTTAGTGTCCTTTTTTCCGTCTCTGGTCCTCCGTCGTTATGAAATAGTATTCAGAGGGGATTTATCCTTTTTTTTCTAAGACTCCGGTTTAAAAAAAAAGTGTCGATTACTGCTTTGTCAAGATGAACGATTTATCGGTAATGGTTTCTGTAATGGTAAGTTTTTTGTTTTCCTCTGTAAATTGGTATCGATAATTCGCTAGTGGGAGGACATCTTCAATCTCTATTGAGAGAATCCCCTCTTGCATATCCCATGTCCCTTCACTGAAAATACCAATCCCCCCGAATCCAATATTGATTTCTAACGTCTTGTTTATTGAAAACGAAATCTTTGCAGGCAATTCAAACCAGGAGCCGTCGTTCTCCCAGGTCCCAATCAGTTTATCATCATCAGAAAGGAACAGATCACTGATATAATTACAACCGCTCAATCCGACACACAGAAAAATAGCAAGGACTCCAGGAAGTAAGATTTTTTTTTTCATAGCCGTGGTTTAGTTTTGGTAGTTTGTAACGGCTTATTCCTTAAAAATATATCCTTGTTTGATACGCTGCATCTGAAACTCACCTAGGTATGGACTAGAGTGCGACAACTTCGAATATCCCGAAAACCTTCTGTGCTAGCATATATCGTTTCATTGCTTTCCGCCCCTATCTATTTTTTATCACATCCCTTTGATTTAAAAAACTATCGTTAGGGTGAGGAACAGCGATATCTGTTGAAAAAACCGATATATTTTCCTTTCTAGTGCACCTAGTAATTCAGTATTCATCCTTTTTTGTATCTTACCTGAAACTGAGAGCACCTGTTGTTTAAATGTTCAGGGGCTGCTTGTGAGCAAAGAGGTGCGTTGCGGACAGACGTGTCATCTGGCTGCTGTTTCCACCCCCGATCCGAATCATGGTGATATCCTGGTTTTGCTTTGTCGGCTCATCTGATGTCAGTCGCACTATTCGAAAACTACCGATATACTCCCCTGGTTTCCTGGCAAGAATCAAAAAAATCCCAACTGGGATATCAGAGAACGAATAGTATCCCTCTTGGTTGGTCGGAGCACTCTTTTCAAGAGCAAACGTGATGCCTCCCATGAGTTTACCGCCGATCAGAAACACCTGTGCGTCCTCGACAGGTATTACACCGGTGCCATCAAGAGGAAGACCATACACCGTCCCACTCAGAGACACTACGCGTACCGGGTCTGGTGGGACGAGCATTGAACTGGAACCAACGGTTGTTCCACAAAACAGCAGGACAATTCCAAGAGCCAGGATACTCCTTCCAAGGTTTTTTCTCATAATCATACTACCCCCACATTCTTTTTTTCAATGAATTATTATACCGTGATTACATTTAAATGTTTGGGGGTAAAAAAGATAAAATAAAGAGGAAAAGAGGTGTGTTATTTCAGGATCACGAAGATAAACAGGATGAATCCTTTTGCTGTTTTTGTCACCGTTGCTGCGTTATCCGCCTGAACGGTCACCTCAACACTGAGTGGTCCTATCCCTAGTGGGAGGGCGCCTCCTTCCAGTGTCTCACCAGGTTTTAAGGGAGACACAAACGGACCATCTCTGGTGATATTGATCTTCTTCAATAGACCTCCCGTGATGGACAGAGACGTCGTGACGTTTATGGCATCGACCTCTCCGACATTTTCCGTGACCGTAGAGACACCAATACCTCCAGCGATCGTGAGTTCCAGGGTTGTTCCGGTGTTTATGACTTCGATATCTTTTGCGACACTACCCTGCAGCCCCTCATTATCCTGCACCGTTAAGGTAACAGTATATGTTCCCGGGGTGCTGTATTGATGGGTTGGGTTCTGATCATAACTGCTGCTGTCATCACCAAACTCCCATGACCAATTCACGATATAGCCAACTGGGTCCGTTGAAAGATCAGTGAACAAAACACTCTCATCCGGGGTTGGGTTTTCTGGTTCCCAGGTGAAATCAGCAACCGGTGGCTGGTTGGTCACAACACCAAGGCTGCCATCCTCCTGGATGTTCTGCGCATAGATATCTCCCCCATCGGTACGGAGGTCCTCCCAGACTGCTACCCATTGTCCCATGTAATAGTCGGTCATCACGTTATGAAGCTTATGGCTTTGGACGCTGCAGAGGTTAATGAAATGGTCTGGCCAGACAAATTCTCCTTGATCATCAAGCATGACTGCTTGGATTTTCGCATCATATGCATTCCCAAAATCGGCGGCCTGATAGACGCAGATAGCGGTATTGTCCTTTCCACCAGCAGTAAAAAGCCCATAATCGTTATTTGAGAGAGCTATCAATTGGATCCCTTCTTCACCCCATAACCGGTCGCCTTGAAGGTTGAATTTCTGTGCATACATTCCTCGCATAACCTGGTTTAAATCCTGTTCGCTGAAAAACAAAACTATCTCTTGTGTTTGGCTCAGAAACGCTGGTGCGGGATACATATGCAAGCGGTTCAGTGAAGTAGATGCTTTCGCACCGTTAGCAGGCATGCTGAGCGACCCATCAGCTTCTATGTGTTGAACATAGCACTGGAACTCGCTAAGGCTAGTAGAACGGTACCATGCGAAGATAATCCCCCCTGCGTCATCGCGACACATCTCAAGGTTCACGACTGGGCCTGAAGAAACTGGTGCATAGATTTCAACACTCGATGGCCAGAGAAAGCCTCCATCAACATCAAGTTTTTGCACATACAGTCCACGCACCGGGGCGTAATACGGGCCTGTCTGTGTGTGCCAGATGAGATACATATAATCATCCTCTGCTTTGAGAAGATACGGAGAGGTGTAATCGACACCGGTTTCGGAGAGAATGATACCGTCGCCCCAGAGGAGTTCACCGTCAGGTGAGATTTTCTGCAGTCGTACCTCAGAGTTACCAGTATCCGGGTAACTTTGCCAGGCAAAAATGCTATTGCCCGCATCGGTCAGACCGACTTTGGGGCTTGGATCAAAGTTCGTATCATCTGCAAGCAGGATGCCTGTGTCCCCCCACATCATGTCACCATCAGGTGATATCCGGTAACAAACCGGATTTGTTTGGCCTGTGCGGATGTCCATAAAGGTGATGACCGCATAACCCGAGGGATCAACTGCAAGATCATAATCGGTTATCCAGCTGTCCTGTGGTTCGTCACTTACTACGATTCCGTTCTCAGGCCACAGAATGTTTCCATCACGGTCAAGATATTGCAACCGGACATTATACACCCCGGTCTCAGTGGAAAACCATGATATGTACGAGTTGCCTTCGTCGTCAACAGCGATTTTTGGGAGTGCTTGTTCGCCGTTTATCGTGGCGATCGCCGTGTTTTCTGTTGGATCAGATGACCATTGGGCACTACTGAGCGGTGCACCGCATACTATCAGTAACAAACTTACTATTCCTACAACAACTATTTTTTTCATTTTTTTTTGCCTCCAGAAACCAACTTTAGGATATGCTTTAATCATCAAACTTCCTATTTATATAATTTCTCTCTAATTTTTGGCATCTGTTCTATTACAAATGTTCCCATTGACTCTCTCTCAATATGATATGATTCATGATTAAAAAGGACAATAAGATGAAGAAAAGAATGTTTATTTGATTTTTATCATAATAATTCAAATCATTCGTTGAGAACTCTCCGGTTATACGACGTATCCACCAAGTCACTAGCTCTCCTTCGTTGCTTTTTTTCTCAAAACTTCTTATTCTTGTTATAAAAAAATAAAACCGATAGAACCTAGATGCCCTGGTCTTACATTAACTCCTTCATTTTTTGCATATTGGGGTTTTGGATGTAGTTTTCCCGAACGGTAAAAAGGATTTGACTGATATGAAGGGATTGTGCCCCAGGCGATTTCTGCATGATTGCCTCCGAAAATTTCTTCGCATGGATAATGTCTTTTGCAGAAAAAATCATGACCCAATCATATTCACCATGAATACGATACGAACTAATCATCGTGATCCCTAGGTCTTTTTTTACTGATGCTAAAAGATTCTTGGTGACATCGTTGATGTATTCCGGGTCATGTGGTTTTAGCGTTCGTTTAATAAATAAAATGAATTTTTCGAGGTTTTGTTTCTCATTATCGATGACCGCTGAATATCCCCAGATATTTTGATTCTTCTCAAGATCTTTAATCAACCGCCATGCTTTCTGTCGTGAGAACCCACAATGTTTTGCGATAGTATCTATGTTCTGTTTCGAGCTTTTCATCAGTTCAGAAAGTATCTTTTTTTCATCCTGTTCTATTTGCTCTTTATTACTTTTCACCATGGTTCTCGCCTAATAGGATAGATAAAACATGTATTCAGTCCTTAAAAAAGTATCTTTTCATACAAAAATCATCACTTACGTGCACTACTTATACGGAAACGAGAAATACATTCTGGGATGACAGAGGCAACAATCAGATCATCTGCCTAGTTTTTCCTATGAAAATAAAAAAAAAAGAAAAATAGGACTGGGTAGTCCGTGTCCAGTTCCTACATTTTTATGAAAACAAATAACACGGTCGCATTCTGTGACCTTGTAGCTGTATCGGCAGTAACGGTTACCACTGTTTTACCGAAACCAAGGATGACACTTGAGGAAATAGCTGCACTAGCTCCTGCTTCGATTGTCAGGACCTTTCCTGTGGATTCCTTTCCCAAGATGATCAGACCACCAGTCACTGAAATACTCCAGGAAACGTTGGTTACTGCAACCTCACCAGTGTTCTTGATTTCTGCATGTACTTTGAACAATCCCCCGGTCATGTTTTCTATTTCGATGACCGGTTGAGTCGTAGAGTATCTGTAAAGATAGACGCCTTCGTCTAATATCGTAAATAACACATACTCTTCATTGAGATTCCATGGTTGCACAAGATATGTACTTTCATAGATCTGAATTTCCTGATGTGTACCAACATCATAGAGGCAGAGACGACCATCAGGCACACTATACACGATGACATTGCCAAAGATCTCCGGGGAATTCGCTGTCGGTTCTTCTCCAGTAAATACCGTTGTTTCCTCACCAGCAGAGATATCATATAGTTTCAGACCATAAAGAATGGTGCCATTCACCTTATCATAATACAAATAGCTATACGCAATATGATTCTCATGAATTGAAGGAGACGTTTCCGATTCAAACATAGAGGTATTTGTCACTCTTGTGTACTGGTCAGTGTCAATGTCATACATCACGATATCATTGAGGCTGCCTTCCGTAAGCTGCCAGGCAACGACAGTATCATAGATACAGGGGTTTTCTGCATAATCATCACCGGGGCTTTCTGTTAACTGAGTATTTACCCCCGTCGAAATAGTATACAGAAAAATCTCAGTGCTGTACATATCTGACTCAAAGTTTTCATACACGATATAATCACCGGAGAACTGAAACGCATCTGAATCCCCACCTCCCCAGTTTGTCACAATCAAATCTGTTTCTTCACCTGCATCAATATCATACATTTTAAAACCCATATATGAAAAATCATAATAGACGACTCTCTGGTTTGCTATCTTCGGAAAGACGATATCTCCTCCCACGAGAACGTCCTCGGTCTCCCCGGTCGTAATACTGTATAGGGAAAGATGCGCACCCTCTCCATAGACGACATACTCATTGTCGATATCGCAATCTGGATGCTCATCAGTGATTTTTATCAACTCTCGGTTGCTGTCCAGATCAGCAGGCTCGTCTGCCGCACACGAATCAGTATAGTTTACATTTTCTGCAGCAAGTACTGCAGGAAAAATACTGGTGAGAAAAAGAATGCCTATCAATAGACTACGTAGTTTTATTTTCATTTAGATCAGCTCCATTTTATTCCAATTACTCTCTTATAGATTGCATGGAATATATAAAAGTACGTCTTGAAAAATTAGACAAACAGAAAAATAACTAAGAAAAAAAACTTGATATTTGATAATTGTAAAAGGCCTTGTATCAAAAAAAATAGTCAACAGGTGCATCTCTTTAGGGAATTCTCATCGCAAAATATAAATTACGTTTTCATTTGAGTTTTCAATGGTTTTTTAGGAATCAAAGAAAAAAAAGAAGGGGGGGAATAAAGCTTCTCTTTAAAATTCTAATGCGCCAGGGCACCAGCCCATGATGATATGGTTTGACATCAGTCCATGGAAGGTACCCGGGATAACCATCCATTGGCCGGCATACCGAAAACCAGTGACCCTTTGACCCAGACCCTGAGCGACGTAATGAACAAACAGACAACGGAACATGATCAATGCGCCACCGTTGACGCTTTTCGGTTGGGTAAGCATAAAGCCCTGCATGGTCGTCCATCCAATTTTACTTGGTTCCGGTGATTTTTCCTGTCCATTTATCCCTGCTGCGACAGGAATCAGAGTCAACAACAGCATACATACAAAGATTCCGATGATTTTTTTTCTCATGATTTCCATTCCTCCCTGTAAAAACAGGTCAGATATGGTATAACTTTATTTCATTTAAATGTTTCGAAAGGATAAAAAAGAGAACAAAAAAACAAAGAAAGGGTGGATAGGAAAGCATTAACACGATTTTAATGACCTAGGTTTTTTTTATGCGAAAACAAAAGAAAAAAGAAAATAGGATTTAGATTTTTAATGCCCCAGTAGAGATTTGACCATCAATTATTTTCTCCGCTAAATATTACTATGATAAAGAATGGCAGGGCCCGAACCGGGATGATATAGTTGACATTCAAAGCCCAACAACAGATGTGCGATAAAAACAGTATTAAAACAAAGAAACAGAACTTTTTATATAAACATAGCGGAAAAACAGTGACACGGTTTTTCTTTGATGGCAAAAATAAAAAAAGAAAGATGAGGGAGATTAGTCTCCCTTATTTCACCATGGAGAAGATGATGATCTGTGTCCCTGTGACTGTCTGTTCTTCGTCAGCTACTTTTGCAGTAATCGTGATTGGACCAAAACCAAACACCATTATCTTTTCAATAGGGATGGTTTCTCCTGCAGTAATATTTATCCAACCTTTGATCGTTTTATTTATTAACCCGAGTATACCGCCTTTCACGTTTAGTTCATAGCTGACATTTGTGAGATTTGCTATTCCATTGTTTTTGATGGTGGTTTGAACCCCAAGACCACCTTTGACCTCAACCTCGATATCAATTGGTGCAAATTTTACCATTAATGCATCCGTAGTTGCCACTTGATACGGCCCTGTTCTCCCAGCAACAATGAATCCACCTTCATGGGTATTATTGACATAGATGCCTATTTGCCGGTCTGGTCCTCCGAATTTCTGCACCCATTTGATGTTCCCGTTTCCATCGATTTTTTTCAAGATAATATCTTCTTTATCACCAGCACTGGCTGTGAAATTGATCGTATCACAGAGGGTGTATCCTGCATCGGGTGTCTGCTCAAAACTCCACATAGTTTCTTTGCTTTTATCGCCATAGGTTTCATTCCATTCCATTACACCTGAGGGATCTGTTTTCACCATCCAGACATCTGCATTTGCGGAACCATTGATATACGTATATCCACCCATGATATATCCCCCATCAGGTGTCTGATAACAATCTCCTACATTCGCATAATCACCATAAGGTCCCCCATATGTCTTGTTCCATTGCTCATTGCCGGTCGCATCGGTTTTTATCATCCAGTAATCATAATCTGTAGTGGTTTTTTGTACATACCCTGTGATAAGGTAACCATTATCTGTTGTGTGACAGCTCGCATAGGCATAATTAAATCCAGGCCCATATTGGTACTCATGACGCCATTGCTCGATACCATTGGTATCTGTTTTAAGCATAGCTGCTTTAAAATCAGTACCCGAGATTTGAGGAACTCCTGAGACACCAACGAGAAGATATCCATCATCTTCGACAAGTACATAGGTAGTAGATAATGACCATATAAATTCGTCTGCATAGATTTGAACCCATTCCTCCACACCGACTGTTGTTAATTTTAAAAGACCACCAAATTCCAACTGTTCCGAATTCAACATGAAATCCCAAATTAAACCAACGATGTAACCGCTATCATTGAGCTGTTGAATACAATATATTACGGCATCAATGATATCATAGTAGGTCTCATTATAATAGAACTGAGTCATTGTCCAGCTCCATTCCTCGTTCCCTGCTGCATCAACCTTCAACACCCAGGGATAAAAATTATCCGAGACTTCTGTTGACCCGCCCGCAATATATCCTCCATCCGCTGTCTCCTGAACACATCGTAACTCATCAAATTCAGGGCCGCCATAGGTTTTGCTCCAAATGACTGCATTTGTTTCAAGAGGGGCGATCGTCGCTTCTTTTTTATCTTCATTACCTGCCTGTATTATTGGGAAGACAGTTGCCATCACCAGCATACAAACTAATATTCCTACGATTTTCTTTCTCATGTTTTTTTTCCTCCTTTCCCTTTCCAATCAATTTTTTTTTTTTTTTTTTTATTGTGTCTTGAGAGAAGAGTGGCAGAAGATTTGGAAGTAAACCTCAAAGGGGATAACTATGAAGAAAAACAATTTCTGTTCTGCCAGCTTCCCTATCCTCCCTGTCCGGTTGTATGACCTCCCTCTCAAAGACCTATTTTTATTTTGTCCAAGACATGACGACTTGAACCCTACCGATTACCATGCGTTGCTTTCGTCCTTGTCGGTATTCGCCTCCCTTTGAATACAACAAATATGATGAAGGAATCGGCATTAGTAGTATATAAATATGATACATTATAACAAAGTGAAACAACGGTAACAAAAAATAACATAATGAAGAGAATGATCGGATGTTAGACGTTACCACTCATCAGAACGAGGCAGGAATGAACGATTTTTTCTTAAAAAACCAATATCTCTTTTTTTCCACAGAGAACAGTCAATGTGAAAAAAACTCATCATTCAACGCGGAAAACAGTGACACCATTTCAAAATCCAATG
>CAYXPY010000036.1:0-21179 GCA_964467345.1 uncultured Thermoplasmatales archaeon | reverse complement strand
GGACATTTACTTCAGTCCAGTAAGGGATGAAATCACCATCGTAATCGATCTGATAAAGGTTAAACCAAACCTCAAAAGTCTCTCCCAAGTAATGTCCATACCCATCGTAATCATTGTAATTATCATGACCGGACCATCGACCAGTGCGATAGTCATAAGTAACTGTGAACGTCTCTTGCTCGATATCCTGGGTTCTGAACCCTAATAACCCTGCTGACACCCGTTCAACGATCGTAAGGGTGGCTGTTGAGGTTTCTTGTTCTTCTTCGACATCTTTCAGGATTTTATTTTCCTGAAACATGGTATCCCATGTGGTAAACATCACTTCTGTTGTCCTTCCATGTTGTTGGACATCTTTACTGACATACTCCAATCCATCCATGTTTGTGATGAAATAAAAGGAAGGAGTCGCTTTCCATGAGTTCCCTGGTTTGATTAATCTTTCGAGTAATCCCCGATGACGAATCCGCAAAATCTCAAAGACGAAACCCTGGTTTTCCAAAGGACTGATGCGGTTATCGATTTCAACAGAGATTTCTTCAGGTGGTGCTACTTCTTCTTTTGAAGAATATACGATATATACATATGTTCCAGAAATAAGTAAACAGGCAATAATAAATAGCGAGACTCCTAGGATAATTTTTTGTTTTCGTTTGAGATACATAAGAGTATGCCTCCACACTGGAGAAATTTAGCAATAATATTAATAATATAGGTTACAGTTTATATAAAGTTATTGGTATTTGTATGAATGTCAGTAAGACCTTATTGTTATCTGGAAGAAACAGCATTTTGAGCTGTGTTTTTCCCTTATTTAATCTAATACAGTGTCTTTTGATGTCCTGTCTCGACTAATTATATAAAAAATACAACAGTCCTCTCCTCTTAAAAATACACTCGTTTATCTTTTTTATACCATACTGCTTATGAGAGTTTTCTGCTTCAATAAATGGAGTTGATAAGTTCGGTAAGGATTCTATTTAAGGAAACGTTGATTTTATGGTACTCTCCGATGCTTACAAGCTTACCATTGATTGACTCAATTTCTGTTTTTTTTCGTTGTTGGATGCTTTGCAACATGGAAGAATAGTTATCCGCCGTATTCAGAATCACTTCTTTTGTCTTCTGTATCATTTCTTCTACGGACACGGATATCCCTTCTGATGAAGCGATACGACCTGATTCCATGCAGATGCATTCAACAACTTTTTCCAGAAGAGGATTTTCCAGCAGATAACCATTTTTACACCCCAAAAACGCAGTCAGCGGATTGATACTCGAGTTAATGATTGCCTTACTCCAGATTTCTTTTTTGATATCGTTACTTGCTGTGGTATGAATTGCTGCTTCATTGAAAAGTGAAACAAGACCCAGGAGTCGTTTTGAAGACGAGCCATCGAGCTCCCCAAGTATTGTTTTTCCAAACCCGGTATGGATTATTTCACCTGGTTTTGAAAAGAGTGCTCCTTGTGTTGTCACACCAGCAAGGATATGTTTTTTATCAATGAATCGTTCTATTTTTTCGATATTATCCAGGCCGTTTTGGAGAGATAGCACCATTGTCTCATCACCTATACACTGACAAAGTTGACGTGCTGCTGTTTTTGTGTCATAGGATTTGACGGTGAGGAGAATAAGGTCTACTTGCAGAGAGATGTCTTTTATTGATTCAACTGCTGTTGTTTTCACAATCCTATGGGTCTTTCCTGTGATGCGTAGTCCTTTTTTCTGTATGGTGGTGATATGTGGGTGTCTTCCAACCAAGACAACCGTGTTTTTTTGTGCTAGCAACGCACCGAACAGCGATCCAATCGCCCCTGCCCCAAAGACAACGACATTCATAGGCCTATCCCTTTTTTTCTGGATTGGTCTTGTATCTCCTCTTTTGTCTGTGCGATCAGCGGACTTAAGATTGGAATGACACTGTTTTTTTTCATTTTCTTGAGACGCAGAAGGGGATTGTCTGGTTCATCTAAAGTATGACCTGTGACCAACGCATCGCAGTGTTTCTCAGAGCAAACATCTGATACTCGTTTGAAGAACTCTTCTTTTGAAGGGTCCATTGTGGTAATCTCAGCATCCGCATACCAATGCCTCAGAAATGCCAAAATCGCATTTTCATTTGAGATCGCTGTGTTCACGATAAAAACGTTGCATCCGCGCCGCATAAGATACCAGGCTGCTAGTAAGGAAGTCGGATTTTCGATCAGGGCGGCAATAGTCCCCTGTGTCCCTGAGGGGAGACCACCGATCCCGCGAATTTTTTCAGTGAATAGAAATGATTTTTCCTCTCTGATTTCAATAAAAAGCTCGATTTCTGGAGCATTCAAATCTACCTTAGCCTGGGTCGCAGTGACAATATCATTTCCGATTCGTCTCGCGACATCCTGACTTGTGAATGGATGCTTACCACTTCTTGTCGCTCGAATCGCAAAACTTTTCTCTGCTGTTAGCGCATTTTTCATCAGTTGTCGGGCGACTGTCGATATATCCTCTAAGGAAGCGGTTGTTTGAACCGCGGGACTGAATGACACGATGCCAAAGATCCGCGGCAATATCGTTTTTATTTTTTCAATTTCTTCTGTCATGATAAAGATTCGTCCACGCTGCATCATCACCGTATGCGATATGTTCTCCACTTGGAGGGCTTTTTTTATATTTCTTATTAGGATTGATTCGAAGTATTTACGAACATAGGTGCTCTTTAGCGATAGTTCTCCATATCGAACCACGATGATGTCGTATTTCATTGGGTTTCAAAATATCGTAGAGATACATTAAGCTTTCATTTTAGAAACATTTTAGATGGTGACAAAGAATATCATTGTAGATGATTCCTTTCATCGTCGAGCGCAAAGAATTAATCAAAGGATACTATTCACCTCCCGTCCGACAGACTATCATGCAAAAACTCCGGATTGGAAAAGCGTTCTATTTGTTGCTGGTATTTATCCCTATCAGCTTTTGTTTGTATCTCTTCACGAAAGAGGATTTACTAATTTTCATCACATCGGTCTTAGCGATTGTGCCTCTTGCGAGGATCATGGGCTATTCCACAAAGGAGATTTCTTTGCAGACAAATCCTTCAGTGAGCGGTCTTTTTTCAGCTACCTTTGGGAACTCTATCGAATTGATTATCGCTATTCTATCGTTACGCGCAGGTTTGATACAGGTCGTTCAAGCATCCATCATTGGAAGCATCATCGGAAATATCTTACTGCTTGTGGGTCTAAGTATTTTTACTGGTGGCTTACGGTATAAGGCCCAACGATTCAACAATCAGACCATCGGTGTTTCATCTACTATGCTTATTATTGTTGTAGCAGGCTTAGCCATTCCCAGTGTCTATGATATTATCAGACCTCATGATCCGCAGATTACACATCTCAGCAGTGCGGTTGCTGTTGTGATGGCGGTTATCTATCTTGCTGGTCTTGTCTTCTCTCTAAGGACGCATAAAGATCTCTTCGATGCCAGCGATGAAATAAAGGCCACTCGTGAGAGACCCACGATGAGCAGACGACTCGCTGCATTTATTCTTTTTCTTACGATTATCGTGGTCACTTTCGAATCGGAAATCCTTGTAGGAACCATAGAGCATGCGGCACAGGCGATTGGCCTTTCACAGATGTTCATTGGACTGGTGGTGATTGCGATTATTACCAATATCGCGGAGATATCGACTGCTGTGCAATTTTCCATGAAAAACAAACTAGATGTCTCTATCGAGATTGGCCTAAGCGGTGCAATCCAGATAGCATTGTTCGTTATCCCCATCCTCATGCTTGTCAGTGAGATCTTTCATTTTGGTTTTTCCCTTGTGTTTACCCCTTTTGAGATTCTGGCTGTTATTTTAGCGGTGCTCATCGTTAATTATCTTTCTGCAGATGGGAGATGTAATTGGTTAGAAGGAGCACAACTACTTAGCGTCTATCTCATTATCTCTATTGCATTCTTTTTCATCGATTAAAAACAAACCTCAGACCTACCATTCGTCTGTAAAGACACGCTCAACGTTTTGAAACTGAGTAGTAGTAGCAAAGGAGATATTCATTGGTGTCAGCGAGATGCTCTTCTCATGTATCGCTTTAAGATCTGTTTTTTCCTCCATATCTTTAAATTGTATTGGTGGGGTTTGATGGAGGAACGTATCTCCGTTTCTGTGGAATAATCTGCCATATCTTGTTTTGAACAAAGTGGTGATGTGAAGCGGCGTCGCCACAGTCGCTTCAAAGGGGATGTTCAGTGAAAAAAGGTCAACCCCCTCAAAGGCTTTCTTCATGATGATCGTGGCTACTTTTGTGGTTATTTGCGCAGCGTTCTCGAACAATGGATAATTTTTTGGATGATAAAAATCAGTTTTATTGTCTCTTATCGGTAACGGTATAGAGAGAGATGATGCAATTGCCCGTACTCCATCAATGGAGCCTTCAATCGCTGCTCCTATTGTCCCTGAGCTTAGGGTCCGTGCCCTTCCAATGTTCAACCCGATGTTGATACCGGAAAGAACAAGTTTCGGGCGGGTCTCTACTAAATCGTATAATCCTATTTGTATGCAATCAGCAGGGGTTCCATCAAGGAGGAACATGTCGACCCCCTGATAGGTTATTTTCTTCACCTTAAGCTTTTTTTTCGTCGTAATTGCTTTTCCAATCCAACTTCTTCCCCGATCCGGAGCAACCGCAGTGACTGAGTATTGTTTCGAAAGCTCTCTTATGAGAGGGACGAAGCCTGCGGAGGTGTATCCGTCATCGTTTGTCAACAGAATATCTGTCATCGGCATCGGAAAAAGCAGCAGATTAATGAATCTTTCCGGTGAATGACTGGTCGAATATTTATATAGCGGGACTCAATAAGTGACAACCATATGATTGCAAAAACTGGCGAAGGTTTTGATATTATTCTTATAAGCGGGGAGTATTATGATGATCATCCGCTCTCACCAGTCGGTGTGATTGCACGAGTGCTTGATGCAAAAGGATACCGGGTTGGTATCATCGAGAAACCAGAAACAAAAGAACAATATACCTGCCTGGGGGCGCCTCGCCTTTGTTTCGGGGTTACCTCAGGGTCTATCGACAGCATGGTTCATAACTACACTCCATTAAAACGGAAACGAATGGAAGATGAGCATAGCGATGTAACACAGTTGCCTGATCGTGCCGTCATCTTTTATTGCAACAAGATTAAGCAATATTTTAAGTCAAGTATCATCGTCATCGGTGGTATCGAGGCATCCTTGCGACGATTTGCCCATTATGACTACTGGGACAATAACATTCGTCGGAGCATCTTGCTTGATTCACGGGCACACATCCTTGTCTATGGGAATGGCGAAAAACAGATTATTGAAATCGCTACACGAATAAAACAAGGACAAGAGTTAGATGGGATTGAGGGGACCTGTGTTCTGCGTAAAACCCTTGATTCATCCGTTGAGATTCTCCCAGCATTTAGAGAAGTCGTCGCTGATAAAAGGAAATTTTGCGAAATGCAAATGCAGTTTTCAAATAGGAAGAACCTGGCCCAGGAATACACAAACAGTTATGTTGTTCAATATAAATACCCGCTGTATACAACAAAGGATCTGGATTGGATTTATTCACTGGGGTTCACCCGGAAGATGCATCCGAAATCCTTGCTTAAGATGGGCAGGTTTTCTGTCGTCATCCATCGTGGTTGTATCGGTGCATGTCATTTTTGCTCTCTTTCTCTTCATCAAGGTGATATGATCATCTCCCGCTCTGAAGAAAACATTCTAGCGGAAATCCAACAGTTAACGAAACACCCTGGTTTTAAAGGATATATCGATGATTTTGTCGGCCCCTCATCGAACATGTATGCGATGGTGTGTATGAAACCTTCTGCGCACTCTTCACCCTGTCACGGACGATGCATTGAGTGTTCCCAGCTGGATAAAAGCCATGCACGACTGATTGCATTATTACGCAAAGCTCGTCAGATCAATGGTGTAAAAAAAATCTTCATCCGCAGTGGCATCCGCTATGACTTGGCAATCGAAAGCAAGGAATACATCAATGAAATCTCTAAGCATCATGTCTCTGGATGTCTGAAAATCGCTCCAGAACATTTCTCGAAAACGGTCATCTCTTTGATGGGGAAGAACAATTCTCGTTTTGATGAGTTTCTCAATTACTATTCTTCAATTAATAATCAACGAAAGCAAGCCTTGCGGTACTATTTTATGATAGGACACCCGGGTGATAGCCTCTGCGAGGTAGCGTTCCTTCGAGATATCATCAAACAAAAACACTTGGAGAATATTGAGCAATTTCAGTTGTTCACCCCGACACCGATGACGGTCTCAACTTGCATGTATTGGACCGGGTTAGATCCGTTCACCGGAAAAAACATCGATGTCGTCTATGATTATAATACAAAGAAACAACTAAAACGTATTATGCTAACACTATCAACGCGCACGTCTGTAGATCGGCAACAGAAACAATAGGTTAGGTTTTTCCTTTTATTCGTTGTGCGATGTCCTTCTCACGGCACTCTTTGCATTGTTCCTTTCCAATGGGACGCTCCTCACTGATTTCCCACTCTGGGTTGGTTCGGACGTACATCGGAACGGACTTACAGTGTAAATGCCAGTGATAAACAGTACCGTTCTTCTTCCAGAAGTATGACATTCCGGGCTCCTCCAAGATAAGTATTGTTTTTTTTCTATTTAACTTTTTTTTCCCTTGATTTCCTTGTGATTTCCTCGCTATGCATTAATATACATCAATCATGATGTAGGTTCTTTGTTGGAGGGAACACTATGGATCAAAAACAGGTACTCGAACGGTGGCTCAATCAACTGAAACGCAATGAAATAAGCTCAGATGCGATTGGTCTGGGCCCAGATAAGGATGCCGCAATGCGTCGAATCAGAGAAGAATTACAAAAAATTAAAGAGATGGAGCAGAACCAGGCGCCATCAACGAAATAAGGAAACATCGTTATTCATACCGAAGTGCTACCACAGGGTCCATTTTCGCTGCTTTTCGGGCAGGGAGCAGTCCTGCTGCGATACCAATCAGGATTCCGATGACCGATGCGATGATGAACCATTCCAGGGCATAGGTAAGTTGTATCGAACCAGTGCTAAAGGCGCCACCGAGGTTCTGGATGTTATTATTAAGAAGGTCAACGACAAACCAGCTTCCACTTGCCCCAAAAATACATCCGGTCAAGCCGCCAATCAATCCGATGACCGTTGATTGAAACAAAAACAGTTGTAGGATATCCCTGCGTTTCGCTCCAACCGCCATCATCGTTCCGATTTCTCTAGTCCTTTCAGTGACGGTCGCAAACATGATGTTTGCTATGCCGACTCCTCCAATTAACAGCGAGATAAGGGCTATGGCTGTAATATATGTACGGATGACGTTCATTACTTGGTCTACCCGAACAAGGATGTACTGTTGAGTTATTACGACAAAATCAATGTTTTGATCCTTGAACTGATTTGCATCAGATCCCCCGCTGTTCAAATAACTCAGAATTTGCTCTTGGGCCTCTTCAACATGATCTGTATCCCTTGCTTCTGCAAGCAAGATGGTATAGGCAACAACCCGTTTGAGGATGGTTCCGACGTTGGATCCAAAATAACTTGAATAGTACGGTTTTGTCGGACAGATAATCCCTGGTGTTGAGAGCGTATTAAACATGCTCATCGTTGAGCCTGGTTCAAGGATACCTACGATTTCCGCATCAAGGGTTTTTCCATCAACCCGACGGAGATAGATCGTGTCACCAACCTGTAATGGTTTCTCCTTACCGAATGTCTCTACGACATTCTGGGAAATCACCACTTCGTTTTTTCCCTCCTGGAACATCCGTCCCTCCGCTAGCTTCAGGTTTAGGATTTCAAGCAGTGAAGGGGTGCTTGCGTACATAACCTCCCCTGGTCTTGATTCCCATTTGAGGAAACCGTCTCGTCTGAGTATCTTATTGAGTGGCACAACACCAAGGGGTGCGACTGTTTTGATCAATGATAACTGTTGTATTTTTTCTACATCATTGGTGGTGAAGACCACTGATCGAATAGAAAGCTGGGGAACAGCACCGCCTGTCCCTGTTCCGATGACCATCCCTGTCGGATTGAAGATGTTCCATTGATCCGCGATAAAACCACTGACGGAATTCCCCGCAGTGGTTACCATGATGACCGAAGCAACTCCCATGATGACTCCAATAAGGGTTAAAAACGTCCGTATTTTGTATGACCGCATCGCATCAAGAGCCATGACGAAGATGTCTTTTATCATGATTCCTCACTGATTTCCCCATCAAGCATGTTCACGACGCGGTTTGAGAATCGTTTCAAAGCAATCGCATGGGTCACCAATAAAATCGTTTTTCCCTCCCGGTTCAAGGAAACGAGCAGTTCCATGATTTGCTCACCGGTTTTTGTATCCAGGTTTCCTGTTGGTTCGTCTGCCAGGATAATTGAGGGGTTATTGCTTAACGCACGTGCAATTGCGATTCTTTGTTGCTGGCCGCCAGACAGTTCAGCTGGTTTATGTGTCGCCCAGTTTGCAAGTCCTACTTTTGTAAGAAGCTCTGAAGCGCGCTGCTCTCTGCTTGCTTTGTTTTGGCCAAGAAAAACCATGGGCAGCGCGATGTTTTTTAACGCATTCATCGTCGGCATGAGGTTGAATTTTTGGAAGATGAACCCGATTTTTCTTCCTCTGATCTCTGCAAGCTGATTGTCGTTTACCGTCGAGATATTCTCTCCATCGATGATGACCGTCCCTGAAGATGGCCGGTCTAAACAGCCGATAATGTTCATCAAGGTGCTTTTTCCTGACCCTGAAGGCCCCATGATACAAACAAAATCACCTTTTCGGATTTTTAAATGGACGTTATCTAATGCTTTGAATTCTGTTTTTCCGGTTTGGTAAATTTTTGTTAACGAGTTGATATCTATGACGTATTCAGCCATGTGTATGCCTCCCCGTTTCTTGGAATCAACGGGGTTTTTTTTAGGGTTTTGTTACTTTGATTGTACCGATAAGGATTTAAATGAAGGATTTTTATAAATGTGTAGAGTCATTATGTGTTTCACCGATTACTTCGTAGTTGTCTTTATTCTTTAAAGCATCTTGTTGTACAAGAAGTATCAAGAGCCTTTACGATTCTTATCTAAAATAGTTTTCGGTGCATTTTCCCTCCTGGAAAAAAACCTTTTTTTCGCTGTTCTGTCACTTATATTAGAGAGAAAACATTTAAATGCTTGAACTGTATAGCAAAATTTGGAGGATTTATATATGAAAAAGACCTTGGTAGGTGTCAGTCTGTTGGCAGTGTTTCTTATCATGATGTTGCCGACAGTAGCTGCACAAGAAGCAAAAGTAACCCAATCCCACATACGATCACCCGCTTTTCTCTCTGTTCAGACGGCGGAGCTGGAAGCATTGAAAACGAAATATCAGAACGACCCACAACCGCAGTTAATTATCATAACGTTCCTAATTATGCTGTTGAAGCTTATACGATTAGTTGGTATTCTCAGTTTGGGAATAATAATCCTTATTGTGCTAAGGATTCTGGGCAACCAAAACAATACCACGGGCATTGCCTGTTAATGGTCCCTTTTTTTTCCTTTTATTCCTTTAGGAAATATCGACAGTGGTGAACAGAGCGGTTTGGTTCTCAGAAGGGTTATTTGAGGCAACTAGAGTCTTTTCTCTTTTTTTTTTTACTTTCAGTGACCTCTTCGAAAACCTTGAATACCTGATAGTGCTTGTCGGAGGATTAGCCCTTCCGTTATGGGACGTCTACTTAGATAAAATGTATATGTTTGTATATATTTTACCTATTTTCAAGGGGGATTTCCAATGAAAAACATCGTCATCAAAGGAGCACGAGAACACAACCTCAAAAACATCAACGTCGAACTCCCACGAGATAAATTCATCGTTATCACCGGGATTTCAGGATCGGGGAAATCAACTCTCGCGTTTGATACACTCTATGCCGAAGGCCAACGACGCTATGTCGAATCCCTTTCCGCCTACGCCCGTCAATTCCTGGGTCTTATGAATAAACCTGATGTCGACAGCATCGAAGGCCTCTCCCCCGCAATCTCCATCGAACAAAAAACAACCAGCAAAAACCCACGCAGCACCGTTGGGACCATCACAGAGATTTACGATTACCTCCGATTGCTCTTCGCACGCATAGGCACTCCCTACTGCCCCGTTCATAACCTAAAAATCGAGTCCCAATCACCACAGAAAATATCAACCAACATCTCAGCAGAGTTACAAGGAACCATCACCATCCTCTCCCCCATCGTCCGCCAACGAAAAGGAACCTATGAGCAGTTATTCAAAGACCTCAACAAAGAAGGATACACCAAGATCCGGGTCAACAAGACCATCTACAGAACCGATGAGAAAATCACGCTGGAACGATATAAGAAGCATGACATCGAAATCGTCATCGACCGGGTCGAAACAGCTGATACCACACGGCTGACAGAAGCCTGCGAACAAGCCTTACAAAAATCAGAAGGACTTCTCATAGTCCTTGATGCAAAAGGAAAGGAACATATCTATTCATCAACAATGGCCTGTCCGAAATGCGGCATGGTCTTTGAGGAGCTTCAACCACGGATGTTCTCATTTAACAGCCCGTTTGGCGCCTGTGAAGCATGTCACGGACTTGGCATAAAAATGGATTTTGACCCAGACCTCATCATACCCAACAAGGACCTCAGCATCGCTGACGGAGCGATTGCCCTGTATAAAACGATCAGAGACGGCTGGAGGAACAATTATCTTGGAGCGGTGGCAAAACATTATGGATTTGATATATTCACCCCGATAAAAGAACTCACGGAGCCCCAGTATCAAGCGATCATGTATGGGTCTTCTGAACAGATCCATTTTAACCTCGTGATGAAAAATGGTGATGTCCACTATTCCCATAATGGCTATTGGGAAGGACTCATCCCGCAATCAGAACGGCTCTATAAACAAACGGAATCAGAGTACCGCAGACAGGACATGGAACGGTTCATGCGTATCTCCCCCTGCCCGGTCTGTAACGGCAGGCGATTAAAACAAAAAATCCTTTCCATCAAAATCGCTCAGAAATCCATCATTGACATCACTGATATGTCCATAAAGCAGTCCCTCCGCTTCTTTGAAGCACTACAATTAACAAAAAAACAACAGGAAATCGCTCATCTTATTCTAAAGGAAATAAACGCACGATTACGATTCCTTGATAACGTTGGGTTAAACTATCTGACTCTTTCCCGGAACGCAGGGACCCTCTCCGGGGGAGAATCACAACGGATACGACTGGCAACACAGATTGGATCAAATCTCATGGGCGTCCTCTACATCCTTGATGAACCATCCGTTGGGCTCCATCAGCGAGACAACAAGAAGCTCATACAAACCCTGCAGCGATTACGAGATCTCGGCAATACCCTTATTGTCGTTGAACACGACGAGGAAACCATACGACATGCTGATTACATCATTGACATGGGACCTGGTGCTGGGATCCATGGAGGAAAAATCATCGCACAGGGAACACCACAGCACATAGAGCAGCATCCTCGCTCTCTGACTGGACGATACCTCTCAGGGAAACTCACCATTGATATCCCACCACAGCGAAGACACTCGGAGAAGTATATCCATATTAAAGGCTGTAAAGAAAACAACCTCAAGAACATCACTGTCGACATCCCCATAGGGGTTTTTACTGTCATTACAGGCGTCTCAGGCAGCGGGAAATCCACCTTGATTTACGAGATTCTCTATAAAGGCTTGATGCGCAAACTCCATGAATCCAAGGACCTCCCTGGAAAACATGAGGGCATCGACTGTGACGCTACGATCGATAAAGTCATCGTCATCGATCAAAGCCCAATTGGGAAAACACCACGCAGCAATCCAGCAACCTACACCAAGGTATTTGATGAAATAAGAAACATCTTCGCCCAAACACCAGAAGCTAAAATGCGGGGGTACCATGCAGGACGGTTCTCTTTTAATGTCTGTGGTGGACGCTGTGAAGCCTGCCAAGGCGATGGAGTCATCAAAATAGAGATGAATTTCCTGCCTGATATTTACATCGAATGTGAGGAATGTAAGGGAAAACGCTATAACAATGAAACATTGGAGGTGCATTATAAAGGAAAGTCTATCGCTGAAGTCCTGGCAATGAGCGTTGAGGAAGCGTTAGTTCTTTTTGAAAACATCCCCTATATCAGGAAGAAACTCGAGACACTCTCACGAGTCGGATTACACTATATCAAGCTTGGTCAGAGTTCTACGACTCTTTCAGGTGGGGAGGCGCAACGGATTAAACTGACGCGAGAGTTATCGAAGAAGAACACCGGTCGGACATTGTATCTTCTTGATGAACCCACGACCGGGTTGCATTTTCACGATGTCAAAAAACTCATCGATGTTCTCAACAGTCTGGTTTCCATGGGAAATACTATTGTTGTCATCGAACATAACATGGAGGTCATCAAATGCGCCGATCATATCATTGATCTTGGCCCGGAGGGTGGTGACCTTGGTGGAGAAATCATCGCACTGGGAACCCCTGAGGAGGTTGCAGGTCAACGGAAAAGTTACACAGGACAGATCCTCCGACCATTGCTGCGTGAGAAAAAACTATGTTTAACGTAACTGCGTTTCCTGAAACCCCTGGGTGTTATCTCTTCCGAGATGCCACACAGAAGATACTCTATGTTGGGAAAGCAAAAAACCTACAAAAACGACTGAGAAGCTATCTTCAGAAACGCCAGACCGATCCAAAGACACGCAGTCTTCTCCGCCATGTAGATTCCGTTTCTTTTATCGTGACTAATACCGAGGTTGAAGCACTGATTCTGGAAAATACTCTTATCAAAAAACACCAACCGAAATATAATATCAATCTTAAGGATGCAAAAACCTATGCGTTCATCCATCTGACTAACGAGGAATACCCCCGGCTTCTTATCGCACGGCAGAAGCAAGACGATGGCAAATACTTTGGTCCGTTTGTCTCTGCTCTCGAACGAGACCATGTGCTTCAGTTCCTCACCAGGACATTTACATTGCGAACCTGTAAAAAGCTACCGAAAAAAGCCTGTCTGCGCTTTCATCTCAAGCTCTGCGATGCACCATGTATCGGGGCGATTTCAAAGGATGAATACAACAGGAAAATCCAAAACGTTCGTTTCGTTCTCCAAGGACGATCAAAAGAACTCGTAAAAAAACTCACTTCAGAAATGACCATAACATCTCAACGTTTCGATTTCGAGAAAGCCTTAGTACTACGGGATCAACTAATCGCGATACAACACCTTCAGGATCATCAGAACATGCAACGACAACGGACCTATGACGAGGATGTCATCAACTACTGTATCAAAGATGAAACGGTGTATCTCATGGTGTTTAACATCTACAAAGGAACTCTTTCGACAAAAAACGAGTTCATCTTCAGTCATATCCCTGATTTTTTCGAGGAATTCATTGTCCAATATTACTCGGAAAACCACATACCTTCAGAAATCATCGTCCCACACAAACCATCGGAGTCCTTAGCAGCGTTCCTCTCCTTTAAACGGCAGAAAAAGGTCCGTGTTGTCGTTCCTCAGAAGGCAGCAAAAAAACAGCTCCTGGACCTAGTACAAAAAAACATTGAAACTGCGATTTTCGGTGATGTCGCAAAGGTTGAAGAACTGCAACAGAAATTACATCTCCCGGAGCTTCCAACGGTCATCGAATGTTTTGACATCTCGCATCTTTCAGGAACATCCATGGTCGGTTCCATGGTGCAATTCCGCAATGGCAAAGCAGACAAAACCAACTATCGCAGATTCCGTATACGCAGCGTGGAAGGCATTGATGATGTCGCTGCCATTGCCGAGGTTGTCAGAAGACGCTATACAAGGCTACAACACCAGCATGAGTCGTTGCCACATCTCATCATCATCGATGGTGGAATCGGTCAGTTGAACCGCGCAGTCCATGAACTACAAGCTCTTGGCTTAAAAATCCCGATTATCTCCATTGCAAAACAGTTCGAGGAGCTCTATCTCCCTGGTGCTAAAGAACCGGTCTGCTTGCAGAAAAAAGACAAGGCATTGCTTTTTATCAGACAAATACGTGATGAGGCTCATCGTTTTGCACTCGCATACAATCGCTTGTTACGGAAAAAACAACTGAGAACATGACGAAATTTAAATTAAAGACGAATTTCACCCCTAAAGGGTCCCAACCTGCTGCTATCAAACACTTAGTAGAGGGTGTTCAGAAGAATTTTTCTGCACAGACCCTGCTTGGGGTCACCGGTTCTGGGAAAACATTCTCGATGGCTCATGTCATTGAACAAGTGCAACGCCCTACAATTGTTATTGCCCATAATAAAACGCTTGCTGCCCAACTCTATAGTGAATTTAAGGAATTTTTTCCTGATAACCGAGTGGAATATTTCGTCTCGTATTATGATTATTATCAGCCGGAATCCTATCTTCCTCAGCGGGATTTGTACATCGAAAAAGATGCTGATGTCAACCCGAAACTTGAGCAGATGCGACTTGCTGCGACAGCATCGCTTTCATCTCGAAGAGATGTCATTATCGTCGCATCAGTCTCCTGTATCTATAATGTTGGGAACCCGCATGATTACCAGCGACTTGGTTTTGAAATAAGAAAAGGGCAGCGTTTCTCAAGAAACACACTTCTCCATCGATTAATCGACATCCAATACGAACGAAACGATGCTGAACTCATGCCTGGTCGTTTTCGAGTCAAGGGTGATACCATCGATCTCATTTTAGGGTACTACCAGAACATCTATCGGATTGAACTGTTTGGGGATACCATTGACTCTATTCGGGAGCTGAATAAGACAACCGGTGAAACCGTCGAGGTGTTGAAATATCTCTTTATCTATCCAGCGAAACATTTTGTTATCCCGGAGAGCAGTCAGAAACAGGCTGTTGAATCCATTAAACAGGAATTGGAAGAACGACTCCCTCAGCTTTCAGCATTTGAGGCGCATCGTTTGAAGCAGAGGACATTATATGACCTTGAGATGATACAAGAGACCGGGTTCTGTAAAGGAATCGAGAACTACTCACGGCATCTTGACGGACGAAAACCAGGGGAGAAACCGTACTGTCTGCTTGATTATTTCCCCTCTGATTTTTTAATGTTCATCGATGAGAGTCATCGTACGATTCCTCAGATCCATGGGATGCATCATGGTGAGTTCTCCCGTAAGCAGACCCTGATTGAGTATGGGTTTCGTCTCCCTAGCGCCATGGATAACCGCCCGTTGACATTTGAGGAATTTGAGCAGTATATGCATACGGTGGTGTTTGTCTCTGCGACACCCGGAGCCTATGAGTTAGCTCGTTCCCAGCAGGTCGTCGAACAGATCATCCGACCCACCGGTCTGGTTGACCCCCTGGTGGAGGTACGGAAGATAGACGGTCAAGTGCAGGATTTGATAAAAGAGATCCGAACGACCGTGAAACGCGGTGACCGGGTGCTTGTCACTACGTTGACGAAAAAACTAGCTGAGGAGCTCTCCGAGTACCTTGCAGAACAAGGAATAAAAACCCGGTATTTGCACTCAGAGATTGACACCCTTGAACGTTCAGAAATCATCCGTGAGCTTCGTCTTGGGAAGTTCGATGTCTTGGTTGGAATTAACCTCCTTAGGGAAGGCATCGACATCCCGGAGGTTGGGTTCATCGGGATTTTGGATGCGGATAAGGAAGGGTTCTTACGTGATGAGCGAAGCTTGATTCAAATCATCGGTCGGGCTGCACGAAATGTCAACTCAAAGGTCGTGCTGTACGCTGATGTCCTCACTGATTCGATTCGTAGAGCACTTGCAGAAACAAATCGCCGACGAACGGTGCAACTCCAGTACAACGCACAACATGGTATAACCCCTACGACCATTATCAAACCGATCAAAGAAAAGGTCGTAGAAATCGAGGATACGAAGCATATCCCACGTAAGGAGATTCCCGCTATCATCGTGGATCTTGAGCTTGAGATGAGGAAGGCAGCTGATGAGCTTGATTTTGAGAAAGCAATCGCGCTGCGTGACCGGATCAAGAAACTTCGTCAGTCGATGATGCTCTGAATTATTGTTATTGAATAGTGTCCTCTCTGATGATGGTACCTTTGATTCCGACTATGATTGATTTGATCGGGATCCTCCGTGAGGACAGGGATGCTGCTTGTTGGGCTAGAGAAAGCAGTCCTCTGCAACAGGGTACTTCCATGGTCATCACCGTAAGAGAGGCTATCTGTGCGTCATCGATGAATGCAGTAAGTTTTTGAAGGTACGCATCAAGGTTCGAATCAAGCTTTGGACAGGCGATTGCAAGGGTTTTTCTTTTGAGATAATCCTTATGGAAATCACCATGTGCGTATGCGACGCAATCGGCGACGAGTAAAACATCGCTGCCGTGTAAAAAGGAGACATTTGGTGAGAGGAGATGGAGTTGAATAGGCCATTGACTGAGATGTGATTGTCTGATACCTTGCTCTGTTGCTTGTTGTTTTTTCTCAGCGGAAAAATCCATCGGTTTTGCACCAGGACAGTTACAGGTGTTATGAGTTACTGTTTGTTTCTCTTTGAAAGGGACGGTGATGTTTTTTTGTTTTAATATTTCGAGTGCTTCTTTGAGGTATGTCGTTTCTCCATGGTCTTGGAGATGGTGGAGGTGTGCAAGTATTGTGTTTCCTCCTGCTTTGATGATGTTTTCCATTACTTTTTTTTCGCTGTATGGTTCCGCTGTTCGTTCTTCGGTGGTGATAGCATCCTGTGGGCAATGTCCGATGCAAGCGCCTAATCCATCGCAGAAGATGTCGCTGATAAGACGGGCTTTCCTGTCGATTATTTGGATTGCTCCTTCAGGGCAGTTGGGGATGCAGGCACCGCAGCCATTACATTTTTCTTCGTTGATTTTTATGATTTTTCGTTTTGTCATTCGAATCACCTGATATATTTTTTATACCTGGTATCAAATAGATACAAAGCTATTAATAGAAGATGGTTTCTAAAAGGATACCATGCATGAATCATGCACTATCTATAGGACCATTGATTTTATCTCGAAGAAATGGACGTTGCTTATCCTCCTTGAACTGTACAAATCAAAAGGGAAGCGGCGATACTCAGAGCTGAAACAAAGTCTTCTTGATATCACACCAAAAATCCTCTCAACAAGACTTCGAGAACTAGAAAAACAGGGGCTCGTCAGGAAAGATATCGATACAAGAACGTTCCCTGTAAAATGCGAATATACCTTAACGGAGAGTGGCAGGGATTTCATCCGCATCATAAAGGATATCAAGAAATGGTCATTGCAGTGGAAAAATCACAACACCGAATGTGAACAACAGGATTGTAAGGAGTGTGACTTATAAGTCTTGGTTGGGGATTAATCTTGGCTATCATGGAAATAGAAGCAAAGTCGATTCTACGGAAACATAAGAAGATTGATTCATGGTTTCTCTCAGCCTATGGGATGAATCTTTATCGGGGTTGCACCCATAACTGTGTGTATTGTGATGGTCGAGCTGAGGGTTACTATGTTGAAGGTGAGTTTGGCAAGGATATCGTTGTGAAAGTAAATGCCTTGGATGTGTTAGGTCGTGAGTTGAACCCGAATCGAAAACGCACTCCCCTTAGGCCCGGGTACATCATGGTTGGCGGTGGTGTCGGCGATAGTTATCAACCTGTCGAAGAGAATTACCAGCTGACACGGAAAACCCTTGCGCTTCTTTGCGAAAAAAGACTCCCGGTCCACATTCTTACAAAATCAACACTCGTGAAACGAGATGTTGATATCATTAAAAAAATAAATAAACAAAGTAAAGCGATTGTGAGTTTTAGTTTTTCATCTACCGATGAAACGATTAGCAGGATTTTTGAACCTGGTGTTCCTTCGCCCCAGAATCGTCTTGAGACAATTTCATTTTTCAAAGACAATGGCATCGCCTGTGGAATGTTTTTGCTGCCTGTTATTCCTTTCATAACCGACAGAAAGGATGTAATGGAAAAAACAATTAAGGATGCAAAGGAGATTGGTGTGGATTTTATCATCTTTGGTGGGATGACATTAAAGGTAGGAAAACAAAAGGAATATTTTTTGAATGTCCTTCGACGATTTGATCAAAAACTCGAAATTGAATATCAGATGATTTATCCTGACAACAAATGGGGTGAAGCAAGACAAGAATATTACGATCAAATACATACGATCTTTCATAGTCTCATGAGACAATACCGGATACCGAAACGGATTCCACCAAAACTTTTCAAGGACCTCCTCTTTGAGAACGATTTAGTCATCATCATATTGGAGCATCTTGATTATTTATTGAAACTTGAAGGAAAAAAATCACCGTTTGGTTATGCCGCTTATTCGATTTCACAACTGAAAAAGCCTTTGTCAACCGTGCTAAGCGATCTTCATACTGTTAAGGGCGTTGGGAAAACAACGGAGCAAATAATTCGAGAAATACTTTATACTGGATGTTCCTCTTATTATGAAAAATTATTAAAGCAATGATTTTTGGTGAAGATTTTTTATATTTTTATTCTTCAAAGATGAATAACTCATCGATAGTCGTCTGCAAGGCTTTGGCAATGTCATGTGCTAATTTAAGGGATGGATTGTAGTTTCCTTTTTCGATAAAAAGAATTGTTTCTCGTCGAACGCCAATCTTTTTAGCAAGGTCCTCTTGGGTGAGGTTATAGCGTGCTCTGAGTTCTTTGATGTGTGTTCTCATACTTACTTCCCTTTCCAATAGAGATATAGATACGATACAACGAAAACAAATCCTGAGACAAGGACTACAATTGCGGTAACATCCCCGCCTTTAAGTTCATATCCAGATGAGACGTCGAAGAATAGCGGGGTAAAAACAGCGCTCCAGATTGCTGCAATAAATCCGTAATATCCTGCTTTATAACTAATGGATATTGTCCGTTCATCTTTTCCTGGTAATCCTTTTTGTACATTCCTTATTTTGTCCCATATGATGTACATCGCCAAACCAACGAGTACTATGGCTATACCGACGAGTCCGATTTGATTCAATTCGATTTCTCCTGTATCGATTAGATAAAAAAACAGGGTCACCAGCACCATAGCAACAACTACTGTTGCTACAATAATTTCTTTTTTTGCCTTCATATTTTTTCACCTTTAACGTTTATGTGTTAGTGATAACTTTTTATTAGTTATCTCTAACTCTTTATTTTTTATTTCTAACATTATGTTATTTATATGTAACATATAGTATTTATAGTTTTTGCCTTTCCTTTATAAATCCCACACAATCTGTTCTAAGATCCAAGCAAATCCTGTTAAAGAAACAAATCATACATTTTTGCAGAAAAGGCGATAGGCATCGAAACAATAACTCAAACCCTTCAATCGGAATTCAAAAAACTACATGCAAAATTCAAAATAGTATCAATTATTCATTTAGAAGAATTACAGACTGAACTGGAGACTTGGCAACAAGACGGGTTTATTACAAAAAAATTTTATGAACAAAATTATGGATTGTTTCTTTTCCATCCCCCTGACACGCTTCGAAATGCACGTTCAATAATAATCATCGGTATCCCACAAAAGATTACCTTAGTAGAATTCTTACACAAAGGAAAACAATACCAGACTGTTTTCCCACCGACCTATCAATATTCCAAGATACGAAAAAGATGCAACGACATCTTAACAAAAATCTTAACGAAACAAGGGTATTTGGTAGACCGAGCGATCCTGCCAATGAAACTGCTTGCCGTACGAAGCGGACTAGGCAAATACGGCAAGAACAACCTCTGCTATGTAGAAGGAATGGGGAGCTTTACCCGGTTGGAAGCATTTTATACGGATTATGAATTCCCCACTGATGACTGGTGCGAAAAGGAACTAATGGATCCCTGTAAAAACTGCAGCCTCTGCAAAAGCTCTTGTCCTACACACGCCATACCTGACAAGCAGATACTGATTCACGCGGACCATTGCCTTACACATCTAAACGAAAACGAAAGAGACTTTCCGGTCTGGGTGCCAAAACAATCCCACAACGCAGTGGTAGGGTGTTTGCTTTGTCAAATCGTCTGCCCACAGAATAAAAAATTTCTTGAACCAGAAGAAGACATTATTCACTTCACCGAAGAAGACATATCTACTATCCTTAGAAAAACACCACGAGAACACATCCCTCAAACATTGGCGAAAAAATTAACAGACCTTGACCTTGATGAATATTACCCGTTATTGGAAAGAAATCTATCAGTTCTGATGCAAATCAAACGGCCTAACCCCACTTCTTAAGAAACTCCTCAGAAGCAGATTGTAGTGTCTTCCGAGAACTTTCACGATGCTTTTTTACAAAAAACAGTACTTTTTCTTTCTGTTCAACTTGAGGAAAAAACACGTCAAATGTTTTGATTGCATGCTCAATAATAACCCTTTTACATTCTTCGCTGAGATGAGGCGTTGTTGAAAGGTGTTCAACAGTCAGCAGTTTGTCTGTGATTTTCTTTGTAAAATATGGTTTAGCCAGTGCGATTTTCCCAGAGTTACCAACCACATTGGCGACCGTCACCATATAATCGTTCTCAAGCAGGTGATAGTACTTCTCGAAAATTTCATCAAATTTCTTTCCTTTATCGACCTTCGTAAGATTGGCGATGATGAAAATTGCATTCCAGGTAAGAATCCTGTATTTGCTGTCTAACAAAGAAATGAAAAAATCCATGTGTGGATAAAGGAATTCTGGTTGATCTTGGCTGACATCCATCAATATTTTTCCGCAGCCATAGCGAATCGCTGGTGTTGGTGATGAGATGCCATCAAGAATCTCAGGGATTAAATCAGGGTTTCGTTTGACCTTCTTTGCTAGCTGATCTTTGGTAATTGATTTATTTGCTAGTTTTTTCAACAATGTTGATTCCATTATTTCACCTTATCTCAATGAGAGATTGTATTTTCTCTTAAAGATATTATCTGTTTGCGTATCAATGATAATTTGTTAATAACGTTTTTTTCAATAATTAGATTTAACACGGTTTTTATAAACATATTTAATATGCCATACAACAAGGTGATTGAAATGAACGAAACAATCATACATATCCCCAAACCATCAAAC
>CAYXPY010000035.1:0-22467 GCA_964467345.1 uncultured Thermoplasmatales archaeon | reverse complement strand
TCCAACGTCTGTTCACAATTCTTTATGGTTTTTTTATAGATGAATTCATCAATGGAATAGACTCCTTTGAGTGAGTCCTTCAACGCTGCGCTTCCTAAGAGTGCTCGTAACTCATCGATATGTCCCTGTAATTGTTTCCTTAGGCCTTTTTTAAGGTGGGTAATGATATCGAAAACGTTGGGTTTCTCGTAGCACAACATGATAATATCCCTTTTATCGGCAGTCCTCATCGAATGGATTTTCAATGCAAGGAGCATCTCCTTTGTCGCGATTCTGGCTTTTACGGTATTTGCAGGGTCCCAGCCGCTGGTCTCCCTGATGTGAGAGTGTTTGAAAATATAGGAAAACGGATAACAGTATCCGGTTTGACGTGACGCGACCCCATTGATGAGAAGGTCGATGCTGACAAGATTTTTTTCGTATCGCTCGAATCTCCCGGCATACGCAAGATCCTCTTTTCCTTTTGTAAACACAAAACCAGACTGTTGAACGTGTTCCTTAAAGAACGACAGTTCACTTTTCGATATCGTGAGGTCCAAGTCAACAGAGAAACGGGGGAACCCGTAGGATGTCACGGCGTATCCTCCGATGACAACATAGGGGGTTTTGGTCGGAATGCGGCGCAGGAAATCGAAGCATTCTTTTTCCCGTTGTGAAAAATCAGTACTCATGACGTCACCTGCTCGTAGCTGTCGAATAATCCTAAGTGATATTTTTTATCTAAATATTCCAATGCGGGTTGATAGATGATCCTATTGTTCTTGCAGTACTGGACTATCTCCTTTAAAGGAACGACGGGGGCGCCGTCTTTTGTATCGATGCTGACTGTTTCTTTTGGATGCAAGACGTAGGTGACCCCAAACACGGTCTTGCTTTCGGACTCAAAAACGTATTCTGTATCGTTCTGCCTGAAGAATTGGATCCAGTACGGTACATCGGATTGGCGGATGGTGATGTGGATTGGTTTGAAGCCTTTGGTAAAATCGGTCCAGTAGTATCCCTCGGTCCAGATGTTGACGGCCGTGCTGTGGGTGTAGGCGTATTGTTTCGTAGCATGTGACAAAATATGGCGTGTTTCTACGTTTTCTTTGACGATGTTGTGGACGAACTCGTCTGGTTTTACGACTTGATAGGTCCCCCGTTTTGTTCGTCTCATGAACTGTGATTTGATTAAATCATGGATGATCTTTGTTGGCTGGGAGCTGGGGAACATCATCCTGAACTCATCAATGGTAAACGTGGTGGTGCCAAACGTGTGATACAACCAGCCGTACATCTTCGTATATCTATTCATAATTACCATTATGGTAATTAATACTATTTAGTTTTTTCGATGACCCCGTTGCTCCTGAGAGACAACCTCCCAGAAAACGACACACGAACCTACAGGTCGTTTGTAAACAGATATTCAAGGATCGATTCTTTGTCCATCGGCATATTCCCCTCAAAGAAGGTCTTCACCCATTTCAGGTACCCGATCCCATCAGGGCTGCGATGGTCCTTGGCGATCGTGATGAGCTTGGACAGACAACTCGTAATCTCCCCATAGGTGTAGTCCTTTAGCTTTTCCTGTTTCCTGGAAAGAAGGATTGCTTTGACGCATTTAGCTATCTCTGATGCCAGGGAGCCTTCCGGCTGATGGTCAAAATCCTTCAGAAGCGAGGTAAACGCAAAAAGAACATCCGTATCTCGAATCTTTCGCTCCTGGCCCCAGAACGCCAACACGGTTCCCTCTATCGCAGCAAAAACGTCGTAGTAGTCAGCCATATCAAATATGTTCACCGTCGTATGTTTATCGATAACCAAGATGCCCAACGGTACTCTGACGTCTTCTTCAGTAATATCGTCCACCTCTTCCCTCGTTTCCTTCCTCATTTGTTTCTTCTTCAAGAAAACACCTCCTGAAAGAACGGATAGGAATCCTTCTTGCGTCTTCCTTGCGTCACTTCTCCCGTTCCTCGTTATTTCTTACCTGTTTTTACAGACCGAGTCTTCCCTTTGTCCCCTGTGACGGTCACAGTATAGCTTTCAGCACCCTTCTTGTTCAGGACCTTCTCCCACGTCTCAAAATCAGCTGCAATCCAATCCTTCACCGTCGTCAACAGTGGTGTCTCCTGTACCACCTCATCCGCATGCCGCTCCCGTACCAGGTCCTGTAACCCCTGAGTCGTCCCACGGATGCTCATACGACGCTGATGCTCAGCACACAGCGCCTTGTGATACTTGTTCAGAGAGTAGAAGAACTCTTCCGTTGAAATAGTCTTTTTACAGTCATTGCAGTAATATCCCATAGGCTTCCACCACACACCACCATGCTCATCACAGGGCTCATCACCCAGTACACCCATCCTCCCTCATAGTCCTTTTTACAAAAGTGCAACAGATCCGATCGTCACTTCTTTTCAAGGTTCTTTCGTATCGCCCGTAATTCCTCTAAGATATCCTTCGATGTCCCACCAGTGCTGATATCATTGACCCCATCTCCCAGGCGAGACTGCATCACCCGACCCAGGATCTCCTCTTTCAACGGCTCCGGGTCACGCACCCCAAGGATCTGCCCCTCCGGCCCGGTGATGGCGCTGCCCGCGCTTGCTCCACCCATAGAACCAGACCCTGCGGTATACGAATTGACCCGATACAGATGAAACACCTGTTCAACAGGACCTTGATCGACACTGATATGCTGTATCCGTGCATACGGGATCGTCCGTTTGTATTTCCACCAGACCCCCCGCTGAATGAGGATCCCCTCGTTCCCAAGAGTATACCGGTACCGGGCGAAGTACATGAAAATCCAGATGTTATACACGATGAAGGCCACCGCAAGAACAACGCTCCCAAGAAAGAACACCCAAAGCAGGATATCTCTCTCAGGGTCAGATGGTGCTGTGAAATACCAGGGTATAAGAGTTGAACATGAAAAAGCCACCCACATCAAACCAACAAGGATGATCCCTTTCACTCGCCAGACGTTCTTTGCTGCGCCATCCAGTGTTCTCCACTCTTGTTCTACCATACTCCTCGCTGAGAAAATCACTAGCCAGTTAATAGATGTTGTGATGAAGATGGTGTACAAATCCTCAACACGGCGCCCCTGAAATACAAACAGCATGACGCTGGAGACCCGGTCCTGTTTTCAAGACCAATTCTTCCCCTTTTCCCTGGTCTTAACAGTTGTTTGCTTTTTTCCCCCAGACAGGGCTGTCTTCTTTCTCTTACGACTGCTTTGGGCGCTCCGTCGTGATCTTTTTCCAAAGCGCCTCCAAAATGAGCTGGGAGAACACATCCCCATCAAAAAACCGGTACTCTTTCTTGTCACCCAGACCTAAGCTTTTAACCAGATGCTCCTGCGCCCTATTCCGATAAAAATATTTTTCTTTGATGGTCATCCCCAGATTGAAATGCTGTTTAACGATGAATTCATCAGATGTCATCGTTTTTACTTTTTCCTTGAAATCCCCTGTCACATTACTCAGGATGTCATCAAGGACATCGTCTAGCGTCGGATACCCAATTTTCTTCATTGCTGTTTCACCCTATCGGAGCACCATTGAAATCATTGTATCCTTATAAACATATACCTGACCTATGAAGAGCAACAAACATTATAAAAGACGGAGAGGAGAAACCAGTGGAGAGTCTGGTGAGATTTTCCGTCAGTATACGGCTGGTCTTTATGGGTTGCACGCCTCATTTACACGCCCTTTGGATACAAAGCAGAGTACTTATGAACATAACTCCCGTGGGTACACATCCCTTCAGTACAATGAAACTCCATCTGTTTTACTGTCTTAAAGAGGTAGTCAACTAAACAAAGAACGAAAAGAGGCAAAATACTAAAACACCAGATGAAATTCCTTACTGGGCAAAAAAGAGAGGAAGTCTATGAGACGAGCATTTATAACAGGAGTAAATGGACAGGACGGCTCCTATCTTGCTGAATACTTGCTGAAAAAAGGATACGAGGTTCATGGGTTAATACGACGGACGAGCTCATTTAACCGAGAACGGATCGAACATCTCCATTCGTACGAGAACAATAAAGGATTACTCCTTCATTACGGGGATCTTATCGATTCCCCCAATCTTCTTCAAATCCTACGAAAGATCGACCCTCATGAGATCTACCACCTTGGCGCCCAGTCTCATGTAGGGATATCTTTTGAAACCCCCTTGAGCACGACGAACATCATAGCTCTAGGGACACTACGCCTCCTCGAAGCGATACGTGCCGTAGAGTTGACAGAAACAAAAATATACAACGCATCCACAAGTGAATTATATGGGAACACCACCCAATGCCCCCAGAATGAAAAAACCGCATTCATGGCTGCATCACCCTACGCAATTGCGAAGTTATATGGACATAAGATCTGTGAAAATTACAGACAAGCATATAATATGAAAATATGGAATGGAATTTTCTTTAATCATGAATCTCCACGACGTGGTGAGAATTTTGTTACCAGAAAAATAACCATCAGCATCGCAAAAATACTCCAAAAAAAACAAGAGAGACTCTATATGGGAAACCTAGATGCAATCAGAGATTGGGGATACGCACCAGATTATGTAGAGGCAATGTGGCAGATGCTTCAAACGAATAATCCAGATGACTATGTGATAGCAACAGGAGTTGGTCATAGTGTGAGAGAATTTATCGAATGCGCATTTGACTATGTTGATATTGCGTTATCCTGGAAAGGAAACGATATCCATGAGAAAGGGTACGGATCTGTAGGACAGGGGAAACAAAAAAAGATGTTAGTAGAAATTGACCCGGACTACTATCGACCAGTTGAAGTCAATCGACTGATTGGAGATTCTACAAAAGCAAGAAAAGCATTTGGATGGAAACCAAAAACTTCTTTTAATGAACTCGTAAAACTGATGGTACAAGCAGATATCAGAAGAGAGGAGACCACATGCAAGTTCCCTGGATGATACCAAATTTCCAAGAACAAGATATCAACGCAGTAAAGAAGGTAATGAAAACCAGATGGTTTACCATGGGCCCCGAAGTAAAAAAATTCGAAGACGCCGTTTCTTCCTATCTTCGAATTAAATACGCAGTCGCAGTAAACAGTGGAAGTTCCGCTCTCGATGTTGCACTCAAATGTATCGATTTACAAAAATCTGATGAAGTGATTATTCCTGCACTCACGTACATAACCACGGCGAATGCGATTATCAACAACCAGGCGGTACCTGTCCTTGTTGATATCGATGACACACTGAACATCGATCCAACGCTCATAGAGGAGAAAATCACAAACAAAACAAAAGCGATCATGAACATTGATTTTGGGGGCAACGTCTCTGATTACACCACGCTCCTACGACTCTGCAGGAAGCATAATATCGTTTTGATAGTGGATGGTGCTCAATCCTTTGGATCACAACATCACCAGGACATGTGTTGTACTCATGGATTTATCAATACCACGAGTTTTCATGCCGCCAAACTCCTAACAACAATTGAGGGCGGGATGGTTTTCACAAAAAACAGGAAAATGTCCGAAAAAGCCCAGATGATACGAAACCAAGGGCAATCAACAAGATATATACATCCTCTCATTGGAAATAATTATCGGATGACAGATATCAACGCAGCATTCGGAAACAGTCAAATGAAACGGATCAGAGAAACTCTTCTTCATCAAGCAAATCTCGCTCACTATTACAAAGAACATCTCAAAAATGTTACGTATCCACATGAGCTCCCAAACACAACACATAGTCATCTCTTCTTCCCGATTCTCATAGAGAAACGCGATAAGTTAATGAACTATCTCTTACAAAAAGGAATTGAGACACGCATCCATTATCCCTATCCGATCAATAAACAACCCATCTACTATACCCCACTGGTTTATTCGAAGGCAACTGAGGTTTCTCAAAAAATCCTCTCATTACCTTTGTATCATAGCCTGACCAGAGAGAAACAAGATTATGTAATAAAAAAAATAAATGAATTTACTACAGGATTACGATGAGCGATACCATTGAGTTTCGAGTTTTCACACAAAACGATGTCGACGAACTCTACGAACTACTTAATACCCTATCAACAGAGGCGAAAATGTTCTTCCATCCTCATCCTTTTGATAAAAAAACTCTACAGCAAATCTCAAAATCGATGACGGACCATTACTTTGTTTTAAGGATACATAAAAAGATCATCGGTTATTCCATGCTTCGTCTCTTTGGGCATCCTACACCAAGTTTAGGGATATGTATCCGAAATGGATTTGAAAACAAAGGATATGGTAGTATGATGACAGAAATGACTCTGCAGAAAGCACTAGAGTTGGGATATACAGAAGTAATACTCCATGTTCATGAGAAGAATAAACGAGCAATCGATTTTTATTCAAAAATGGGTTTTAGGACAGTACAGAGAAATTCAGAGACGTGTCAAATTGAAATGAAGAAGATATTGTAAACCGGTCCATTTCATAGTATGTAGTGGGTAATTGAGATTCGAGATGAGGTTTTCATCTTCATTTTTTTACGAGAAATTGGGTTTTTCCAGCAGATGTTCGATGAACTGAATCGACATATTGTACAGATAACTGAAAGTCAGATCCTAACGTTTTAGATAATCGCTGCAAAATTAATTTTTCGTCATGATGAGTAAACCCGGAGCATCGTACGATTCGTAACACAAGCTCTCCTGGTTCTGGCTGGAAAAATTGATATTCTTTTACATGATTTGAACTACTAGGGACAATACCGTACATTCCTGTCATCGGGAGTTCGTCTCCCTTTTTATTACGAATGAATTCCTGAGTTCTCCCTTCTATTTTTTTAAGCAACTGGTATTGCCGACCGCAAGAACACTTTTGATGGGTATACATACCGATATCACCGATTCGGTATCTGATAAAAGGGAAGATGTCGTTGGTAAACCCTGTCCCAACGATCTCACCTTTTTCTCCTTCGCGTGTTATTGGACGACCGTCTTTGTCTATCAATTCTGTCACGCCATATTCTGGGAAAACATGATAGTATTGTGAACATTCACAAGTAGCTGCAAAAATGACTTGTTCGCATTGAGCGTAAAATGCAAATATCTTGCAGGAATAAACATCTTCTAAGAAACTACGCTGCCAATCGTACAATGTTTCCCCGGAACAAAAGATAGCGTTCAGGTCAGGGAACAGGTCTTCTTTCTTCTTCTCAAGGATATGTCCAAGAAGGGTTACTGATGATGGAAAACCAATGATATAGTGAGGGTTTAATTTCTTTATTTTTTCTGCAAGGATTTTATAATTCTCGTCACGAAGTGAATAAGGGGAGAGTATAAGGATTCTGCCGAATGTTTGATGTCTCCATAACTCGTTGGATTGTGTAATGAAAAGATAACGATTGTGTACTTGGCAGTTGGCCCGTTTCAACATCGTTAGATAAAATGCTAAATGATTTACGACGGTTTTTCCCCGATCGATAAAAAATGTTAAGGGATCTCCTGTCGTCCCACCAGTTGACATTGGTTCCATTCGGAACGCTGGATAGTTACAGGCAATAAAATCATTGATATTATTTCGCACTTGCTGTTTTGTTAAAAGGGGAAGTTTGGGTATATCCTCAATCGAACGAATATCCTTAGGTAGGATTCCTGCACGTTGAAATGAGCGTCGGTAATAGGGGACATGTTCATATGCATGGTCGATGAGTTTTTCCAACCGTTTGTTTTGGTACTCTCGAAGCTGTCCGCTACTCCACCATTGCGACTTTTGTAGAAATAAATACAGATTCAGCAAATACGGGAAATAAAGAATCCCTGATAGAATCATACCATTCGCTGTGTCTTTGTTAAAAACGCAATCCCATAGGTGCGTGGAGTTCTGTCCGGGCATTCCCTCAAATGTATAAATACAATTCATACTAATATTTTTCTTATCAGTTATGAGCCGTCATAGGTTATGCAAGAAAAATATCATGGTTCTGTCTGGAGCTCATTTCCACGTCTCCAGTTTCATTTCTTTGATAGATAAACGTAATCTTTAAGAATTACATGAGGTGTTCATATCTGAATGAAAGTAACGATTATCGCACCGCTCCATCCTTTAAAATCAATAAGCCCGTATTGTTACTTTCTCGTCAAAGCATTATCAAACATTATCGATCTCGAATGTATCACCTTCTCCCGGGCAACTCTTGGTCTTTTTTATCATGGTGGTGAAATCGACACATCTCTACCACCACCTCAACTAAAAAGCATTAATCAACATATTAAGATCAATCTGAATAACCCGCTGAGTTGGTTGAAAGCAGCACTTGTAGCTGAAGGCGATATCGTCCATCTTCAGCATTGGAAGGCGTCAACAACATTAATTTATTGCGTTATCGCACCAATACTAAAACTCCGAGGGAAAAAAATAGTGATCAGCGTGCATAATATCACTCCACATGCACCAGAGCGATATTTCGTGTTCATCGATTCTCTCCTAAACCGCTTTGTGTTCTGGTTCGCTGATGCATTCATTGTTCATAACGAGCGGAATAAGAAACGATTCGAAGAACTCTATTCGACCCGGAACCGCCCTGTGTATATTATCGGTGTCGGTCTTCATGAACCACTCATACGAAACAAACTTTCTCCAAGAGAATCACGTCAATATCTTCATATTCCAGAGAAGAAAAAAGTGCTGCTCAATTTTGGCTATATCTGGGGGTATAAAGGAATGTCGGTACTTCTGTGTGCTTTGCAACAAATCGCGGATGCTGTGCCTGATGTCCTTCTTGTAATCGCTGGGACTGTCACATCTGGCTGGAAGCTCTGTGAAGACATCATCAGGGAAAAACAATTATCACCCTTTCTCAGGACTTACTTATATTACATACCTGAATCTGAAGTAGACATCTTTTTCTCAGCAGCGGATCTCGTCGTTTTGCCGTACACCCCTCCATTTGATACGCATGGTGGTGTCGGGGCTCTTGCCGTTGCTCTTCATAAACCACTTCTCGTTTCAGATATCGGTGGGTTGTCTGAATATGTTCGAAATAGGAATGCAATTGTACGACCTGGCGATGTCGATGATTTAGCAAAAAAAATAATTACGATATTACAAGATAAAGAATTACTTTTAAGATTGGAAAAAGACTCACAGACTATCGCTAAGGAAATCTCCTGGGATGTTTTCGCACAAAAAACCCTTCAGGTCTATCAAGATCTCCTAGGGCGGTCCTAATGGGGTCGAAGAGTTTCAACAAGAGTTTTAAATAAGGTTAGATTTGCTTTCAGGAACCCATGGTGTATTTTATCCCAATACGACAGACCAAAATAACAGTCAATGGTGCAATGCTTGCAGAATTCCATCCGCCCTGCATCACGATGATAAAATGACCACTCCTTTGAAAAAAACATTGATGAAAGGTTATCCGTAATCTTGATGGTTCGTTCACATTTATGTAAACAGGGGAGAATTAAATCATTCGGCGGACCGATATCTATAGTGGATCTCCCCGCAAGACATCTTGGTTTGCTGATATCGTTTCCTCCGCTGTAGAAGAAATCAAGGTCCGTTAGGCTCATCCGAATGTACGGGTGCCAGAAATATTTCTTTATCGTTTTTATATGGTCACGACTCAATGATTCGTTACCGAAATATGAAAAACACGGGTGAAAAATAATATTCACCTTATGTTCCTTAGCAAAAGAAGCGATTTGTCCGATATTTTTTATTGTCTCATCCGTAAATGTACACATCAAGCAGATGTCCTGATTCATCGATTTTGCACATTTAATGCTGGAGACCACTTGATTGTATGCATTAGCGCCTCGAATGACAGAGTACTCCACAGGATCCGTCGTATCAAACGATACGTATACCCGGGAGATTTTTCCTTTTAATTCATGAGCCCGTGTTTCATAAAGGATTCCATTTGTCGATAATTTCACAAAAAACCCAAGACTCTTTGCATACGACAGCATCTCCGGGATGTCCTTATGCAGGAGTGGTTCACCACCAACAAAATCAATAACAGACACACCAATTCTGCGAAGATCATCCAGGTTCTTTTTCACATCAACCAGTGTTACATCAGGTGTGTTGAAGAGTTTAGGGTCCTGCCAGAAATGACAAAATTGACATTTTGAGTTACACCGATAGGTGACAAAGTAATTACAGAAATACGGTTTTTTTGATAAACCCGTGTACATATACTACTCACTCTTTTCACACATTATCTATGAGTCATGTATTCATGTTTTTGATAATATTCATAGAAGTTCTTACAATCCGTAATCCAGGCGTTGTTCTCCGTGGCATATTGTAATATCTTTTCATACATCCTGGTCCACTCTTTTTCAAACATCGTTCCTATCGAGGTCGGATAGGAAAAAGTCCAGTTATGCCACAAGATATTCAGCACCCCATGATACCTTTTCACTGTATCAATGAGTTGTTTGATTAGGATCCATGCTTGATCCGGATTATTCTTCATAATAAAACTAATCGTCCAATCCTGAATATTCAATGGTATCTCTAAAATATCTATAGGTTGGTCTGTTTCAACGTTGTAAGGCATGAATGGATGACATAACCCATTACGAAATCCGATCATATCGATGTACCCATACGTTGTATCATATCCAAACCCGGCATCTGCAAGGATGCTCCAGGTTTGCGGGGTCTGGAAGCGAAGCACATGATTTCTGACGCCAAGGAGCGAGGTACCAATAATCTTCTCCATATGTCTTTTTTCTTTCTTTATTTTTTCACAATCATCATACTGATGATAACCTGTATGAAACCCGATCTCGGAATTCTGGTCTCTGATATAATCAAATATTTCAGTTTTTTCTTCAAGAATGTACTTATGGCCAAAAATGTCATCTGGTGAAGAAAGAAAGAAAAACGTTGATGTAGCATTGTATTGCTGTTCGACTGTAATAATTTTTTTGAAATTGTTATACGGTGAATATTGTTTGTTCAGGCGGCCTTTAATCAGGTTGTACATCCCTTTTATATCACCGTTCGATGGAAAATACAATAAGGAGAGGAAAAGATGCCTGTTTTGAACTTCGATATCATCAATATCGTGGGTAAGAAGGAGCGCCCAGGAGTGATCGTTAGGATAATTGAATTCAAATCCTTTTGAGACGAGATATTCGGATATCGATGGATGCAACGTATCTTTTTTCTGACTGGACGCATATGTAACTCGTTGATGCTCATCAAGATGAACTGGATGATATGCCTCAACATCGGTAAAAAGGTCCCAGAGTTCTTTCCTAGGTCTAATTTCATCATAAAGTTGATAAAAATTTTCTCTGAATCTTGTCGAAGCCATAGGTTTCCAGATAGAGATGAATGTCTTGTTATAAATCTTTTTTCTCTGAGAATCATATTGTAAATTTCAAAAAATTACAACGAAAATGTATCCGTTCTCTCTCCCCTCTGTCCATATGAAGTTATGAAGTAATGGATTTATTTTTGCCCCTTCTTTCTGCACGGTTTGATATCCCTTGGGAGCGTTAAAATATCAATAATTCGTTTGTTGCAGTATTTCCACCATTTTGAAATCATCTTGATATATAATGGGGAGATGCATCCACAACGACTACAATCTGCATTTTCTCCAAGGAGACAACGATGAACAATATTTCCTTGATAATCATACCAACTTGAAGCCTCAAGGACCGGGCATCTTTCTTTTTTTTCTTCACAAAGAAGGTCGACGAGATCATGTGTCATCCGAACAAAATTAGGATATTCATCCACAACCCTATGTAACTCTTTTTTTGTAAAAGCGAGTTCATCGCCGGTAATGCAGATTGAAGAATTTCCTTTTGGAGGTGTCGCAAAAAAGAATGAAACACCGAACACCTGGGTATCAAGCCAATCATCAATTATCGTCTGAATTTGATTTGTTGTCCCTTTTCTAAGACAACTCGATAAGAGTACACGATGGTCATCTGCGTAATTGTGAAAAACTCGTTCCCAGGTGTTCCTTCCCCTTATTTGATCATGAACAATCTTTCCGCCATCGACTGAAACCGCGAAAGGAAATTTCAAACGAGTGGGAATTTTTATCACTCCATTTGTGACAAGGGAGAGGTTTCTACCAAAGAATTCATACGCCAGTTCAATAACATCCATACGGAGGGTTGGTTCTCCTCCAATTAAGAATATTGAATTACGGCCTTGTGCTCTTTCATTTTCAAATTTAGTTTTATATGACTCATAAGAAACCTCCTTTTTTTCCACGTCTTGTAGGATTTCTTTTCTGTCCATTTGGTCATAGGCAGGGTCGTAATTGTATACATAACAATCTTGGCATTGAAGATTACATCTGCGAGTTATCTCGTAGGTAACTCTCGTAGGTTTTTTAATGAAATAGGGATATATATTTAATTTTATTAAGTCCAGAAACCGTATTGTCTGGTCAAACATCGAAAATGTAACAACCCGGGAAACTAATTAATCTTTTCTATGGAATTAATGAGAATTAGTTTATTCTTATATCTTGAATTTATGGTATCATTTAGTTTGTTCTCATAACAATATGGTGAGACGATGAAGAGATGGGAAAATCCTTCGGTAAAATAGGTTTTCCATACGACATCAATTTTTTCATAGGTGAGCGGTTGTTGTGTTACAATTAATCCGTTCAGCTCAACGCCATTTGTACAAATCACAGGATGATTTTCCAAGAAATTCAGCGCTTTCTCTTTCGAATTCTGATTCATCATCAACCCATAGATACCAAAAAAGATGTTGCTCCTTTTCGCAGTCATCCTCCATTTTCTTTTAAACTGAAAATCCCCACTATTCAAAAATGTCCGAGTATTACCGAAATTTATGTTCTTGATTCCCTTCTCCATCGCCCAGACGACAGGAAAATAATATAATGCTGCGCCAACACCATGACGAAGATAGACGTCATCCTCCAGAACACCCATAAAAACAGGATATGCTGTTTTTTTTCTAATGATGATTATTGAGCCTGCGATATACTTCTCTTTCTCTTTTACGAGCAAGAGGAACCCCCGTCTGAAATTCCTTTTTACGTTTTCATAATCATTCATATCCAGTAACGCTAGGTTCCCATAACGTTTCATCATATACGGTAAACACATATTGAAATAAAAAAAATCAAATTTCTCTGCATCGTGAGACATCTCATATGATAAATCATATTTTTGAATAGTGTGTATATCTTTTTGTGCACTACTTCCTAATGCTTCAGACAACGTATCAACATTTTTCTGGATTGCCATACTCATCTCAATCCATTCTGGGACGATAATGAATCCTTTTTTGCTTAAAAAATGAGAAAAGAATCTATCTGTCTTTACCACGATGAGATCCGCATCTTTCGAGTAAAAATCTATTTTTTTCTTAATGCCCCAGATAAATACTGTACCGCGCATCTTTATCGATGGTTCATTCTCATACACGATGTCAGAAAGATACGCAAGAGACTCCTTTTTACCAAAAAATAGTACGGTCATATCAGACTGACTCTGTTTTTCTTTTCCCTGAACAATACAGACGGTGACAAAACTATCTTGGATTCTTGAGAGTAGTTTAGATAAAATCCAAAAAAAACGCATTCTGTTCAATGATTTTAAAAAATTTCTAATCAATTGCATTTTAGAAATTTTTTTCATAATAGTTTACCTAACTTTTTGATGGAATTTGTTGCAGTACACAAATATGGTGTTATTTCTCATGAATTGATGACGATATATAAATTATAACTATGATTCCACATTATCGTCCAGTCCTCAAAACAAATAAATATTTTAATTACTTTTGATAAACATATATTTAAAACTAAACAAACTTACTAATTCGTATGGATAGCATCAATTTTACTGATTTTTATAAACTACTTGGAAACTCCATCCTGCTGAAACGGAGCATTTTATATAATATCAAGAAGAAAAACGAACCATTCCCCTCAGAGGTTCAAATACAGACAACCAATAGCTGCAATGCCTCATGCCAGATGTGCCCAAGAGCATATATCGAAAATAAAAACCATGAGGTAATGTCTGATGCGTTGTTTAAAAAAATCATTGAAGAACTCATCGATGAGAATTTAGGACATGTTTTTCTCGAATTCATGTGTCAGAATGAGCCGTTAATGGATGAAGATTTATTTAAAAAAATCCGTTATATAAAAGATAAGGGACGGACGGGCATCATAACGATGGTTGTGACAAACGGGAGTCTCTTTACAGAAGAAAAAATCCATGAGTTGGAACAATCTGGATTGGATATTTTAAATTTTAGTATCGATGCAATATCAGAGGAGACCTACCATAAGATTCGAAGTGGACTTGATTTCAATACTGTTTTAAAGAACATTGACAACGTAATCAACTCGAAGTATGATAAAAGCCTGTTAGTCAGCTTTGTGAAACAAAGAGCAAATATACATGAATTCAAGGACTTTAAAAAATATTGGTCGAAAAAAGGGTTACCTACCTTATCATTTACGATTAATAACAGATCAGGGGATGTGCCTGATTTTGAAAGATTTCAATTACCAACTCCTATTAAAAATGTACGATATCGGTTTAAATCACATGCCTTTAAAATCATGACAAAATGTTGTATTTCCCTTTTAGCGGAATTTAATATTTTATGGAATGGTGATGTAATACTATGTTCGAATGATTATCGTAAAAAAATGATTATGGGAAACATCAATGATAGTTCTATAAAAGAAATTTGGAACGGATCAAAGTATCAAGCTATCAGAAATCTTCAGTATGCCGGGGAGTATAAAAAAATCTCCGTATGCAGCGATTGTTCCCTACGGGCGAGAGGATACCTGTGATAGTCCGATGTTTCATATACCGGTGTTATCCTTCTGTCCGATGTGTATATACCGTCAAAGCAGGGATTTCAATAATTTGAGGTGAATTTTCAAGATGTTCTTCGATCGTCCCTAATTTCAGTATCCCTGTTGTTTTCACAAGGCATACATAATATTTTGTTGTAAAGAACCGTATTTTTTGTACATCGTACACCTTCATTGATACATCTGCGTAAATCGGGATGTCATCCTCACTTGCGATTTCATGTATTTTCAATGTGATTTCCGATGGCATATTATGTTTATTTTTCAGCCTAGCACCGGTCATGGTAAACGTGATATTCTGTAGTGGAACAGTATAAAATCCTTTTTTCGTGTTCGATTTATTTGTGTCCTGATTAATGACCATAACTTGTCCACCAGTTGGGTTATTGATCTCTTTCGCCCATGTGATTTTCAGTAAATCCCCGTAAATTGTTCCACAAAACCAGCTGTGTTTTTTTTGAAGCAGCGTAAACGATTGATCCCAGTTATGATCATGATATCCTTTTCCTGTTAAGGCTATCTTCTGTCCTTTATAGGTCATCGATCCGTTTACTGTCGCCTTGGGTAATATTGCCGCCCAGTTTGTGTAGTTGGTCTTCGTTTTCCAACCTGTTGTCATACCAGTAAATTCAAGATCAATACTGCAATCATGGTTTTTGATAGAAATAGTAATTTTCCACTCTCCTGTTTTGTTGTACTGATCTTGATCAAACTTTATCTGTAGTGCATCCTGTATCTTGATGAATAAAAAATCATCGGATAAAGCAACATCGGAGAGCAAATAAGTGTTATTTGATATGATGTTTGCTCTTCCATTTTTATGAACTCCCAGTCGTGTTTTCACCACACCACTTTTTTTAAAACGATAAATCATCACTCCTAAGAGAACGCTGTATTCGTTATCACAAATAGCTTCAAAATGCCACAATTCAAAATCAATATTTTTAATATGTCCCTTATATGCATCATCTATCGGAAGTACCTCAGTTGGTGGAAGAAAACGTCCCATTATGACCATTTTGATATTATCATGTGGGTATAAATGATTTTGTTAAAATGATTAATTCCATTTATTTTTAATTTCTTTCGATAGTATATTTTCGTGCTAGATAGAGCGCGTTTCCTAGCAGCGAATCCATATATGGATGAAATCCATGTTTTATGCTACTGACTATTCTTTTTATTGTGGGAAGCATGGTATAAAACTCATCTAACACCCATATTGTTCCCTCATGGAGCTCTTGGCCGGTCATGTTCTTAGGTTGAAAAACCGGTTCTGTCATCGAATAGCGAGTCCAATCGTAAGTTGTGATTCGCCCTTCCTGTTTTATCTTTTCGTAGAGCCTGGAGCCAGGAAATGGTGTCAGTACATTAACGCAGGCGATAGTAATTCCTAATTTCTTGATCATCTCCAATGTGTCAGTAAACGATTGGGCAACATGATCATCAAAGCCAAAAATAAATGAACCGGTGACAGTCATATTGTGATCTTTAATTTTTTTCACTGTAGAGATATATTCATCGACTTTGTTTGTTGTTTTACCAATGGAATCTATTATGTTTTGTGAAATGGATTCAAAACCAATACACCAACTTATACAGCCCGCCTCTGAGGCTGCTTTTAATAATTCATCGTCTTTCCCTAACACATTGATATTCCCATAACAAGAGAAATTCTTATTTAAACCGACCATTCTCTTAAACAGCGATTTAGTATACCCGGGGTCTATTGTTAATGACGAATCATAGAACAATACCCGTTTTTGTCGGATTGATTGTATTTCTTCAATCACGTTCTCAATTGGCCTTTTTCTATATAGAGAGCCTTTTATCTTTTCAACAAAACAAAAATCACACCGAATAGGGCATCCTCTTGTCGCTTCAATTGCTGCTATCGGAAGGAAATAATCAATGATGTCCCTCCTGGCAGGAGGAATACATTTCGGGTCAACCGGTTCTGAGGAATAGACTGGTCTGAGTTCTCTGTTTTGAATGTCGCATAATGCTTTTGGAAGGCTGATTTCTGCTTCACCTACTATAACGCTATCTGCATGACGCTTCGCCTCTTCTGGGAGGGCTGTAGCGTGATACCCGCCAATGAGGACGGGAATTTGGCGTTTCCTAAATTCATCTGCAATCTCATATGCTCGTGGTGCTGTGGCAGTACGGCATGAAATACACACAACATCATAGTGGTGGTCGAATCTGATTTTATCCCCACGGTTTTCATCGACTGCTATAATGGTATCATTCAGCGAACAAATTCCGGCTAATTGTTGCAACGTAAGATTTGGATATACGGGCAGACGTGCAGATAATTTTGTTAAAAAATCTGGGGGCATGTTCCCTGCATAAGGTTGGATCAGTAAAATCTCCATATGCTTCTCTTTTTTATATTCCAAATTCTTTTTTATACCAAATTTTTCTGGAGTAATCCATCGTTACAATCGTTGATATTTGTATCGGATCAGCTGATAAACGTAATGACCGGATCCATCGTTTATACATTGTAGATGGAGAGTAAAAACTCTTAATAACTTTTCTTGTGCCCGCGTATAGTTCTTCAGGGGTCATATTTTTAGGTTTAAAAACAACCTGGGTTTGAGTGTATTTTTCCCAGTCTTTTGTTAACAGTCTTTTATTCCGTTTCATTTTTTCAAAAAGTGGTGTTCCAGGCAGGGGAGTAATAATATTAAATTCTGCAACATCGATTTCCAAATCAGATAATGCGGTGATTGTTTTGTCGAAAATATCTTGTTTATCATGATCAAAACCAAACATGAAGAGACCATTAATACCAATTTTATTTTTTCGTATAACTTCAATCCACTCCTGGTATCTCTCTACTTTATTTGCAAATTTTTTTGCTTCATCAAGACTTTCCTGACAAAATGACTCAAATCCGATAGTCCATCCGATACACCCTGCTTTTTTTGCAAGCTGTAGGAATTCTTCATTTTCACCTAGAATATATATTGTTCCATTTGCGAACCATTTTTTTCTGATAGAAGATTTAATCATTTCCTTAAAAAGTGATGTACTGTACTCTAAATCAGCAGTGAGATTAGCATCATGGATCATTATTACTTTACGTGATAAACTTTTCAGCTCTTTGATAACATTATTGATTGGGCGTTTACGATAGGTGTGGTTATAAAAATTTGTTATCGAACAAAATTCACAGTGGTTATAGCATCCTCGTGAAAATGTGATTCCATCGGTAATTGGATGGTAGTTCAGTAAATCTCTCCGTAACGGGGGTATTTCATTTGAGTCTACTAATCTATCCGCCTTGTAGAAGGCATGTAACTTATTGTTTTTCCAATCTTCTATTATACGTGGAAATGTTAATTCTGCTTCGCCAATAACAACGCTATCTGCATGTTGTTTTGCTTCTTTGGGTAGTGCTGTTGGGTGATATCCGCCCAATATAACTGGGATGCCCTTTTTACGAAATGTATCTGCAATTTCATATGCTTGCGGAGCGAACATCGTAAAACAAGAAATCCCTACAAGATCATATTTCTCTGAATAGTCGATATCCTCATAATTTTCATGAATGATTCGGATGGTATGTTCTTTTGGAATTGCTGCTGCTACAGAAGGCAGTGTCAATTCAGGGTTAGACATTAATTTTTCTCGAAGAGTTCCTCTGTCGTTTGTAGTAACAGGACCATTGTTCATTTTAGGATGTATTAATAGTATTTTCATGGTCTCATTTTATTGATTTGAATTAAAAACATAACTAGATGGAGACTCGATAGGAAATCCAACAAAACGTTCTTTTGATTTATTTCTAAATGGAAGTAATTTCCAATTGGCTTTAGTTTTTTAAAACATGGATTCTGCATGGAGTCGATATTTCAAAGAAAGCGTAGGATATATATTTTTGCTTTTGTGAAGAAGAAACATTCTGTGTTAGCACAGGACATATGTCATGTCCCTACACATGCTTTGTATGTTGGTTTTATTGCTAAGGGTATAACCGCTACAGCAATCCACAAAACAATTAATTTCTATTAGAGATGGAATCAACACAGCAAGTATTACTCTGAAAGCAAGGGAGCTAAGTTCTATGAAAAATACATCTACATTATTGAATTTTTTTACTATCGAATTTGCCCAATTTATAAAACCAATTTTTTTCTTCTTCTCCTTTCAAAATACAAAATAGATTAATTACTTATAACTCTACTCGTTTTAATTCAATAGGAGTAAAGGTTGCTTTTTAACGGTAATTTAGGGTTCACATCCCGCCCCTGCACTTCGTCAATTACGCCCAACCTCCCAAAAAAGTGAACACGTGGCTATGAAAATTACCGAATGGCTGAGGAAGGAACCGAAAAAGAAATGGGAGCGACGGCTCGTCCATCTGGAATTATCTTTTTTTCACCTCATATGTTCTTTGTTTTATCCGCTCCTTTTTATGGTATTTACAAACGAATGCTGGTATTTGTTCACCTTTCCTCTTTAGCTCCTCCTGCCCTGCATAAAAGAGGGGGATTTCGTTTTTCATTTTATATCCACTTGCACGACACACCCCTTCACCAGCATACTCTCCAGAGTATTCAAAATATTTACAATCTCTGCACATATATTCCTTTATACTTCCGATTCTCATGAGGTCACTTCTACTATTATCCTTATACCCTATCACTTGTTACTTCTTATCCTCTTCTGATTACTTTTCAGAATCTCCATTCACAGAACCTTCTTCTCAGATGACCCCACAACAATCATCACCTTTTCCCCCCGAGGTCTCAATCTGCGTAAGGTCAAGATCCTTCGGATACGGGTCATTATCCACAACAGAGCCGACCATAGTAAGTTCCCGGGGTGTTGACAGCGTCTGAATTTTTTCGACAAACTCCTTTGCAGCGGTTCTCAGAAGTTCATTTTTTTCCATGTTCATCCCCATCTACTTTTCAAAGATATATTCAAAAATCACTCAGATACCTTCTTCTCGCCTGCCTGCTGCAAGAGAAGTCTTTCCTGTTTCTTCCTCATCTGCCAGGCACGGGTGCTTCTCCGCCGCCGTGCCTTTGCCTCCGGTCTGCTGTCATACTCCTTCTTCTTCTGTTTCACCTCTGGCCGCTGGTACCGCATCCGATTATAGGCGTTTCGCTTCACCCGCACATAATCTCGTTTCCGGTAATGCTTCTTGTACTCCCGGACCCGTTCCTTGACCTCTGGTCGTGCCTGGTACACCCGGGCACGGGCTCGTTTCTTCTGCATCACCTCCGGCCGATGCATATATTCCTTGATACGCTGTTTGACCTCCGGACGGGTGGTATACTTCTTATAATACACGTCCCGGCAGTCCTTGCAGTACGAATCCAATCCATCTGGGGCCAGACAATTCCTCGGGAATGACGCCTGCGGCAGGATCCGCAGACACCTCCGGCATTGCTTCTCCAGGGGTAACCGTTCCTCCGGGAACCCCTGCTGCTTTTTTCTCTGATTCCGCTCCTTGTCCTTCCTTAGCAGACACTCGATACAATACGGGTTGTACCCATCCTTGCTTGCCTGCCTCCTCCAGAACCCGGACAACGGCAAGACACGACCACAGGACAGACATGGTTTCTCCGTGGCAGTCTCAAGAGCGAACTCAAAGGCTGCCTGCTTGCGCTGCGTCTCCCACCGGCTGAACACCGCACGCTCCTTCTTCCGGTAACAGGCCTTGCAGATATCATAGTACCCTGATTTCCGCTCCCGGTCCTTGCTGAACATCGAGATCGGCAGGACGCGTTCGCAGGTACTGCATCGCTGTTCCCGTACAATCACGCCTTTCTCCTTACGGTCCGAAGACCAGACTGTCGCGTTCTCCTCACGGACGTTGATGACGCAGTCGGTGCACATCTGACTATGTCCATCCAGGGTGGTCTTGTTTTTGGAAAACGACGAGAGGGGTTTGAGGATATGACAGATGGAACATTCCTTCATCGCCTTTGGTTTGATGATCTGGTTCTTACGCCGTGCGTTGATCCGTTCCACCCACCGGTTGTGCCGCTCGTTTGTACAAGGGATGCAGAGATCAGAAAACCCATCCTTGCTGCGCCGGTTCAGATTGAAACGATCGGAGGGTAGCCGCTGACTACAGCCCTTGCATCGTTTCTGGATAGCCCATCCCAGTGCATCCCGTACCGCTTCGTATTCCTGGATTGTCTTTTGTGTCATCAGAGCGATGCAGGAGCGGCAGTACCGCGCCTTGCCCCAGGCCTTGTGGTACCGGGCTTGGGCAAGCTCATAGGTCGGCTTGAGCATCCCACAGTACGTGCAGGTGCCCATCTCTCCATGCCAGCTGTCCTTGGCCGCTCGTTCCCGTCGCCGATGCTGGTTCTCCTCCTGACACTCCAGACACTCCTTATAATACCCATCCCGTGTTGAGGCAGTCCTCCCGAAACCAGAGATCGGTTTGGTCCTACCGCACTGCCGGCATTGTTTTTCAGAGAGCGCCTCGGTCTTCCGGTCTATCTCCGCCCGGCAGTCATGACAGTAGACATCATATCCTTTCTTCTGGAAGAACCCCCGATCAAATTCCTCCAAGGCTTTGACTTCATGACACCGCCTGCACTGCAGCATGGTCATTTGCATGACAAGAAAAACCTCCGTCCTTGAAAGAAAACAACGGAAACCAGATATAATAAAGTTCTCTGGAAACAGAGGACCACCCAATCATTACCCCTACATTTTATAAAAAATAGAAAAATTTATTAATTTGTAGGGGTAATACTGTATTATGGTCGTACTTAAGAAAAAGAAGATCAACAAACACACCTACTATTACCTCGAACACAGCTACCGAAAAAACGGAAACGTAGAAAAAAAACAACGCTACCTCGGCACCACACGTCCAACAAACATCGCCCGACTCAAAGACCAGTTCCTCCAAGAATTCAACCAAGAAACATGGTTCAGCTACTTCGATGCAATCAAAAAGAACTACACAAAGGAAACAAAGAACAGACCACCATCACAGCAAAAAAAGACCATGGAACAATTCGCCATCCGCTTCACCTACAACACCAACCGGATCGAAGGATCAACCGTGACCCTCAGAGAAACTGCAGTACTACTTGAACAAGGGATCAGCCCCGCACGACGACCCATCGAAGATATCAGAGAAACCGAGGCACACAAAAAGATATTCACCGACATGCTTACCTACACCAAAGAAATCTCCTTATCCACTCTGTTGCATTGGCATAAAGAACTCTTTAAAGAAACAAAAACAGACATCGCAGGAAAGATACGAGACCATAACGTGGAGATCTCCGGAAGCTCCTTTACACCCCCCACGGCAATCGAACTGGACTCTCAGCTCCTAGAGTTTTTCGACTGGTATAAGATGAACAGAAAAAAAATACATCCGGTAGAACTTGCCGCACTGGTCCATCTCAAATTCGTCTCCATCCACCCCTTTGGAGATGGCAATGGCAGGATTTCACGACTCTTCAGCAACGCGGTCCTCCACAGGAATGGCTATCCCATGCTCATCATCGACTACACGCAACGAGCAAGCTACTACCATGCGCTGGAACGCAGCCAGCTGACGCAAGATGAAATCATCTTTGCCAGATGGTTCTTCAGAAGATATCTGAAAGAGTATCGAAAATACCTCAAATAATTACCCCTACATTT
>CAYXPY010000034.1:5626-23136 GCA_964467345.1 uncultured Thermoplasmatales archaeon | reverse complement strand
GCACAACATTTAAATATGACGCAAGTTCTATACACTAGTATTAAGTATCAACTTAATGAAAAATGGTACTTTATTAACTTAAGATTACCGATTTACTTCCTCTCGAAACATATGAAAAATACGATCAATACTTGAGAGAAAAAAAATCTCTGCCACTACGCGCAGAACCAGGTGCTGTTTTTCAAAGAGTTGATGTGAATTAGAGGTGAAGATACATGGTCATAGACCCATCAACTACAAAATACTTAATTAAAGCTAAAATAAAAGCAGATGGAATCATTGAGAAATCCGATGTCGTCGGAGCTATCTTTGGTCAAACCGAAGGGCTCCTTGGAGATGAACTCGATCTTCGTGAGTTACAACGATCTGCCCGTGTCGGAAGAATCGAAGTTGAGCTTGATTCGAAAAACGGGAAAAGCGATGGCGTTCTGACGTTACCAACCTCATTAGATAAGGTAGAAACCGTCATCCTTGCTGCTGCATTCGAAAGTATTGACCGTGTTGGTCCGTGTAAAGCAACGATTCATGTCGAGGAAGTCGAGGATGTGCGGGTGTCACGACGGAAGCAGGTGATTGATAGAGCCAAAATCTTGCTTAATGAGGTCATGGAAAAAAGCAAGACTGACAGTGAAAGCATCGCGGAGAACGTCCGGCAAGCGGTTCAAGTAGAGGAGATCACCAGCTACGGTCATGACCATTGCCCTGCTGGTCCGAACATCAACGATAGTGATGCGATTGTGATTGTCGAAGGACGTCGTGATGTGCTGAACCTGTTGAAATATGGTATTAAAAACGTCATAGCGGTCGGAGGTACGAACGTTCCAAGGACCGTCATTGACCTTTCCAAAGAAAAAATCACCACGGTTTTTGTCGACGGTGATCGCGGTGGGGAACTGATTCTCCGAGAATTGTTGCAGGTCGCTGATGTTGATTTTATCGCCAGAGCACCGCAGACACGAGAAGTTGAGGAAATACCCCAGAAGCTTATCATGAAATCATTGAAGAACAAGATTCCTCGTGAGCAGTACATGGATATGTACAATATCAAGATCGAGGGAAAGGGCTCAGATGACAAACGTCAAGACAACGGCGAGAAACAACCACAGAAGATGAAAAAAGAGTTTTTCTCAAAGAAAAAAGAGCAACAGCAGACACGGAAGGAGGATGATGCTCCAGCCGCTGTCGAAGAACCAGTGATTACCACTGAGAAACAGAAGAATTATGAGGCCATCCTTAATGAGATTTCTGGTTCATTAAAGGCAGTGCTGTTGGATGAGAACGGCAAAGAGATACGTACCATTCCTGTCCGTGAGCTTACTGATGAGATCAAGAAAGGCGATAACGTCTCTGCGGTGGTGTTCGATGGTATTGTCACTCAGCGTTTGTTGGATATTGCAAACAACAAGAACGTTCGAGAGATCGTTGGAATCAAACTAGGCAACGTCGTCAAAATGCCTAAAGCAGTCAAAGTGTTGACAAAAAACGACTTTCAATGATTTTATAACATACAAGACGCCTTAACAGTCATGCGAGTGCGAGACAATCTCATTGGTAGCAACCGTGAAAAAATATAAAAGTCTTTATAGTATTCTTGGCATGGGAAAGGCAAGAACAATGCAGAAAGACGAACTCATTCAACTCCACACGTTTTTATATCAGATACGAAGTCAACTTGAGCAGATCTGTGAAAACAACGGTTGTAACCACGATTCCTACGAGAAACTCGAGATTACACCGTATCAAATTCACAAATCAAAACGCGAACATAAACTTGCTGTTTTTACCTTAAGCAAGGATATCGCAGGAATGCTTTCAACAAACAACGGTGATCCGGGCTTGGAGAAAATAGCCAACCGCTTGGATCAAATGGCAATACGGTTTATGACTGAAAAGGAAAAAGTTAGCCATCGGTTATAATTCTTTGGTCATGTTGTAAGCGTCTTCCCCATTTTGATAGAAATGCGGCAGGATCTCTCTGAGGATAAATCCTTGTTTCTTATAAAACTCAACAGCAGAATGGTTGGTGGTGCGAACCTCAAGATCGCACCGTTTTATCTGGTGCTCTTTCATCTCTGAGAGGAATGCTTTGAGAAGGGCTCTTCCGATGCCTTGCTTTCGATGTCTTTCTTGTACCGACAGCATCAGGACTCGTGCCGTTATTGGTGTTGTTCTAATACCAATCAGAAACCCAATGATGCTTGTATTGTTCAGTGCAACAAAAAAACCGTCAGGGGATGCTTCGTAGAATTGATTAAAAATAGCAGGATTGTATCGTTCCGGGAGGGTCTCATACGCAAGAGCAATCACTGGGATGATGTCGCTTGCCTGTACATGTCTGACTGTCAGCACAGACAACGAACAGACATCTTGGTATAAATCGTTAGCGGTATGTTTAATAATACTCGAGAAATATGGGTCGATTCGAGGTGTTTAGTATCAATATCGATGATGTCAAGGTCACTCGAATCATCTTTGGACGTTTTTCAAAGGAATTCAGTCAGAATATTGAGGTGGATGTTGCTATCGCTGGTGCCGGACCTGCTGGTTTAACCGCCGCAAAGTATCTTGCTGATGCTGGAAAAAAAACCATTGTCTTCGAACGAAAGCTTTCCATTGGTGGGGGCATGTGGGGTGGAGGGATGACGTTCCCTGTGATTGTTGTACAAAAACAATCAAAGCATATCCTTGAGGATATCGGGGTGCGGATTACCGACGAAGGTGATGGGTATTACAGTGCAGATTCCATCGAGGTGACTACAAAGCTTTGTTCCGCTGCTATCGATGCTGGCGTCCGGATATTCAATACGATCTCTGTTGAGGATGTCTTACTTGACAAAAAGAAGGTCAACGGATTTGTGATTAACTGGAGTGCTGTGGAGATTGCAGGGTTACATGTGGACCCATTATCCATTCGTGCACGCTATTGTGTTGATGCGACCGGCCATGCTGCTGAAATCTGTAAGATTGTACGACAGAAGGTTGGTGCTCTGAACACACCAAGTGGCGATCTAGAGAAAGAACGTTCCATGTGCGCAGAGATAGGGGAAAGAACGGTTGTGGAAAACACAAAGGAAGTCTATCCCGGTCTTTTTGTTGCTGGCATGGGGGCTAATGCTGTCTATGGTGCGCCTCGTATGGGTCCCATCTTCGGAGGGATGCTGCTTTCAGGGGACAAAGTCGCAAAATTAATCCTAAAGAAACTCAAATAAGATTCAATCTTTTTTTTTTAGGGTTTCTTCCCTGTCTTTTTTTTTTTGGTTGTTTTTTTGCTGTCGACATTTTGTCAAGCTTGTGTTATAAAAATTTTATTGCAAAAGAATTAAAAAGATAAATGTATATTACTCTGCACATCAAAAAAAAGTTAAGTCGGGAGGTAAAAAAAAATGAACAGAAGATATTTTAGGAAAGACGAACGCGGGGATGTCTTAGGCATCCCGATGTATCTGATCATAATCATGATTGTTGCAGTTGCAGTGATTGCAGCAGTCGTCTTTATGATCCCAAAGGCAACAAGAGCAATGAACGCACAGGTAACCGGTAACGCCCTCATCGCAGAAAGCCCGGGAACAAAGGGGGCAGGATTGTTCACCTTTTCCAAGACCTACACCATCTGGGTAAAGGTGACGACAAACGATGAACGAGCAGATCCTATCACGGATGCAACGGTTACTTTGGTTGGGTCCGGGGTCGCAGGTCAAGGAAAAACCCTGACAAACGGGAGTGCGAAGATCACAGGGATTAAGCCGATACTGGATCCCAACGTCAACGAGGCGTACCTACGACTCACCGTGAAAGCCACAGGTTTTGAGAATTTTATTGACACAAAGGCAGTCACGGTGGTCAGACTAGGATAGAATCTTTTGGGAAGAATCTCTAGAGATACCCAAAGATTCAACACAATAGTCTTTGAGAACAATTGAGGTGGTGAGATATTTTATGATAGTGAGGAAAAAGAAGGAACATGTACAGAAGAAAAAAAAGATGCTGGAATCAGCAGACTCTGAGGATACCCTGCAATCGCTACGCAGTTGGATACGGAAAATAGAACAGACCACAACAAGTGTCAGTTCTCGTTTATCCGCTGTTGAGAAACGATTGTCTGGGGGATCAATGGATTCTCCTCTGACCGTTCATCGGATACTGGAAGGACCCGTGGAGACATTCTTGCGAAGTATAAAGAAGGAGAATGTCAGTGAAGCTGCTCGGGTACTGGACGGAGAAATTGCTTTTCTGCATAATGAGCTGGTGTCAAAACAGTTGGAGACAGACGACCTTAAAACCCAACTTGAAGCCCTTGAAACGACAAACACCGTTGTCACAGAGGGACTCCAAGGAACGCAGGCGGCGCTCTCTGAGTTGAAAACCACGCTAGAAACACAGATGAAGCAGTCACGGCATCATGAACCCCTGGTGATGCATCTTGGGGCTTTAGAGTTCCCCGTAGAATTCACCGGGATCATTGGTGGTTCGCTAGCATTTGTCATTGCATTTCTGGTGCTTATCAATCAGAAAGAGGTCCTGCTCTCCCCGGTCTTCCTGGTGATCGTAGGTCTTCTATTGCTCGGTTTTGCGATGGTAAAGACGGTCCGTTCACGGTCCAGGGCTCTGTTATCCCCCTCTTTTGGACTACCACTGGATACACCATCCGGACAGATAAAACCAGTTCCTTGTGAACGAAAACAAGGATAATTTTTTTTTTTTTTTTTTTTTTTTTAATCTCTGATTCCCTTTTCACTGACTGAAAACACTGCTTCTCCTTCCGGCAGATGCGGCGAATCAATAAGTCGTGCTATCCGCTTCCCACCCTTGCTTTTCCGAAGATACAGTCGGAATGTCGCTGTATGACCAACGATATGTCCGCCGATTGGCCTGGTGGGATCACCAAAGAATGCATCTGGTTTTGCAGCGACCTGATTTGTCACAACAACCACACCATTATACAGGTCGCTCCAGCGGAGGAGGTCATGCATATGCTTATTGAGTTTCTGCTGGCGGTCTGCAAGGGCTCCTCTTCCCACAAACTCAGCGCGGAACTGGCTGGTGAGCGAATCAACAACCAGGAGGCGTGCAGGGAACTCTTTTGACAGTTCCATGACCTTATCGACCAACAGCATCTGATGACTCGAGTTGTATGCTCGTGCGACATGGATTTTATTAAGGACTTCATCAGAGTCAAGGTCGTAGGCTTCTGCCATCTGGATGATACGATCCGGACGGAAGGTATTTTCAGTGTCTATGTAGAACACATGACTGTCCAATCCCCCTTTCTCAACAGGAAATTGTACATTGACGCAGAGCTGATGGGCTAGTTGTGTTTTCCCTGAACCAAACTCACCGAACAACTCGGTGATTGCTTGGCTGTCAAATCCTTTTCCCCCCATGAGCTCGTCAAATGCTTTTGACCCTGTCGTAATTGATCCTATTTTTGCCCTGCGTTCAAGCAGTGCTGTCCCTGTCTCAAAACTCCCGATGTCTGCTTGTTTTCGTGCTGCCTGGATGATTTTTGCAGCGGTCGGTTCACCAATCTCTGCGACTTCTGACAATTCCTTTGGTGATGAAACAGCAATACTCATCATATCTGCGTATCCTGCTTCTATTAACTTGTCTGCTATTGCTGGTCCAACTCCAGGTAAATCGTTTAATGGCGATTCATTTTCCTTGTCTTTTCCCATAAGAGCTCCCTTCTGTAAACAGAAAAGAAAAGATGTTTATAAACATGTGGATAGGAAGACTGAAAGTATCGAATGGCAGGAGAATACGGTCTTGTGAATTCTGGGGTGAAGTGGGCTCTGTTTCTTCAATAGAGAAATCATAAAAAAAATTTTTTCATATAAATCTTTATATTAAATACAAAAATGGGATGAAGTGAATTATTTCGGAAACATTTAAATAAAAAGACATCTATGGAGTAATATATGGGGAATGATTTATGAAAATTTTAAACAGAACAAAAATGATAATACAGGCTAGTGTCGCCCTCGCTATTGCATTGGCATTTGTACTGCCGGCAACTGCAATGATAGAGAATTCAAACCATTACATCACAAGGCAAACACAATCTACTGGTTCAAGGAGTGCTGAATGGATAGAACAAGCTTCAGGTTTCTGGGAACCCTCTCGTGGTATTCACTACATGTGCGCTGTTGATGAAAATATCTGCTGGGCTGTTGGTTATGACGGAAGTGGGGCTAATGCACCGGTTCAAGAGTTTACCCGGACAATCAACGGCGGTGAACTCTGGGAAGCCGATATCATCGATGGAGCACCAACCGGTGGAGACACTGCAATGATTTTTGCGTTAGATGACATGACTGCTTGGGTTCCCATTCATACCGGAACTCCCCAAGGGATCTGGAAAACATCTGATGGTGGAGTCACCTGGGCTCAACAGACCACTGCGGATTTCACTGGTGGATTCCCGAACTGTGTTCATTTCTGGGATGAAAATGACGGATGGTGTATGGGAGACCCGGTTGATGGGTATTTCCAGATATATACAACAACTGATGGTGGAGAGAACTGGATCCGAGTGCCGTCAGAAAATATTCCGGCACCATCGTCTACAATAGAGTATGGCGTCGTTGGATACTATGATGTTATCGGTGATACGCTCTGGTTCGGAACGCAAGATCAAACGAATGGCGGGCGTGTCTTTAAATCGACTGATAAAGGATACCACTGGACTGTTTCTGATGTAATCTTCCCGGATGTTGGTGCATATGTCGATATCCGTTTCAAAGACGCATTAAATGGGCTTGCAATGGACAAGAATTTCGAAATCGCAGCCTTAGCAGAAACATCAGATGGTGGTGAAACATGGACGCTCATCTCTCAAAGTGGAACCTGTTATGCTGCTGATTTTGATTATGTGCCCGACACGGAAAATATGTATGTCAGCACCGGTGTAAGTTCAGCAAATATCGCATACCGGGGCGCTTCCTACAGTTTAGATGGCGGTCACAATTGGATAACCTGGGATGAAATGTATGATGTCCAATTATTTGGCACGTCCTGGGTCGAAGGAAAGATCGGATGGGCTGGTACTTTCAACACCGATGAATCAAACGGTGGAGTATTCAAACACATCCCCTCAGGCACACCACAGCCGCTGTTGACCATCGACATTGTTGGCGGTAAAGGGTTTACTGTCGATATCACCAATGTTGGTGAAGCGGATGCGACCAATGTTGTCTGTACCATCGGGATCACTGGCGGTCTGTTCGTGATACCAAAGGAATTCACAGGGAATCAAACGACTCTCAGTGTTGGTGAGACACTCAGCATCCCATGTAAACCAATGGGAATAGGTCTTGGGCTTATCCTGCCAATACCCACGATCAAAATGGATGCCACCTGTGATGAAGGAATCAGCGCAACAAAAACATCACAAGCAAAAATTTTCTTCTCGAAAGTGACCTTGTCATAATAAACGAGAAGTTTTTTTTTTTTTTTTTTTTTTTTTTTTACATGATTCTTTCAATCATCTCAAGGACAAAGCCACTATCGTCGATGACGTAACGGGCGATTCCTATCTTTTTTGCGTAATTCCGCATTTTCTTTACAGAGAGGTATCGTTCAAACGAGGACCCTTTCTGGATGACGTCCAGCTCAAGAACCGCATCAGCAAGCCCCTCCATTTTCCGTTCAAAAAGCTCCCCGTGGACTCCTTTGGTCATGACAATAAGCAGGGCACCTTTATTCTTCAGGTTATTGACTTTTATTGCAAAAATGGTCCGAAGGACCTCCTCTTGATTGTACTGACTAAGGAAAAAATCAAGAGAGTTGATGATGATGATTTTCTTCTCAGTGACATTTTTTGTTCTATTTGACAGAATGGCGAGGAAATCTTCAGTTGCTGTGGTCGTCGAAGGCATCGCTGTAGACCCTATCTCGATCAGTTCCTTTAGTTTGAGCTTTGATCGTTGTTCGTAGATGCTGACACGTTTCTGCTCCCCCTGTAGGACGTTGGTGAAGTATTTTTCAGAAATATCGACAAAATCGATGTCCGGTATCTGCCATTTGAACCGTTGCATGGTGTCGATGATTTCCTGTTTGGTTTCTTCTGTGGTGATGTAGGTGACATTTCCGCTAGTCGCAATCTGTTTGACTAAAATCTCTGTGCTGCTACCAGGGCTGCCAAGCAGAACAACCGTAAAACCCCCGGGTATTCCTCCTTCGAGCAGACGGTCTAATTTATCGATTCCTGTACGGATGAATCCTTCCTTTTTCTGAACGGTGGTATCGATAAACGCTTCTCGTGCCATTCTCTCAGGCACCGTCTTCGTTATTCAACTCGGTAAATGCGCGTATCGTCTGTTTTCGTCCAAGTTTATCTTTCGCTGACGCATGTGTCTTGAAAATAAACTCGGGCTGATGTTCGTCTCTCAGGGTATTTACTACTAACTCTCCTTTTGGAAACGCACTGAGAAACAGACCGCGCATGACTCCGAAATGGAACAATGAGGCAGCGGCAGGTTCTTTATTTTTCTGGACGAGTGGATTACGGTTAACGAAGGTTGTTGCAAGATCCGGGGAGATTTTTGTAAACGTAAATTCCGTTCCTAGTGGCGCACACACGTCCTTTTGTATCTGATCGATCCATTCTTTCATGGTCCATTCTGATGATTTTTCCTTAATGCGTTGCGCATACAGTCCACGACCAAACGCCTCACCCATCCGCATGACTGTATCTGGGGTCCCATGCTCTGCTTGAAGCTTTTCCAATGCAGCATGAAACGCGTTCTGCTGCCATTCCGCAATCTCGTCGCGTAGGGAGGACGTATCCTCCCATGAGGCGATGGCGTTTTCCTTTTTACCTTGTATGTGAGTGATCATATTACTCTCTCATTAATCGATAAAGGAGTCCCGTAAAACGATGATTTTATCATTCAGTTGAATCAGTTTGTTTGAATCCATTTCCTCTTCGACAAGGATAGACACGATATGGATGTTCTCCGCTCTGCTGCGGTTCATCAGCAACGAGACAAACTCCCTGATGATCTCCGGATCGTTATAGATCATCAGCGCGCTCAGCGAGTCGATGATGATATATTTATCCAGGTCCCGTTTCATCCCCTTGAAGTTGTTTAACGTCTCCAGGATAATCTTTTCAAGCATCACTGGGCTTTCAACAAAGATGCAGCTCGAGTTATTATCTGAAATCCCAGCGGCTCTTGAAATGCAGTCGATGAATTTGATGTTGGTCTGCTGGGTTCCTTCCTTGAAGGTCTTTGAAAGGTAATCAAATGTTTTACTGACGGTGACATACGTCCATATCGTATGGGAATTCCTACAGATGGAATCAAAGATAGCCTCCAATAAATCCCCATGTCTGTTCTCAGGGACTTGGATACCAACCGATTGGTTCACTTGAATTGCTGCTGCAATCCGTTCCCGTATGCCTTCAATAACAGCATCAACCATCACATCATCTCTCCTATCGTTTCAACAAAGATTCAAATTCAGTTGATTTTAAGAGGGGCACTAACTCGATTCCCCGTTGCGCTGAAATGTTTAATGCGAATTTTGTTCGCGAATGGTCAGTACCACGCATTTTTATGACCTGCAAGGTCCGAATGAGGTCCCCTTTTCTATCCATATCTCCCAGGAAAATGATACCATCGGAGATAAACTCCTCAATCTCATATTGGGAGAATTTGAATGTCTGGGGTGGAACCTCGGAGGTAAGAAGAGTCGTGCATTTCATCACTGCAAGGGATGTACCCAGTTTGAAGATGAAATCCCGGATCATCTCCCTGGTCTGCAGTCGATAACATAGTGCAGTGATTGAGTCCATGACCAAACGTTTAACATCAAGCTCATCTGCGATATCTTTTAAGATATCAAGTAACGCTCCGGCATCCTCTACAGTGTATTTCTCTGTGTCCAATCCTAACCGTTCGCTGATGATACGTAAATCAATGATATTGACCATCCCAGATTCTATTAACTTTTTATCGTAGAAGGCAAACCCTTCAAGGTTCTTTGTTAGTTTAAAGAGGGGCTCCGTGATAGTGAAAAAGACGCCACGTTCACCTTTGCGCGCTCCATTGAATAAATACTGCATGCATAAGGTTGTTTTCCCTGACCCGCTACACCCGGTGATGAGAACCGTGCTCCCTAACGGGATTCCCCCGGACATCTTCATGTCAAGTTCTTCGATACCTGAACTACAAACCTCTTTTTTTATCGGCATAGTGCATCTTCTCCTCAATCTTCAACAATAATAGAGTGAATCTCTTCGAATGTAAAATAGATATACATTGGTATCTTATAAAACTTAAGGTTTTATTTTGATTTCAGATTTTGATTTCTCACAGTAAACTACTAAAGGAGAAAGACATTGTGTCGTATACTACTCTAGCCTCTGAGGTTTTTCATGGCCATCTCGTGTCTGAAATGTAAGAAACCTGCGATAACCTTCATTCGGTATAGCGGAGCTCATCTCTGCAAAAATCATTTTATCGAATATGTTGAACGCCGTGTAAAAAAAGATATAAAAAAACAAGGGAAAACCACTGATACTGCAACCTTTGGAATCGCATTATCCGGTGGTAAGGATAGCACAGTGGCGCTGAACCTGATGCATACGATTTTCTCAAAACACCCAAACATAGCACTTCATGCGATCACCGTTGATGAAGGGATCATCGGGTATCGCGATACCAGTCTTCCTGTCGCACAGAAAAACTGTGAAAAGTTAGGGGTTGAACATCATATCATCTCCTTTAAACAAACCATAGGGATCACCATGGACGAGATCGCTGCTCTTCATGATGAGCTGGGTGAATGCAGCTACTGTGGTGTGTTCCGGAGGTTCTGCCTAAACACGAAGGCACGGGAGCTTGGCGTTGACAAATTGGTCATGGGCCATAACCTTGATGATATGGCGCAGTCCATTCTTATGAACTTCACCAATGGTGATATGCAGAAACTCGCACGCCTTGGTCCTCATTCAAAGGTACAGCACGGTCTTGTCCCCCGGTTGCTTCCCTTACGGATGATCCCTGAGAAAGAAATCATGTTATATGCGTTAGCGAAAAACATTGAGTTCCATAACGCAGAATGTCCCTATTCGACGCGAGCGCTCCGTGGGTCTTTCCGTGGGATCGTCGATGCCCTTGAGGAGAATACCCCTGGGACTCGTCATAGTATTATGAACAGTTATGAGAGCATCAAGGATTTATTGTTACAGCAATTTCCCCCAATGAAATTGAATCGTTGCCCGGGGTGTGGTGAACCGACATCCCAGAAATTCTGTAAAACCTGTCTTTTGAAAAAAAGAGTCCTATAGATTTTTTTTTCTACCGTTTCACATCAACGGTCAAATGACACACTGATCCAAGGCTTGCTTCGAGGACGTCCCCTTCCTTCAGTTCGCCTACCCCCTCTGGTGTGCCTGTGAGGATCAGATCGCCACGTTCCACGGTCATGATATCGGAGATAAAGGAGATGATGCGTTCCAGCGTGTAGATCATTTGATTGGTGTTTGAGCTCTGTTTTATAACACCGTTGATTTTCAACGTCAGAGGGAGTTCTTGTGGGTTTGGAACTTTCTCTTTTAAGACGGCGTCACTGAGAGGCGCAAAGGTGTCAAATCCTTTGGCGATCGCCCAGGGCCAGCTGTTCTTTTTTGCGACAGATTGGATATCCCGGGCGGTGATATCCAGGGCGACAAGGTAGCCGAGCACATGATTCATCGCGTTTTTTTCCTTGATGTGTTTGCCTTTTTTCCCAATGATGATGCCAAGTTCGACTTCATGATGTAAGCAGTGGGATAACGCAGGGATGATGATGGTCCCCTGGTCAAAGATGACGGAGCTTGCAGGTTTGAGAAAAAGCAAGGGGTCTTCAGTGACCGTTGTGTTCATCTCCCGTGCATGTTCTTTGTAGGTTCGTGCGAGGCAGATGATTTTTCCGATGCGGACCTGCGTGGTGGCATCCTGAAATCGATAAGTGGTCATATGAGGAGTGCATCGTGACAGGTGTTTATAGGTTTTCTGAATGAACTTTTGTTTTTCATTTGAGCTAAGAAAGATAAGTATTATAACCATCTCTCATAATTACAATTGAGGTAGTACGGATCCATTAGGTTAGGAGAGAGAGTGATGAATAAGACATTAATTGTGTTGGGTGCAGGTATTTGGGGTGTCATTATCCTTTTGCGATTCGTTCCGATGGGTGATGATACAAACATAGGAATGTTGTTTAACATCCTTGAAATCGTCGCTTTCATCATCACTGTGGTCGGTATCGTTAGGCGTGCCTAACCACTCTGAAAATTCTTCTCTTTTTTTTTTTAATGTAAATCACATTTTTTTTTTTTGGGTTTCAATGGGAATTTCACCGTTTGGGTACTGACTGTACAGAACCCTGGTACGGGGTGTACAACAACTCCTTAATAACAAAAGTGACAGAAGAGGTATCACGGTGAGAAAAGATGAACCCCTTATTTGTGAAGGCGTTGAAAAACGGGTTTGATATGAGCAAGGAGGATGCTGTAGCACTCGCACAGACTGTTCAGGGTGTCTTTAAGAAATCCAAAGAAGTCGAGGATATGTCTCTTCATAAGGACATCCGTTCCATCTTCTACGAGCTGCATCAAAAAAACCTCCTTTACCTCCGACGAGAGGAAATCACAGAGAAAGGAAAATCCGTTCGGAAATACTACTGGTCGTTTAACATCGACGGCATCCGTGCTGAGGCGTACCGCAAACCTATCGAAGAACCCCCCTATTCAATCTATAAAAAGATCCCTGAAAACGCGTGGCTGTTACATTCCTGCAACACCTAGGATATTTTTTCTAGGATTCTTTTTTTTTTCTGTTTGTTTAATATTCTTTTTTTAGTATCCCCCGATTTGTAGGCTTGGGTCACCAAGCAGGATATGGGTCTGAACGATTTTCGCATCATACCGGTTCGTATCAACAGGGAAATTGTGTATATAGCTGGTCACCACTTGATCATAGTTCTGACCAAGGATAGTGACGTTCTCCTGGTTGTATAGCCGGAAGAATTCCACCTCGAACCACCCATCGGAGCCTTGGACGCAATCAGGGATGCCATCATGGTTGGCATCACCGATGCTTACCCCACCATATCCACTGCTTCCCATGGATGCGATCGCACCACCGCGCACCTTGACAAAGACCCAGCTCCAGCATTCCAACGCGTAGTTATATTTAAAGTAGGATCCAAGCCAGGTCTCATTGACTTTAAAATAGTTCATGCCTTCTCGGAGGAAACCCCGGATCAGGTTCAGTGGTGTCACATCGATTTCGCTGTTATGGCATCCTCCCACTATCAAGACCGGTGGCATGCCCTTGTTGGTGAGCTTTGGCATGTCCAGGTTCTTGTATTGCCCTGTCCAGTTAACATAATCACCATTGTCGTGGGTTGCCCATGATTTCGGGCTCCCATGGCCACAGAAATACAGAAAACCGCATCCTTTGCTTATCTCGGTATGGATGTTTTCAGTTTTCAGGGTCCCAAGCGTGCTCCAGAGTTTCACATCCGTGAATTGCGGCATGTACTCTAAGGCTTGCTTGGTGGCTTCTTCTCCTTCGTTATAATCGGTGCCTGCCTCCCAGCTTTTGTCAAAGGTGTCTCCTCCGATGACGACCATCGTATTGAACCATTCTTGGTCTGCCGCTGTGTTTTCATAGGTGATGATTTTGTCAACGACGGTTTTTACCTCTGTCTTAAACATACAGGCTAGTCTTCCCAGATGGACATCGGGGACCATATCAAGGATGTCTTCTTGCGGGTGCCATTCTGGGTATGGCCATTCTGCGTAGATGCCGTCGTTGTCCGTGTCCCAGCTGGAGAAACTCCCGTTCGCATCATACAGATCCGCATAGTACAGGTCTGAAGCAAATTTGGCTTCCTCGTAGGCACCACCAGCGTCTGTCACAAGGTTGCTGTAGCGAATGGGAACCTGCATGTAGTTGCCTACGAGCATCACATAGGTGATGTTCCAGGTTTCTTTTGCGTTCTTAATGAAATATTTTATCGTCTCAGGGTTGTCCCGACCGGTCGCGGGGAAATAGGTTTCTGCGTAGATGTCTTGCATGCTGATGAGTTTTGTCTGAATCCCTTTGTTGTTTTTATGGTCCACAAGAGGCTGAAGCAAGGATGCATAGGGGTCATGGCAGATGATGATCATGTCGTAGGAATCACGACCCCGGGGAAGAGGCGTGGGTGGTTGTTCATAGGTGACCTGGATGCTGATGGAATCGATGATTTGGATGCGGTGTTCTACAGGGTTGTATCGAACAGGGTTTATCTGGATGGTCAGGAAGGTTCTCAGGATGTTGTCACTGCTAAGTCCACCCGTGAGTCGATAGGAGTACCACTCATCAGGGAAGTATTCGTTGGCTGTATAGATAGCAGTGTTCTCTGAGTACTGGATGGTGTGGTGTTCAGAGGGGAACGGGACTGGTGCGATCGCGGGGGTGATTTTCTGGGTCAGCGGCAGTTGATGCATGCTGCCTGGATGGTATTCGATGGTCTGTATCTTTGCGCCGAATGGTAGTTCAATGGTATCGCGAAGAAGTGGCAGGATTGGTTCACCCGGGGTGGTGCGATACCCGGTCGCCTCGGTCAACAGGACTGCGCTATAGGCAAGGTCTTCCTGAATTGATGGAAGGGAAAATTGATACGAACGTTTCGTTGTTTGAAGGGTAGGTTCCCTGGTTTTTTCGTTGTCTATACTGCCTGCTTGGATACTGCTACCAACCATGAGCAGTGTCGAAAAAATGCTTATGATAAGTATGAATTCTTTTTTCTTCATATGATGCTCCCCGTGTCTTTGAGTATTTAACATCGTGTTCTTATAAAAACCTTTTTGTCCACGGGTTCGTCTGTTTTGTATCCATAAGGTTAAATACCACATGTCTATATTGCCTTCCAGCGGTTCTACGGAAACAAGGAACCGATGATATAACAAAAAGGAAGTATATATAAATGGAAAAAAGAGATAGATCCGATCGTGGTGGTCGGGATTATGGCGCACCTCGTGAAATGCATGATGTAACCTGTGCAGATTGCGGCAAGGAAACCCAAGTTCCGTTCAAACCAGATGGTAACAGACCAGTCTACTGCAGGGACTGTTATCAGAAACATCGGCCAAAGAGATTCTAAGTAGAGATATATCTTAGATTATTTGCAGGTGGTTTTTTCTTTCTCTGTTCGGAAAAAGGAAAAACTACTTTTATTTTTTCTTTTAACTTTTTTTTTTTGATTTAGCGTTTTACAGGTAGATACCAAGAAAAAGTATCCCTGTTGTGTTCTCGGGTCTCGTAGATGTCCAACGGTAGTATCGTTTTATGTCACCCTTTCGCTCGATAACAATTGACACCCCCTTATTTCCAGTGGAAACTATCTATTGGATATATTCTGATGGTCAAAGGTTGACAGCACACCGCTCAGTTGCATACGCACCTACCCATCTATCATGAAATAGTATTTCTGCGATGTCACTATGGGATGCCATGGCAAATACTATTCAAAAACAAGAATTGTCTATCCGGGTTCAAGTACTCGGTTATACCGCTGTGATACTGACACTTCTTGGAATCATCATTGTGTCGATATTGCATCAGGGAACATTTCCGTAGCACCCTATTTTACAAACAAAAAACAAAAAAAAACAGAAGGATTAATACGGTTTCTCGTACTGCTTTTTTTGTATGAGTTTTTTGTAAAAGCTATACAGTTCTGTGTCTGGTGTCTCCCAGTTCATAGGTTGACGTGCCTGCAGATCGCCGTTTGAGGGAAAAGACCATACTGATGTCGTCTGGGTCATTCCGATTTCTGTCCCGTAATACATGATCGCAGGCTGTGGGAGAGAAAATTGGATGGTTGCAGCGGCTTTTAATTTATCTTTGTCGTTCCCACAGGTGAAGAGAAAACGGTCCATGTCATGGTTGTCAAGGAATGTTGGTAGAAGGAAATCTCCTGGGAAATGATCGTAGTGGGTTGTCAGGCGTCTGAGGAGTCGCTGCTGTGTCATTCTTGGGTTGGTGACGTATCTTTTGAGGAGCTCCTGGGCGAAGAAGTCTAAGACACCGTCAAGCTCCCCGATGTATTCTTTAAACAGGTTATCTGATGCTGCGCCCCTGAGCCATTTGAAGAATTTATTCCTGATGTGGATGGTGGGGAGTTCCTGTTTTTTTATTCCCATCATCCAGGCCTCCCCCAGTAGTACTGCGTTTGGAAAATCATCGTTGATCTCCTTGGTAAAGTCATCCCAGAATCCATGGGATGGGCCGATGACATGGTCAAGGCGGAATCCGTCAAAACCAAAGCTGAGCCACTGTTTTGCGGCATTGGTGATATGGTCACGGGTCGGTGGATTGTCCAGGTTGAGTTTTGGGATTTCTTTGACACTCAGGAAACACAGATAGTGGTCTGGCCAGTCAGTGAAATAGAACCAGTCTTTGTACTGGCTGTTCGGATCGTTTTGTGCATCCTTGAAAAAGGGATGGTGTTTTGAGCAATGGTTTGGCACAAAGTCAGCTATGATGCGTAAACCCTGGGTATGCGTCTCTCGAATCAGCTCCTGGAGATCCTCGATGGTCCCAAAATGAGCATCAACCTTGTAAAAATCCGTGATGTGGTATCCATGGTACGCAGAGGTCTGATAAAACGGGGAGATCCACAGGGTGCTAATCCCAAGATCCCGCAGATAGGGAAGTTTCTCGATGATACCTCTGATAGTCCCTCCAAGGAAGATTGGTTGGTCCCAGCTCTGTGTCGATGAGAACCCTGCGAACCGATCAATGAAGATCTGGTAGATGGTGCTGTTTTTGATCCAGTCGGTGTCTCGCATCATGAATGGATAGTCATACCTCTTTTACTATTATGCTTTTCTTTGTTCTTCGAGGAGGATGTTGTTTAAATTCTCATAACTCATTCGCCCTGCTGATGAGTGTTATGAAAAATGGTGTCCTTGTCCAGCATGTGGCTGTTGAATACTCTAACCCGGAGCTTGCAGAGCGTTTTTTTTCTGTGATACTGGGACTTCCCAAAATCAAAAGCAGTCTGCTTTCAAAAGAACTCTCCGAGAAGATTTTTAAGATTCAAAATGAGGTTCGTTTCGATTTCTATGATGACGGGACGACCCGTTTTGAGGTGTTTATCACTTCGCAGCCTCGGCAATCAGGTTTTTCCCACGTCTGCATTGCAGTTGATGACAAAAAAGGTTTTATTTCACGATGTACAGAGCAGGGATTAACACCGTTCTTCGTTCAGAAAGGAGACAGAGCGTTGTTGTTTGTACGGGATTTCTCGGGAAATCTCTATGAAGTAATCGAAAAATAAAATAATCATTGCTTACAATTTCACCCATTCGCCGTTTTTCAAGATATAAAAACGATGGGTTGCATCAAGCGGGGCTTTACAGTGAGGACAACAGGGAACCATTCCCCGATACCCGAGCACCTCTTTTTCACTAAATCTTACGAATTCTTTTGAGCAAAAATCACACCTATACATTTTTTTCTCCTCAA
>CAYXPY010000034.1:0-5526 GCA_964467345.1 uncultured Thermoplasmatales archaeon | reverse complement strand
GAAAGGAGCTCTCGTATCGGAATATACGCCAGCAGCGCTGCGATAAGAGCAAAGACGAGAAGACCTGGCCACCAGGGTGCTATTTCGAAGAAGGCGAGTTGAACACCAAGGACGATGAGGATGGCAACCACAACCCCCATCAATGCTTCTCCTGCGACAAGCCCTGCGGTGAACAGCAAGCCTGTTCTGATGGCTTTTTCCTTCGGGGTGATGTTTGTTTGTTTGATAGCAAGCTCCCAGTCGCTGAGTTCTTCCTCTTCAGCACCACCATAGTTTTTCTGCAACACCGTATCAGTGAGATGACGGATTCCCCCTCCGATGAATATCGGGACGGACAGGGTGAAGGGTAGGTAGATTCCGATGGCGACGGGGAGGACTGGGAGGTTGATGAGAATGAGGACCAATGCCAGGATCGCTCCTGCGACAACATACGGCCAGAGCATGTTTCCCCCGAGGATTCCTTGAACGATTCCTTTCATGAGGAACGCCTGTGGCGCAGGCAGTTTCGTGCTCCCGATGGTAAATGCCTGGTGAAGCACTCCGATGACAATGCCGATGGTTGCTGAGATGGCTACGACCCCGAAGATCATCGAGATCTGCAGCTTCTTTGGTGTCGCCCCGATCATCTGACCTGATGCCATGGTCTGCAGCAGGTCTCCGGAGATGGACCCGCCGATGCAGACGACCGCGGAGATGAAAATGACGATCGCCATCCCCTCGGTTCCGGTGGCACCTAACCCAAGCATCAGTAAACTTACGATGAGCAGGATGGTGACGGTCACCCCGGAGATCGGACAGTTCGAAGAACCAACTAGTCCGGTGAGATAACCAGCAAGTGCACTTGCGATGAAAGCAAGAAATATCGTCAGCACCGCCATGATGAGGGAGACGCCGATGAGACCAGACAGGACTTGGTAGAGGATGAATATCGGTATCACCATTGCGCCTATCGCGATGAAGACAAGTTTATAGTTGAGGTCCTGCTCGGTGCGTCGTTGGGTTGGACCTGTTTGTCTGCGGAACCCCATGACCGCTTCTTTGACGCTGTCGACAAGGTTTGTTCTGATGGAGTAGACCGCCCAGAGGCCGCCGATGAGCATGGCTCCGACGCCGATGTATCGAACCTGTTCGCTCCAGACCCGGTAGAACCCTCCGATCAGGGGGCCTAACCCGCTGTATTCGGGTGTCACCTGTGGAAGACCGGTGGAGAGTACGAGCAGTGGTGCGATAATGACCCAGCCGATGAGTCCTCCGACAAGGACATAGGAGCTGATCCGTGGTCCGATGATCCATCCGACCGCAAGCAGCGCAGGTGATGTGGTTGTCCCTGCGTAGAACCAGGCGTCGTTTTCCTTTCCGAATATCGCGTATTTTCCGATGCTGATGATCCCATCGATGGTGTCGCGGAAGATGTTGAGTGATAATTGCCCGAATTTGAAGAGTGCTGCGGTGAACGCCCCGATGGGCAGCCAGATGCCGCTGACCTTGTCTTTTTTCTCGGTCTGTTCTCCTCCAACCGTGGTTGTGAGCACGGCTGCAACAGCGATTCCTTCTGGGAAGGGGAGGTCTGTTTTGACGACGAGTGCTCTTCGGAGGGGGACCATCCAGAAGACACCAAGCATGCCTCCGATGAGGGCGATGAAGGTTGTTTCAAGGTAGTTGATCTCGGTCCATGCAGTAAGGAGGATCAAGGCAGGGATGGTGAAGATGACGCCTGCGGCGATGCATTCTCCTGCGGAAGCACCCATGGTTGCGATGTTGACTTCCAGGATGGTGGGTTTGAATGGTTTCATCAGGGCGAGTGCCATGACGGCTCCCGGAATGATGGCGGAGACGGTCATCCCGGCGTATAACCCGAGGTATGCGTTTGCGGCGCCAAGGATGATTGCGAGGAAGACTCCCACGAGTATTGCTTTTATGGTCAGCTCTGGTATTGTTTTCTCTGCGGGGATGAAGGAAGGAAAGTTTTCTCTCGTCATTTTATTCAGACTTATCCATAAATATAGTGTTGTTGGTATTAAAAGCTAATTGATGGAGCGGTTTTTCTTGGTTTAGTTCATAAAATGGAATGTCGGGTCGCCAACGATGATGGTATCCCCAATGGTGTCATCACCGATCATCGCCTCCGCAAGGGTTTTTCCTTGGAGAAGCTCAGGCATGACCGTTTCGATGAAACTGACGGGTTGGGGGAACCCGTTTTGGGAGAGCAGTCCTAATGCCATAACCTGGATGTGGGGGCTTGTGAAGATTTTGGAGCCGTACCAGGTTTTGGTGATGCTTGGGTCGAGGTGGTTGTTCTCAGGTTGTGTGGACCACCATCCTGCGGTGTAGCAGCCGTCTGCTCCGAACAGGGGGGTATCAAGGGTGTCGAGGTGTTCTGCGGTGAACCATCCGCTGTTTTTTTGGCTGTTCACATCGGTGCCTGCAGGGGTTGAGTGTCCATGGACGAAGAACGCAGCATAGCGGTCTGTGAGTATGGTTCTGATCTCTGCGTCTGTGGGGTCTTGTGTGTAGAACAGGCTACTTGAGCTGTTGAGTTGTTGGTAGAGTGTTTTTGAGTGTGTGTTAAGGTCCGAGCTTTCAAGGACGCAGGTGGTTGTTGGGTAGGTGATTTGTCGTTGAGAGGTGAATTTCTGAAACGCGAAAAGCAGGGCGGATTTCTTTTGTTCGTAACTGTGATCGCTGGTGGGGTACAGCAGGGAGATGCAGATAGCGATCTTTGTGGGGCTGCAGATGATTCCGTGGTCGCTGGTCTGGTATGCGGTGGTTCCCCCGAGGGTCGCCCAGGGGAGGATGCTTGGTTGTTCGAGGTAGTCCCTGTCTCCCGCAAGCGGGGTGCTGAGGTCTTCTCCGACCATGAGGCATGCTTTAAGCGGGTGGTTGGTGTTGGTGGTTTCTATGAGCTGGTCGATGAAGTGGTAGGTGTTTTGATGCTGGGCGATGATGATAAGGGAGGAGTTCCAGCCAAGGTCGTTTCTGACAGCGTCCTGGTAGGTGTGTATGGCGGTGTGGATGTCTGTGTCTTGTCCGTATTGTGGGGAGAGGATGATGAGGAGGTCTGGGTGTGTTTCAAGTGCTGGTGGTTGTGTTGTGGTGGTGTGTTGTGCGGGTGTGGAAACGAAGGGGAGTTGACTGACCATGAAAAGAATAAGGATGCTGAATATGATCCTGGTTCGTGTGTGTCTGTTCATTCCCTCCACCATCCATTTTTCGTTATACTCTCTTAATTTTAATATTTAAACTTATTATGATATACTGTGTATATTATACTATATAAAAATATCGTGCAATTCTCTCTTATAGACCATACTGACAAAAAGGAGAAATACCCACCACTTCCCTTGATGATAAACAACAAAAAAAAAAAGAACAGATACTACGGCCGCAGACCAGCAGAAAAACCAGGCTATTTCAACAGTTTTTTGACATTCTTGACGATATGGGGTGTGCTTAACCCATATTTCTCAAACAGCTCATCAGGCTCACCGGACTCACAAAAGATATCCTGGACCCCCATCCGTTTGAACGGTACAGACAGACGGTTCTCCGCGATGACTTCACTGACCGCACCACCCAGCCCCCCGATCACGGAATGCTCCTCGATCGTCAGAACCGCGTTAGTCTGTTGAGCACATTTCAACACCAATGTCTCATCAAGAGGCTTGATGGTATGCATATCAATTACCCGCGCAGAGATCCCCTGCTTTGAGAGCTGCTCCCAGGCATCCACCGCCTGGTCCACCATTGTCCCACAAGCGATGATCGTGATATCCGATCCATCTCGGATCGTGAATCCCTTACCAATCTTCATGTCTTTCAGATCTTCCTTCGTATAGAGCACCGGTGCATTCGCCCGCCCGATCCGCGCATACATCGGGCCTTCCGTTGTCGCCATCAGTTCCACAAGCCTGCGGGTCTGTGTCGCATCACTAGGTGCAAGCACCGTCATGTTCGGCAGCACCCGCATCAAGGTCAGATCCTCAATCATCTGATGGCTTGCCCCATCCTTCCCGACACTGATACCACCATGGGTCGCAAAGATCTTCACGTTCGCCTCTGAATACGCCACATCGATACGGATCTGGTCATAGACCCTGCCGGTGGCAAACACAGCAAATGTGCTAGCAAACGGTATCTTCCCGCAGGAGGCAAGCCCTGCGGCAGCAGAGATCATGTTCGCCTCTGCTATCCCCATCTCAAAGAACCGCTCAGGGTATTTTTTAGCAAACAGAATCGTCTTTGTTGACTTGGAAAGATCTGCGTCAAGGACGACGATGTTCTCATACTTTCCCCCGAGTTCCACGAGGGTCTCCCCGTACGCATCCCGAGGGTTGGCCATCTGTTTTTTGTTCATAACGTCGCCTCGAGAGCCTTCTGCGCCGTCTCCAGCTCCTTCATCGCAAGCTTATATTCCATCTCGTTCGGAGGCACCCCATGGAAATCAATGTTATTCTCCATAAAGGAGACGCCTTTGCCTTTCACCGTGTTCAGGATGATCATCGTTGGTTGGTTCTTCTGTTCGCTTGCCGCAAGCAACGCATCGATGATCTGCTCAATGTCATGACCATCCACCTCTATGACATGCCACCCAAAGGAGCTCCATCGATCCCGGACCGATTCCAGACGAAGCACATCCTCCGTGTTCCCATCAATCTGCAGGAAATTTCTGTCGATGAACGCTGTGAGGTTGTCAAGTTTATAATGAGCCGCGGAGGTCGCTGCCTCCCAGATCTGTCCTTCGTTGGTCTCACCGTCCCCGACCATGACGTAGACCCGGTAGTCTTTTTTATCAAGCTTCCCTGCCAAGGCGATGCCCAGCGCAAACGACAATCCATGGCCAAGAGAGCCTGTCGATGCCTCAACACCAGGGATATGGCTGCAGACAGGATGACCCTGTAACATGCAGTTGATCTGTCTGAGATGCTCCAGTTCTTTGACATCAAAATACCCGCATTCAGCAAGCGCTGCATACAGGGTGGGGGCTGCATGGCCTTTGCTTAAGACGAACCGGTCCCTGTTTGGGTCTTTCGGGTTCTTTGGGTCATGGTTCATGTGATGAAAATACAACGCAACGATCGCCTCGACAGCAGACAGTGAGCCACCCGGATGCCCGGATTTTGCCTTAAAAAGCATCTCGATTATATGTTTTCTTATTTTTATCGCAGTAAGGTCTAATCTCCTGATATATTCTTCAGTGTGTTGATTCAACGGTTCGCCCCGCCCAGTTCACAGAAATTGATATAGACTCCCTGAATGGTTTTTTCATGTAAATACTTTTTGCAATTTAGAAAAAGTTCTATTTTGGCGAGATACATGTCATACAAAAAATCTCTCTGGGAGTAACATTTCTTCTTATTATTCTTTCATTTCGGATGTACAAATTTACAAAGATCAGTTCGCATGGGCTAGAAACAAAAGCGGTTTTAATTCCTTTTTCGACTTCTCTGTTCTAGCCATGCCTTATCTTCGTTTAAACCATTCGAATGCTGGCTAATCCTTAAAACATGATAAGTTTTTATAGGAGAA
>CAYXPY010000033.1:0-23207 GCA_964467345.1 uncultured Thermoplasmatales archaeon | reverse complement strand
CAAATATTTTTATCTCACCTCATGATTACCCTGAGTTCTAGGGGTGACCCGTTATGCCCGAAGATGTTAAAAAAATGGATCAGATTTGTGATGGTTTAAATATGATTAGTGAGGATAACTCTATTCCAAGAAATATTAGACGAGGGGCTGAAGAAGTAAAACAGATTTTGTTAAAACCAAATGACCCCATTGACCTCCGTGTTGCCTCCGCAACCTCGATTCTTGATGAACTTGCAAACGACCCCAATATTCCACTACATGGACGCACCCTTATCTGGAATATCATGAGTCGTTTGGAGGAACTCGCATAATACATTTTTTTCTGATGAACCAACACCCTTCGTCCATAAAAAGAAAATAGGAGGAGAAGAAATGATACGAATCGGGCAGGCCGGTATTCCTTTATCCTGTAAAGGGCGTACGAACAAGGATGGTATTGTCTATACCCACAAAAGCCTTGATCTCAACGCAATTGAGATACAATTCGTTCGAGGATTGTATGTTTTATCAGATGAAGAAGCACTGTTCATCAAGGACTATGCACAAAAAAACGACATTGAAATCCATGTCCATGCCCCCTATTACCTGAATTTAGCTGGCGATCGTGAAGAAATCACCATGAGTTATGAAAAAATCATCAAATCAGCTCAGATGGCAAACAGCATTGGATCGAAAACCCTCATCATCCACCCTGGTTTTTACGGTGAGTACGATCCGAAGAAAGCCTTGAAAGTCATCGTGAAAAACTCAAAAAAAGTCATCAGCATGTTTAAAAAGGAAAAACTGAAGGTAAAACTCGCTATGGAGACCATGGGGAAGCAAAAAGTCTTTGGCAGCCTTGATGAGATTATCGAGGTCTGCACACATGTCAAAGAAATCATCCCTGTTTTAGACCTAGGTCATATCCATGCCCGGGGAAACGGTTCTATCAAAGAACGAAAGGATTTCGAGGAAATCTTTGACAAACTCAAACCATTGCGGCTCCGTCATTACCTTATCCATATCACCGGGGTCCTCTATGAGAACGGAAATGAGCTGTACCATATCCCCATCAAGAAAGGCGATATGCCACTGGCCCCGCTCATCGATGTCATCCTAGACCGGAATATGAACGTCACCCTCATCTCAGAATCGCCCTTGCTTGAACATGACGCAGTGTATGTCAGGTTGCAAGTTGAAAAAGCGATTATGAAAAGAACAGGGAAAGAATCTGCCTATTACAAGGATCTCTCAGAGGTCATGAAGAAATGAAGGATACTTCAGCCACCTTTCATGATTCTCTTGCCTATATCCAAAAAAAAACAAATGACATCCTCAGAAAGGTATCCTCTGATGAAATAGAAAAAATCATCTCGTCTTTTTTTAAAGCAAACCGTATTTTTGTCTATGGGGCGGGTCGGTCTGGACTGGTTTCCAAGGCTTTTGCCATTAGACTGGTGCATCTTGGGTTCCAGACGTTCGTCATTGGAGAGACTATCGGTGCTCCCGTAAAAAAAGGAGACCTTGTGTGCCTTGTCTCTGGCTCCGGGGAGACTATCCCTGCGGTCATGACAGCGGAAATCGCAAAGAACCTTGGAGCAACCCTTGTGGTCATCACAGGAAAAGCTGGTTCCCGAATCACGAAATTCGCTGATATCGCAATCGTTCTGAGTGCAGACTGCACAGAGAACGAACGAAAACAATTCGCCCCCTTAGGGACCTTATTTGAGGCAAGTGCCTGGATTTTCCTTGATGGAATCATCGCAGAATTGATGAGGAATAAAAAAGAAACGGAAGAATCGATGCGGTCGCGTCATGCGACACTTGAAATCCCGTAGCTGATACTACTGATTTTTCATTTGATACGAGCCCGTTATTATGTGTTTTTACCCATATGTTTTTAAAGCATGTTTTCCCTACGGCGTGTGGACCTAGGTGAGTAGCGATGACACATCCTCAGAAACATGTCCGTCAACCAATCGTAAGTGTTCTTGGTCATGTCGATCATGGAAAAACATCCTTGTTAGATTATATTAGAGGCTCTACTGTTGCCGCTCGAGAGGCAGGGGCCATTACCCAACATATCGGAGCCACAGAGGTCCCTATAGATGCGATCTATTCGATGTGTGGCCAGCTCCTTGGCGGGAAAACCTTCTCCGTGCCGGGTCTTCTCTTTATTGATACCCCGGGTCATCATGCGTTTACCACCTTACGGACCCGAGGCGGTTCTTTGGCTGATCTTGCGATTCTGGTCGTCGATATCAATGAAGGGTTCCGACCGCAGACCCATGAGTCCATCACCATCCTTCGTCAATATAAAACGCCTTTTATCATCGCAGCAAATAAGATAGATGCCATTAACGGCTGGCAAGCAAGTACGGATATTGCGAAGAATCGACTGGAAAACCAGCGTCCGATGACAAAGACCCTGTTTGAGACGAAGTTATATGAGCTCATCGGGACGATCTATGATAAAGGGTTTGAATCTGATTTGTATTTTAACATTAAGGATTTCCGAAAGAGTATCCCGATCATCCCGGTCTCTGCGAAAACCGGGGAGGGGATCCCTGAGCTGCTGATGGTTCTTGTCGGGCTGGCGCAACGGTTCCTGGAGGATCAGCTCGCCAGTGAGACCGGGGCGGGAAAAGGAACGGTCCTTGAAGTTAAAGAGGATGTCGGGTTAGGAACCACGGTTGATGCGATTATCTACAGTGGTGTGCTCAGAAAAGAGGATATCATTATCCTAGGAACCCGGGATGAGCCGCTTGTCACAAAAATAAAAGCCCTGCTTAAACCCAAACCGATGGATGAGATCCGTGATCCTCGGGAGCGTTTTGAGAGCGTCAAGGAGGTTCATGCTGCCTGTGGTATCAAGATCTCTGCCCCAGACCTTGATCAGGTCGTACCGGGTGCACCATTACGGGTGGTAAATGAGGATGAAGAAGCATTAATTGAGGAAATCAAGAGTCAATCCCAGGTGAAGATCGATCTTGACAAGGAGGGTTTGTACATAAAAGCTGACACCATCGGTTCTCTGGAGGCATTGGTCAAGGAATCCCGGGAGAAAGGAATCCAGGTCCGGAAGGTGGAAATCGGTAATATCTCCCGACGGGACGTTATGGAAACAGTAGCGTTGAATAACCCCTTAGAGCGAGCGATTTTTGCTTTTAACGTAAAAATCCTGCCAGAGGCAAAGGAGGAGCTTGCTAACACGGAGGTCGCCATCTTTGATGAGGATGTTATTTACACGATTATTGAGAAATATGACGCCTGGCTGGCAAAGAAGAAAGAAGAACTGGAGAAGAAGCGACGAGAAGATTACATTCATCCTGGGATGATTAAGTTTTTGCCGGAGTATGTCTTCCGTGTCAGTCATCCTGCGGTCATCGGGGTTCGCGTATTAGGGGGTCGTATCAAGGTAGATATGCGACTCATGGACCATGAGGGAAAGAGCATCGGTAACATCAAGGGTCTGCAGCTTGATAACAAAGCAATCACAGAGGCACTCCAGGGTGCTGAGGTCGCTATCTCAATCGAAGGGGTCACCGTGGGCAGGCAGATCAAAGGCGGGGATATCTTCTTTACCGACATCCCTGAGAGTGATGCGAAAAAACTCAGACTGATGGATGTTCTGAACGAAGATGAAAAGGACGTGTTAAATAAGATCTTTGACATCAAGCGCAGGACAAACAAATTCTGGGGGATGTAAACTCCTCTTGTTGCCTCATTTTTCTGTGTCGAGCTGGTGTGGAAATAAGTAACAGTTTTTCTGTTGGTATAGTCTCTTATTTGAATGTTGCTCGTAGTAAAAACGGTGTTATCAATGTTGTTACTAAGGTGAGAAGGACCGTTGTCGCAAGGACTTGATTCGCAAGCGTCCCTACAAGGATTCCTTGGGATATCGCGGCACCAGCGATGATTAATGCCATTTCAAGACGGGGGATCATCCCGATACCCGCTTGAAGAGCTTTTTTATTTGTCATCCCTGCAAGTTTTCCTCCGATACTACAACCAACCACCTTTCCAACAATGCTGACAAGGATGATAACGACTGCAAAACCAATAACATGTATTGTCGTAAAAACGGTCGGGTCAACGTTCGCACCAACCCATACGAAGAACAAGGGGATGAAAAGACCATAGCTTATTGTTTTGATATCATCGATGACTTTGCGCGATTTCATCGCATGACCGATGACAACCCCAGCGACAAAGGCACCGGTGATTCCCGCGATCCCTGATTGATAAGCAAAAAAAGAATAGAGAAGGAAAATGGCAAGAGAAATACTTAACAGGGCTTTGGGGAGCTGTATTTTCTCTCCGAGATTAAAGATTTTATCGATGATTTTCAACCCGATAAACAAGAAGAGAATAAAGAAAATGAGTATCTTGAAACCAAGGAATGCGACATCTAAAGGTGTTGCCACACCAAGGACAGAGACAAACAGAATAATCCCGATCACGTCATCGATAACTGCTGCCCCTAATATCGTCAGACCAACCTCGGTATTTAGCTTCTTGAGATCCATAAGCACTCGCACAGGAACACCAACGGAGGTAGCGACAAGGATTAATCCAATGACGAGTCCGATCTGCCAGGTGAAACCAAACGCATGTGCCGCTAACATACCAAGGAGCAAGGGGGCGATGACTCCTCCGACAGCAACAAACAGGGAGGGTTTCTTAACCTTGTTTAATTCTGAGAAATTGATTTCCAAGCCTGAGAGAAACATGAGGAACAGGATACCTAACTCCGCAAGAAAAGTAAAAGCTTCAGAGGTAAACGACAACTGGGGGATCTGAACTGAGAAGGAAAACAAGGATACCGTTTTTCCTGCAAGGAACCCAAAACCGAACCCGCCCAGGAGCAGACCTGCGAATATCTCACCGATGACCGGGGGCTGTTTTACCCGGTCGAAAAGATACCCAAACAAACGTGCAAAAATAAGTGCTAAGGCCACTGAAAGGACAATTTCGAAAATCTGGATTTCATCTGCCGTAGACGTCAACCTTCTTCTTCAAGTGAATGATACTGGGTTGCTTTATAATATTTCTGAATTAACCGATGCAGGGTGATTTCTCCAACGAGTGTTTTGTTTTTCACAACAGGGAGACGACGGAGCTGGAATTTTTTCATCCTTTTTATTATATCAATGACTTTTTCATCAGGCTCACAGGTGATAATTTTCTTGGACATAAGGTCTTCAGCGGTTTTCACGGTCCCATGCTGCAACGAACGGAGGTCGGGTAAGCCAAAGACATACGGGGAAAAATTTTTTGGAGAAAGAATCGTCAGTATATCATGTTCTGTGATAACTCCCACAAGCTCTTTCTTTTTTTTACTATCAATCACCCAGATGTGATGTCTGCCGCTGAGAATATTCAGAACATTAAGAATATCATCATTTTTTTCAATAATCGGGATGTCCCAGAGATGATCATTCATAAGCTGCGTAACAGTCAGTTCATAAAAATCAGTGATCAATTGATCTTTCATGTGGACTATGAATCGCGACACAATATTTAATATCTATCAATAGAGAGACGCTTTGGAGGGGCTCAGAAAATATCATAATGATTAAATAGAGCAATATTATTGCCCGCAGTGGAGGAGGTCATTTATGGACCCTATTTCGATAATAATAGTGATAAGCGGAATTGTGGCTTTGTTCTATGCCGGATATCTTGTTTTTAAGATACGTAAGGAAAGCTCTGGATCAGAAAAAATGCAGGAGATAAGCAATGCGATTCGTGATGGCGCGATAGCGTTTTTGAACAGTGAAAATAAAGTGTTAATCATCTTTGTCGGTACGGTAACCGTTATCTTACTTGCCGCCTCATTTATACCAGATAGCGGTATGCACTGGGGAACCGCTGTTGCGTTCATAATTGGTGCTATCCTGTCTATGTTGTCTGGGAACATCGGTATGCGTATTGCGACAATGGCAAACGCAAAGACCGCGCAGGGGGCAAAAACAAGTATCAACAAAGGATTATCGATTGCATTCTCAAGCGGGGCTGTGATGGGGATCTGTGTTGTTGGGCTTGGTGTGCTTGGTGTTTTTGGGATGTTTCTGCTGTTCTCTGAGGTCTTTGGTCTCTCTGTGAGCTTGACGACGAATATTCTCTTTGGATTTGGTTTTGGTGCTTCATCCGTTGCTTTATTTGCCCGTGTCGGTGGTGGAATCTATACAAAATCAGCTGATGTCGGGGCAGATCTTGTCGGAAAAGTCGAAGAAAACATCCCGGAGGACGACCCACGGAACCCTGCTGTCGTTGCAGATCTCGTGGGAGATAATGTTGGTGATGTCGCAGGCATGGGTGCTGATTTATATGAATCCTATGTGGAGGCGATCATTGCTCCAATGGCTCTTGCAGCAGTTGCAGGAGGATTTGCGCTTCAGACCTATGGTTCAAATGCACTTATCCTACCCTTGTTGATCTCTGCGATTGGGATTTTCTCCTCAATTATTGGTATGTTCTTTGTCCGAACAGGGAAGAAGGCAAACGTGTATTCAGCGATGCGCAACGGTCTGTTCGCAAGCACTATCCTTGTCGCGATATTTGCTGGAGTAGCCACCTGGTATCTGCTTGATGGAAACATGGGGCCGTACCTGGCGATACTTGCAGGACTCATCGCTGGTATCATCATTGGGTTAAACACGGAGTATTTTGCTTCTGAGAAACAAAAACCAGTCAAAGGGATCGCTGAGGCAGCAAAAACAGGCCCTGCGACGGTCATCATTAAAGGAATGGTCACCGGGATGATGAGCACGGTTATCCCTGTAATTTCTGTTGTTATCGCGATGATCCTTTCCTATTATTTCGCTGAATTCTATGGTGTGGCTATTGCCGCGGTCGGAATGCTCAGTGTACTAGGTATCTCCCTTGCGACCGATTGCTATGGACCTGTAGCGGATAACGCAGCCGGGATCGCTGAGATGAGCGGCATGGGGAAAGACGTCCGGGAACGAGCAGAGGCCTTAGATGCGGTAGGAAACACCACTGCCGCCATGGGGAAAGGATTTGCGATTGGCTCTGCCGCAATCACCGCGCTTGCGTTGATTTCAACATTCATCGTCTCATTATCCATTCATTACACACAAGCGGAGATCCTCGGTTTCTTATCCATGGGTAGTAACACCAGCCCGTATCTTGTCGCCGGGTTGTTCCTCGGGGCGATGCTTCCGTTTGTGTTCATTGCTTTGACCATGGGTGCGGTCGGAAAAGCAGCCTACAGCATGGTGGAAGAGGTCAGATACCAGTTCAAGGAATTCAAATTACTGACCGATCCAAACAGTAAACCGGATTATAAGCGATGTGTCTCCATTAGTACGAAACGAGCGTTACGAGAGATGATCATCCCTGGGTTGCTTGCAGTCATCTCACCACTCATCATCGGAATTGTGTTTGGGATGATAGGACCAAAGGGTGCGGGGCTTGCTGGCCTTGGCGGGCTTCTCATTGGGTCTATCGCGACTGGTTTTCTGCTTGCCATCTTCCTGGCAAACGCTGGGGGCGCTTGGGATAATGCAAAGAAGTACATTGAAGCAGGGAATCTTGGCGGAAAAGGATCCCCCGCTCATAAGGCGACCGTGATTGGGGATACCGTTGGAGACCCTTGTAAGGATACCTCTGGCCCATCGTTGAACATCCTCATCAAACTCATGTCCGTGGTAACATTGGTGTTCCTGCCGTTATTCGTGTTGCTTGGATAAAACACGCCACCCCGAGATTAAAAGAGAAAAGGGAAAACCGGGTGTCAATATCTATTGATACTCTTCTTTTTTATTTTTTTTACTGACCTTGCTGAGATTATTGATTTTTCTCTATATCTCCATCATGGAAAAAAGGATGCTTTGACTCCAGATGGCCATCTACAATTGAATAATCCCAATAGAGATTAATGTAACTGCTATGATGGAAAGTAACGATCCCATCATTACAATGAATAAGGTTATTCTTTTTCGAAGCCCTAAAAAGGTACCAATCACTGTTGTGGACATCGCACCGGTCCCTTGAAACGGCACAAACATGAATAACGCTAACACAAAGACCAGTAACTTCCCATAATTCCTCCTTTCGATTTGTCGTGTTTTCCAGTGGAGCTTCTCATACCAGAGTTTGAGGGAAACAGTCGTCTTATACACATGTGGTTTTTTTCGACGCAGTCCGATGAAAGGGAACGGAGGGATATGTTTAATGAAAAGTTCCAAGAACCACCAATTCGTCATAATGGCAAGACAGACAAGAACGTCAAAGACCCAGAGGGTTGCACACCAATGCAGGACGGGGAGGTTCTGTGTTAATCCGACGAAGATGACTGTTTCTTTCCCAGCAGGAGGGATGAAATAGGCCAACGAGAGAGCTGCGTACCATTTTTGTTGATCAGGGGTTAACAGGTCGTAGACGAAAAGAAAAAAAACCGCTCCCGCAACGATGATGAAGAAAAAAATCGCAAGCTGGAGCCAGCCGGTGATTGAGATAATGTGTTTACCAATTTTTATGGTTTGTTTTCCATTAATGCCTTGATTATTTGGTTTCTGCACAGGCTCCCTCGTGTCGAACTGTTTTTCTTTTGAGTTTCGAATCAATGTAATCATTTTTTTCTTGTTTCGAATTAGAGAGGTGAAAGGGAAAAATTCACATCAGGGAGTTGCTTTGCTTATTCAACGATCAGATCCTTTGAGTATTTGTCAGTATCTGCCAGCAGGAACTCATCGCTCATGTGTAGACAAGAAACCGGGCAGATATCGTTACACTGGGAGCAAAACGTGCAGCGAGCAAGAAGAACCCTTATTTTTTTCTCCTCTGGTTTGAACTCAATGGCTTCTGAGGGACAGACTTGTAAGCATAGTTTACATCCGATGCATTTCTCCTTTTCATATACGATTTTTCCGCGGAAATGCGGAGGTGTCTGGATAGGAGGATGGATTTTTGCTGTCCCGTTCTTGACCTGTTCAATGAACTTCGTCGTTGAGGCGGGGGCATACTTGGCTGGGAACTTATTGGTAAATGGTTTTTTGAACAGCTGAGCCACCACCTGAGGAAGCATGGTAAATCTCATGCAGTCAACCTCCGGGTTTTCTGGATGCTGCGCCGATGCAGATCCTCCTTATCAAGCGCGTAGGTGTTGGTATTGTCAATCACAACGACTCTGTTGGTGCAGGACATGCAGGGGTCAGTGGAGGCAGCCACAATAGGGATATCTGCTATCTGTCCGCCTTTCAGCATCGGAACCCAGGGCATGATATTTGCATAGGTCGGCGCCCGTACTTTCCAGGAGTAAATGTTTTCATTAGCGGTCATCTTGACGTAATGAAACACTTCGCCACGAGGTGCTTCCATGCGACCGATGCCTTCCCCTTCTGCTTTCTTTAACCTCGCAAGCAGTTTTGCTATCTTTGGTTCTGAGACAATCGGTCCTTCTGGCATGTGTTCCAGACATTGTTCTATCAAGGAGATGGATTGTTGCACCTCTAAGAGACGGACGATGATCCTGTCATAGACGTCACCATTCACTTCACCAGTGAGCACATCAGGGGTGATGTAATCAAAATCAAGGTCACCGTAAGCGAAATAGCTTTGATCAAGACGGGTGTCTATTTTCACACCAGATGCTCGAGCGGTCGGTCCGACAGCAGCAAGTCGCAAGGCATCTTCTTTTGTAAGAATCCCACAACCTTGACTGCGCATTTTAAATGTCTTATCCTCTAAAAAGATCTTTTTGAGTTTCCCAAACTGGTTTTTCAGATAGTCCATGGATTCCTTAATCTTTGGATACATCTCAGGGGTGATATCGCGTCGTACCCCACCTATCATGGTGATTCCTTTCGTAATCCGGTTTCCAGAGAGATATTCAGTTAAATCCAGTACTTTTTCTCGTATCTCCCATGTTAAAAACAGGACTGAATCAAACCCGATCTCATGAGCAGCGACCCCCGCCCAAAGGACGTGAGAACAAATCCTTTCCAGTTCTCCATGGATAACCCGGAGATACTGTGCATGTTCAGGGACTTCGATATTTGCGAGTCGTTCCACTGCTAAGGCAAATGCCATGGGATGGCAGTACGAACAGATACCGCAGATACGCTCAGCGAGATATAACGCTTGGATGGGGTTGCGTTTGCGTGCCGCCCATTCAATCGCCCGGTGGACATGGCCCAGGGTCACACTCACATCGATTATCTGTTCACCATCGATTTCAAACTCGAACGCCACTGGTTCTTTTAACGCAGGATGGATAGGACCGATAGGGAGTTGATACGTTGTTTTCGTCGTCTGGCTCATGGTTCCTCCTTGTGAAGGTTTTTTACGTATTTTTCCGGACCGGTTTCATCCCGGCGCCAGGGGTAGACATCCTTTGGGAAGTCATCGCTGATGAAAACACGTTTATCAAGAGGGATATTTGTTACTTTCACCCCGAGCATCTCTTGTTTTTCTTGTTCGGAAATCAGCGCACCGGGGAACAGATCGGTGATGGTGTCAATGGTCGGGTCTGATTTTGGTACGGATACCGTGAAGTTGAGGGAAAGCTCCTTATGAGGAAATCCATGATACAGTGAGAAATGATAGACCAGGTTGATATTTTCGTTTATATCGTACCCGGATGTGACGACAAAATGCGGGTATTCATCGAACGTAAAGAGGTGTTTGACGACGTCTTTGAACACGGTTCGATTGACATGCATCCAGATGTGGACGAATTCTGTTTTTTTTACACCGGTCGTATGTCGTTCGATGCGAGGATTTGTGATAGTCTGTGGAAACGTCGTTAGGAACGATTGCACAAGCTCTTCAGGGGTCACCTGGGTATCTCTGATCATTTTTTCGCCTCCAGCGTCTCAAGCTTCATCCATGCCTTTGTAACCCCGTTGATAATGTTTTCCGGTCGTGGTGGACAGCCAATCACGTAGACATCTACAGGGATGACTTGATCGATAGGGCCGACGAGATTATAGGATTCATAGAACACATCACCGGTGTTACCGCAATTTCCGACACAGATGACTGCTTTTGGGTCAGGCATTTGCTCATAAACCCGTTTTACTTTGTCGACAAGCTGTCTGGTGACAGGCCCCGTGATAAGAAGGACATCCGCATGCCGGGGTGTGCCAACGAGTTTTATCCCAAATCGTTCGACATCATATCGAGGACAGAGAGCTGCGATGATTTCAATGTCACATCCGTTACAGGAACCAGAATTGCAATGGTACACCCATAATGCTTTCTTAAATGATTTGGAGAGCTTCTTAGCCATAGAGTACCCTTCACTGTTTTTTCAGCGGATGTAATCTTTTAGACTATTAGAAATTTCCGGTATCAATTTATTAAATAGATACTTTATTTTTTTTTATATTCATAATCTTCTTATAGGGAAAAACAATACCATCATAACGTACGTTGGATATCTTGAGCAGACTATGTTTCTGAGAGTCGCTGAAGCCCCTAGCCGAAAGATAATTCTATTGATTTTATAGGAGTAGCTAACGATCTTTCTCAGAAAGAGGTATACCAAAAAAAAAAGCTGAAACTCTTAAGGGGAGCAAGATGGAGGTATTTCAGGAGAAGGACCTTGGTGACCCTGGTTCAGGTGGAACCCCAAAACAATTCGCTATCTACATCGTTGTCAACATACTGATCGGTTTTGTCATTTTTCGATTGCTGAATAATTGGCCTCAGACGTTAGCAGCCACGATATTTATTGCTCTTGTCATCGGGACACTGATGTTTTGGAAACTACGGGTGGCTATCGCGTTTATCGGCATTGTTATCCTCTTGCTGACCGGGACTATTGACTTACCAAACACGATTGAGTTCATGAACCTTGATGTCATCATTTTCCTTATCGGTATGATGGTGATGGTGGGGTTGCTTCGACGGTCAGGGTGTTTCCGCTGGATGTTGTTTAAGATCATCAAAGCAGCAAAATTTCGAGTCAACCTGCTTATGGTGATGCTCCTTGTATTAGCTGCAATTATGGCAGCTTTTCTTGACGAGGTCACCTCGATTCTTTTAATGAGCACCCTGGTTCTTGATTTGTGTGACTTTTATAAGATCAACCCCGTCAATTACATCATTTCTGTTGTCTTGGCAACGAATATCGGTAGCTCCTGGACGGTGCTGGGCAACCCTGTCGGCGTGATGATAGCGCTACGGTCAGGGTTGACCTTTGAGGATTTTATTGTTACCGCATTACCCGTCGGTGTGATAGCACTGATTTGCTTGATCATCATCATTTTGGTTTGGCAGAAAGGTGACTTGAAACACCTGCATGAAAAAATCCAGGCCAACTCAAGGGAAGACCAAGCTCTGATGCTTGGGGAATGGTGCGATGTCAAGGACAAAGGGATGTTCCGTGGCAGTCTTCTTATTTTCATTGTAGTCATCGTAGGCCTTGCCCTTCATTATCGATTGGAGCTTGCTATGGGTCTGGCGCATAACACACTGCTGGTGGGCTTTTCAATAGCGGGTGCGGGTGTTGCGATGCTGTGGCGGAAAAATGAAGCAAAGGAGCTGCTCACAAAGGAGGTGGACTGGTGGACGCTGATCTTCTTCATGTTCATCTTTGCAAAAGCAGGGAGTCTGAAATACGTTGGTATCACGGATATCGTCTCCAACGAATTGATTTCCTTTGGCGGGGGAAACCTTCTCCTGCTCATCCCGTTAATCCTGATACTCTCAGGAGTGATCTCCTCGGTGCTTGACAATGTCCTTGTGGTCGCCATGCTTATCCCGGTGATGCAGAGCATGACCGCCTCACTGGGGACAAATGCATTGTGGTGGGCGTTGTTGTTTGGCTCGTGCTATGGTGGGAACATGACGATGATCGGTTCGACGGCAAACATCGTCTCCTTAGGCATCTTGGAGGAGCGAAAAGGGATTCATATGACGTTGAAATATTGGTTTAAAATCGGTTTTCTGGGTGGGTTAATTCCGATGATCATAGCAACAGTCCTTTCTTTGTTGATGTTTCTCTAATCAGATCTTGGAATAGAGAGCGATTTTCTGTTTGCTTCTGATAAATCTCTTTTAAGAGCCACTGAATTGCAGTGAGGGGGCAAAAAAATGTTCTACAAAAAAAAAAAATTTGTTTACAAAAAAGAGAGACGATTTCTAGAGGAAAAACCATGCGTAACTGTTATCCAAATACTAATAAAGGAAAGGTGAATACCGGTATAACGACATGACAGCGATAAAGGACATAAAACAAGCAGAAACCAATGCATTGGAATCCATTGAAAAAGCAAAAAAAGACGCGGAGAAACTGCTTGAAAAAGCATATAAAACAGCGGAGAAGGAAAAACAAAAAATCATTGATCAGGCGCAGAAGAAGGTAAAAAAAATCACTGAGGACGCGGAAGAAGAGGCAAAAAAGGAAATCCTGGTCATAAAAAAGGAAGGAGCTGACGCGATAGCTCAGATGGAAAAAAACGCGAAAAAAAAGACACCTGATGCGGTGAAACTCATTATCACTGAAGTCCAGAAGGGGGAATAAGAATACTTTTCCCGGCTACGATGAAAAAGGTAACCATCCTACTTCATCAAAGTTATCTAGAGGATGTCATAAAAAATCTCCATGAACAGGGTCTTGTTCAAATCATAAACATTGAGAAAGAGGATGCAGAAACAACCCAGATGACCGGGAGAGTCGAGGTACCTACTGAGACAAGCATCTATGGGGGACATGAGCTGCGGTTGACAAAGTTAATCGACATCCTGGTGAAAACAAAACAGTCTCCGAAAGGCGTCAAAGCGATGCTCCATCCGGAGATACCGGAGACAAAAGAAGTAAAAAACCGATCCCCTGCGCAGATTTCCTCTGATATCGAACAGGTCTTCGCAACAATTGAAAAAAAAATTCTCTCCCTTGATGAGGAAATACGACAGCTCAACGAACAGAAAATAAAAAACGAAGAGACAGAAAAACAGCTGGAACTTTTAAAAGAGTTCTCTGTTGATTTAGATGATTTTAAGGATTCTCCGTCGGTCATAGTCCTTGCCGGCAGGACAACGAATTTCCCCGCACTCCAAAAGCAGATAGGTTCCGATGACGCAATAACAGTGTTTTCAAAGGAGTTTGGTACCCGGAAGAAAAAAGAATGGGCAGTGCTCCTCGCAGGTCATAGAAAAGAAAAAGAGAAAATCGAAAAAATCAGCAGGGAGTACCTCAGCGTCTTTGATTTCAAGGCGCTCTCTGGTACACCAGCCGACGCGCTAGAAGACGTCGCAGAAAAACAAAAAACAATTGAGGAACACACAGAACAGCTTTTCGCAGAACTCCGAGTGTTTGCCGATCAGCATCTCCAGAACCTCTACGTGCTTCGTGAGGAGATAGCCTTTGAAAAAGCACGAAAGGAAATCATGAGAAACTTCACCCAAACAGAGACCACCTATGTTATCAAGGGTTGGGGGCTGGAAAAGAACCAAGAAACGATCCAATCCGTCGTTGAAGACTCCTGTAAGGGGTATTGTTCCCTGGTCTTTGAGACACCATCACCGAATCCTGATAATCCACCGACGTATCTGGAGACACCAGCGTGGGCATCGACGTTTCGCACCTTCCTTGAACTGTTCGCGACACCAAAATATCATGAATTGAACCCAACGGTGTTCATGGGCATTTTCTTTATTATCTTCTTCGGCTTCATGCTGGGGGACGCAGGCTACGGACTGGTCATCCTGCTTCTGTCACTGTTTGGGTATCTGAAGTTCGGGAAACACAGTCCTTTCCTGAAAAACTGGAGTTTCCTTGGCATCTGGCTTGGTACTGCGACAACCATCGCGGGACTGCTGATGAACAGTTTCTTTGGGGATTTCATCCCTCGGTTCATTTATCATGATTCAACAAAACCCTTGTATAGCATGACCATCGCAGGTATTCATCTTCCCCTTGATGCTCTCGGGGACCCTCTCGTCATCCTCACCATCGCCTTACTCATGGGTCTGATTCATCTGAATCTTGGAATCGTCCTGGGACTTATCCAGGCGATGAGACAAAAAAAATACAAGCTTTTCTTCACCCAGTACTTCGCCTGGGTGCCTCTTCAGATCGGTGGTGGGATGCTCATCGGCATGTTTATTCTGCGTTGGGAGCTTAGCAGTATGCTGATGTATAGCGCCCTCATCCTGACCCTTATCGGGATCGCCCTGGTTTTCCTAAACAGCGGGCCTATCGGATTTTTCGGTATCACCGGGTATGTGGGAGACTGGTTGTCCTACGCGCGGTTACTTGCCCTGGGTCTTGCGACATCAGGGATGGCTCTTGCCTTTAACGTCGTCGCCGAGCTCATCCCCGCCTTGGTACCGGTCGTCGGAATCGTCTTCTTACCGATTCTGCTTATTATCCTGCATACCGCGAACCTTGGTATTCAAGCCTTAGGGGCAGCGGTTCATTCGTTACGGCTTCAATACGTCGAGTTCTTCAACCGTTTCTATGAAGGCGGTGGAAAGGAATTCGACCCATTTCAGACAAAAAGAAGATACACGAGGGTAGAAAAATAAAAAAACAACATTGGAGGTAGAAAAAAAATGAACAAAAGAACAATTATGACGCTAGGACTCGCCTTGTCGATTCTTCTGCTTCTCTTGGCTGGTATCGCACAAGCACAGGAAGAAACAGTAGCGACACAGGAGGATCAGAACAAAATATTGTTAATACTTGGCTGCGCAATCGCGATTAGCATCGCTGGGATCTCCGCTGCAATCGGTCTGTCCTTCGCAGGCTCCGCTGGTGTCGCAGTCACCGCTGAAAAACCAAACCTTTTCGGGAAATGCCTGGTGCTGTCGGTCCTACCGATGACCCAAGCAGTCTACGGATTGTTAACCGCTATTCTTTTGATGCTTGGTGCCGGGCTTCTAGGTGGAGCCGCACGAGCAGATATGACAAGCCCGGTTCTCGGCTCAGCAGCAGTCTGGATAGGCTTAATCGTGGGATTAACAGGCATCTCAGCCATCAACCAAGGGATGGTCGCCTCATCCTCCATCAGCGCGGTGGGCAGAAACCCTGATGTCGCGGCTCGAGGTATTATCTTTACCGTCATGACTGAGACCATCGCCATCTTTGGGTTACTTGCCGGTATCCTTCTCATGACCGGTCTTGGACTACTCTGAAGAAATAAAAAAGAACAGGAAGAAACCCATGTCTGCAGAAAAAATAATCGAGCGAATCAATAGCGATGCGGAAACGCAGGTACAACACCTCATGGCTGAAGCCGAGAGACAATCTCAGACCACTATAAAGACCGCGAAAGCTGAAGCGCAAAAAGAGGCAGAAGCAATTCTCAGTAAGGGGCAGCTGGACAGTGAGAATGCAAAAAAAATCCTTATCTCCAAAGCGACCCAAGAAGTACGAAGGGACATGATGAACGCACGGGAAGAGGTCATTGAACAGTGTTTTTCCCAGGCATTGGAGAAACTCCGGTCTCTTCCAGAGGACCACTACAGACGATTCATCACCACGCTCCTTAAGGAGGGGAAACAACGCTTAGGAAACACGTGCACCGTGTCCGTCTCCCAGGACCGTGACAGAGACATCGCAAAACAAGAGAACCTGGCAGTTCAAGGCAGCCTGAAATCAATCGGAGGCATCCTGATGCAGTCCGCGGATGGGAAAATCACCATCGATTATACCTTTGAGCGTCTGCTGGACCGGAAAAAAGACGAGATTCGAATACAAGTGGGGAAACTGTTGTTTCCATCCTAAGGTGACCAAGAGTGTTTGAAGAGATCCTCTATCCAAGCAGCCCGCTGTTCTGGCTTCTGATTCTCAGCATCCTGGCAGCTGTTGCCCTCTTTATCGCCCGTAATTTCAGGACGTATGTGAAATTCATCTACCCCAACGCAAAGTTCGAAGCCATCGGCAACCCCTTCATCCAAGAAAAAGAACTCAACATCCTTATTGAAAACCCGACTCTGGAAAGCCTCAAAGACAGGCTCAACGTCCTGCGGGATTATCAGGTGCAGGGACAGACCGCATCGTCGATCCAACGGTCGCTTGATGAGAACCTCCTTCGGACCATTCGTATGATGCGCTCGGATAGTTCAAAAAAACTTGCTGCGTTTTATGATCTCTACCTCCAAAAAATTGATTTCTACCTCGTGAAAAATGAAATTAAGACCCTTCTCAGGGGAACGGGAAAGAAACAAGCCCTCGACGCAGCGGTGTTGCCACAGACAAAAGACTTCCTTGTCCAGCTCCAGAACACCACGAAAGAATCCCTCCCTGCGGTGTTGACCCAGCAGGGGTTTTCAAAAGAATCCATCGAGAAACTGATGGCTGAACCGGTGGATCTTCTTCAGATCGATATCATATTTGACCATGTGTTCCTTACCCGATTACGGGATGTAAAGGTCCCCCGTAAATGCGACCAGCCGAAACAGGATTTCATAAAAAACACCATTGATATGCTGACAGTGAAACATCTGCTACGAGCCAAACATCTCGCCTTGTCACCCGATACCTGTAAGAGATTGTATCTGGGGGAAGGTAAGCAGATCTCCCGATGGCGTTTTGACCAGATGGCTGATGCAGCCGATGTGCCTCAGCTGGTTAGTGCATTGGATGGTACCAGTTATTATCCTGCGCTCTCCGCAAAAACGGAGCGATACGGAAAAGAACACTCAGCCCAGGTCTTTGAACAAGCAGTTGATGCAGCATTCCTGCAACGAATCAAAGAAATCTCTCTGCAGAATTACCTGACGTTCGGACCGTCCCTGCGGTTCCTCGTCTCAAAGGAGTATGAAATCAAGAACCTCAAGGTCATCACAAAAGGAATCGCTGAGAATAGTTCTGTTGATCTAATAAAAAACAACCTGGTAAAGGAGGTCGCGTTATGAAGCTTGCCGCGCTCTGTGACCAGGAGACCGCCGTAGGGTTGCGGTTCACCGGGCTGCAGGAGCTTTACATCGCCGAACCGCAGACCGCACCGGCGTTGTTCCAGGAGTTGACGAAACGCAGCGATATCGGTGTGGTGATCATCACCGAGAGGATCGCCCATGAGCTTGGCACGGTATTAAAGGATTTTCGGATTCATAAGAAACTCCCTATTTTCATTGAAATCCCTGATAAAACAGGGAAAATGGAAGATCATGTTGATATTGTATCACATTTGATTAAACGAGCAGTTGGTATAGATGTTAGTAAAAAAGAAGGACAACGATAGAATTGGAGGCGTAGAATGACTGAAATTAATGGAAAAATCATCCGCATCTCAGGCCCTGTCATTGAAGCAAACAACATGCGAGGCTCAAAGATGTATGATGTAGTCCGAGTCGGAACAGAGCATCTTATCGGTGAGATCATCCGGTTAAACGAGGATGTTGCAACCATCCAGGTCTATGAAGATACCAATGGGTTGAAACCCGGGGAAATCGTCCAATCAACACAGGAACCATTATCGGTGGAGCTTGGCCCCGGGTTGATCTCAAATATCTATGATGGGATCCAGCGTCCGTTACCCGCTATCTACACACAAACAGGTGATTTCATCACCCGTGGTGTGGAGACATCCCCGTTGGACCGGAAAAAGAAATGGACGTTCCTGCCCCATGTGAAAAAAGGAGACGTTGTGAAGGGAGGGGACGTGCTTGGGCAGATCCAAGAATCACCTCTCATCCTGCATCGTATCCTTGTCCCACCTGAGGTCCAAGGGACGATTCAGACGATAAGCCCTGAGGGGAGTTACACCATCGATGAACCCATCGCCCAGGTGAAGACTTCCTCGGGTCTTTTGCCTTTGACGATGACGCAACGATGGCCGGTGCGGAAAGCCCGTCCCGTCATCAAAAAATTCGACCCGTCGATTCCTCTGATCACCGGACAGCGAGTCGTAGATACGTTCTTCCCGATAGCTAAAGGAGGCACAGCCGCTATCCCCGGTGGGTTTGGTACTGGGAAAACCGTGATGCTGCATCAGCTCGCCAAATGGAGCGATGCGACCGTGGTCGTCTACGTCGGCTGCGGGGAACGAGGCAATGAGATGACCGATGTCCTCCGGGAGTTCTCCGAGTTAAAAGACCCCAAGACCGGGGAGCTGCTGCTGAACAGGACTGTTCTTATCGCAAATACCTCAAACATGCCGGTGGCCGCTCGAGATGCGAGTGTCTACACGGGAATCACGATAGCGGAGTATTACCGGGACATGGGCTATGATGTCGCGCTGATGGCAGATAGCACCTCTCGATGGGCTGAGGCGATGCGTGAGATCTCCGGGCGGCTTGAGGAGATGCCGGGGGAGGAAGGATACCCTGCGTATCTTGCGTCCCGGCTCGCGGAGTTCTATGAGCGTGCAGGGCGAGCGCAGCTGCTTGGTTCGAAACACACGGAAGGATCGATTTCTGTCATGGGGGCGGTCTCCCCGCCGGGTGGTGATTTCTCAGAGCCGGTCGCTCAAAACACGTTGCGGATAACCAAGGTGTTCTGGGCTCTTGATGCGGATCTGGCGGATAAACGACATTTCCCCTCGATTAACTGGTTGAAATCCTATTCCTTGTACCTTGAACAGGTGAATCCATCCTGGGAAGAAAAAGTCGGGAAAGGATGGTTGAAAATGCTGACCAGCGCGATGGCGTTGCTGCAGAAGGAATCAGAACTACAAGAGATTGTCAAACTCGTCGGGCCTGATGCACTCCCACCCCGGGAGCGGGCATTGCTTGAGAGTGCGAAGATGATCCGGGAGAATTATCTGCAGCAGGGCGCGTTCCATGAGGTGGACACCTACTGTCCTCAGAAAAAACAATTCGAAATGTTACGATTAATGCTCCAGTTCTCCTATAAGATCCTGTATGCAGTAGGTAAGAACGTCTCTATGGATGACATCATCGCCTTGAAATCAAAGGAATCACTGGCACGTCTGGGGAAGGTCCCGAACCATGAGTTTGAAAAGGTCTTCAAAAAAATTGAACAAGACTTTGAAAAAGAAGTAGATACCCTCATAAAGGAGAAAGAAGCATGAAGAACAAGGATATCGAATACACTAGTGTCACCGCAGTGGAAGGACCGTTGATGATCGTTGAGGGCGTCGAGGATGTCGCCTATAACGAGGTCGTGAAAATCCGCACCCCGAGTGGTGAGGAACGCACCGGTCAGGTCTTAGAGGTCTTCGAGCATAAGGCGGTCATCCAGGTCTTCGAGGGCACGCGCAGTCTTGATACCAAGCATACCTCTGCCCGGTTCATCGGGGAGACGATGAAGCTTGGGGTTTCAAAGGAGATCATCGGCAGGATCTTTGATGGGACGGGTCGTCCCTTGGATAACTCCCCGCCGATCATCCCTAAGGAACGCCGGGATATCAATGGGGAGCCTATCAACCCGTGCGCCCGAGAGTACCCCCGGGAGTTCATCCAAACTGGGATTTCGACGATCGATGGGCTCAACACCCTGGTCCGTGGGCAGAAGCTGCCTATCTTCTCAGGCTCAGGCTTACCGCATAACGAGCTTGCCTCGCAGATCGCCCGGCAGGCGAGAGTCCTTGGGAAAGAAGAGGAGTTCGCGGTGGTGTTCTGCGCCATGGGGATCACCAACGAAGAAGCCACCCTGTTCATCAAAGGATTCGAGCAGAGCGGGGCGCTGGAGCGGACCGTCATGTTCCTGAACCTTGCTGATGACCCGACGATCGAACGGATCATCCTGCCGCGTCTTGCGTTGACCTGCGCGGAGTATCTTGCCTTTGACCTTGAGATGCATGTGCTGGTGGTTCTGACCAACATGACGAACTACGCGGAAGCCTTACGGGAGATCGCTGCTGCCCGGGAAGAAGTCCCAGGGAGACGTGGCTACCCAGGGTACATGTATACGGATCTTGCGATGATCTATGAGAGAGCAGGTCGTATTAAAGGCAAGAAAGGCTCCATCACCCAGCTGCCGATGCTGACCATGCCTGATGATGATATCACCCATCCGATCCCTGATCTGACTGGGTATATCACCGAAGGTCAGATTGTGCTGGAACGCGGGCTGTACAAAAAGAACATCTATCCCCCTGTCGCGGTCTTACCCTGTCTGTCCCGACTGATGAACCGGGGGATCGGGAAAGGAAGGACCCGTGAGGACCATGCTGATGTCGCCAACCAGCTGTATGCCGCCTACGCAGAAGGCTGTGACCTTCGGGATCTGGTGGCAATTGTCGGTGAGGATGGTCTGTCTGAGCGGGATAAGAAATTCCTTCATTTCGCTGATGCGTTCGAACAGCGGTTTGTGACGCAAGGCCCTAATGAGAACCGCAGCATCGAGCAGACGTTAACGATCGCCTGGGAGCTGTTCGCCAGCCTCCCATCCTCTGAGCTGAAAAAAATCAGTGTGGAGCATATCAAGAAATATCTTAAAGCAGCAGAAGAAAAGAAGTAACATGGCAGAACAAAAACTTGAAGGGGTCAACCCCACACGGATGGAGCTTCTTGAAATACAAAAGAAAGTGCTGTTAGCGGAGAAAGGACATAAGCTGCTTGAGGAGAAACGAGACGCCCTTGTCGAGAAGTTCTTCACCGTCATCGAGAAACGCAACAGCCTGAAGAAGCAGGTTGACCAGGGGTTCCAGGACGCGTTTGTCTCTCTGATTCAGGCGCAGATGCTGTTGGGGGAAACCCAGGTTGACGACATTGCGCGGACTACCCCGGACATCGGTGAGGTCTCCTTTGAAACAGACAATATCATGGGGGTGAGGATCGAAAAGATCAACACCGCTGGTCTTCATCAAGCAGAGCAGCCATCCTATGGGTTCTCTGAGACCTGTGCATCCCTGGATGATGCGTATCAGAAGTTCAATGCTCTGCTCCGATCGGTGCTTAGTCTTGCGGAAGTCGAGGAGAACATCCAATCCCTCTCCCTTGAGATCGAAAAGACGAAACGACGGGTCAACGTCCTTGAAAACAGCTTAATCCCCAAACTGTATGGGACTATCAAATACATCGAGATGCAGCTGGATGAACGGGAACGGGAGGATTTCTTCCGCAGAAAACGGATAAAAGCCTTAATGGAGACGAAGAAGAAGTCACATGAGCCTTGAAGACGACCCGTTCATTGGAAGGTTTTTCGATACCCCCGATAAAAAAGCACGCTGGATCACCCGGTTCAAACTCTTCTATATCCTCTGGATCGGTTTTATGATCTTTGGAATCCTCTTTTTAGCACTCTGGTTTTTATTCAAATAAAAAAAAAAAAGGGAAAAAAAGGAAGAAAGGTTTTAGGCTTCCTTACCAATGTCCCAGATTGCTTTTATCGCCAGGATGGCAACCGCCGGGGCAATAAAGATCGCTAAGGCCTGGGAGACGCCTCTGAACAAGGACCCGATCCAGGGGTCAATGCTGAAACCCTGAAACACTGCATACATGACGAGCAGAGCAATTCCTGCCATGAGAAATGCTGGTACCTCTGCTTTGGTGATGGTCCCTTTTCCCAACATTGCTAATATTCCAACGATGGCACCAAGTATCGCTAGGATCCATGCAATCCAACCACCCATGTCAGTGGTGAATACTGGTTGTTGGTTTTGTTCAATGGTGTAGGCTTGCCATAGACCGACTAATAATGCTATTAGTGCGCCTATGATAAAGGCCCAGATTGCTACTTTACCCATCATATCTTTTGCCATTTTTCATACTCTCCTCTATACTGGTTTTTTGTTTGTTTGTAGGTTCTACAACATTAATCTTCTATTTAAAAACATCGATTTAATCGACAGGAGTGGATAAGGAGAAAAAAAAGAGGGGTTTTATTCGGTGAGCCAGACCTCATCGATGCGTTTATACTGCGCGATTTCTTCTTCTGAAAACCAGAGATTTATCTCAAAAGACGCAGTCTGCTTTCCATCAGATGCATGGATGATGTTTCTGCCGATGAACTGTCCGTAGTCGCCTCGGATGGTCCCCATGACTGCTTTCTGGGGGTCGGTCGCCCCGGTCATGCCTCGTACCATCTCAATGACGTTGACGCCCTCAAGGACCATGGCTACCACCGGGGATGATGTGATGTACTGCACGGTCGGCTCGAAGAAGGGTTTGCCTTTGTGAACCCCGTAATGCTTTTCAGCGAGTGTTCGGTCCACCGCAACAAGCTTCATCGCCACTATCTTGATTCCTTTTTTCTCAAAGCGACTGATGATGTCGCCGATGAAGCCTCGTTGCACCGCATCTGGTTTAATCATCGCAAATGTGCGTTCTTTTTGCATACTGTTTACACCTCTCTTTGGATACAGGGGAGGATGCCTCTGTTGTTTATAGAATTAACGTTC
>CAYXPY010000032.1:0-23693 GCA_964467345.1 uncultured Thermoplasmatales archaeon | reverse complement strand
TCCAGTTTGATGTGAATGTTTTTTATATTTTTACACAAGCGTTTGGGTATATGACCTGGATTCCTGAATGCTGGGGGTGGAAACTGACAAGGAAAATAGGGGGAGGCTCCATCGCAACCATCGGCTATAGCGGTCTTGAGCTGACAAAAGAGGATAAAGAATCACAAGAAGGAGCCGCTGATTATTTAGATAATAGCTTTTTCTATACCTATGGGGTGAAGAAGATAGACATTCTTGGTGAGGTGTGGAAGCAATCCATAGTACGTTATTTAGATACCTATCCTATTGATTGGAATACACCTGCTGCCTGGGATTTTGCAATTGATGCAAAAACCGTTCAACAATGGGTGTTACTCGGTGACCCGAGTCTCCAGATAGGTGGCATTAAAAAATCCTGAGACTCCTCTAACAATTAACACACACAAAAAAAAAACGTCTCCAGGACACCTACCATTGCAGCGTCATCTACGGGGATACGGATAACGCAAACCTCACAAAGATCTACGAGCGGGTGTATCTCTACCCAGTGTTACAGGAATAATACCCTTGGCTCAGATTCAAAGAACACATTTTATCCCACCCTCCGCATCCACCGAATTGTACGACCATTTTTGGTATTTCTTGAACGAACACCTACATTTCGTTCATTTTTCTAAGGATTGTTCAAATAAACCGTAAATAATTTTTTAATTATCTTTCCTCCTCTCTATACGTAGATAGAAGAGGTGAAAAGATAATGAAGAACCTACAAAAAAGTATGTTGAAAGCAAGTATGATTGTCACACTTCTGCTCAGCATGTCTCTGGTGTATGCGCAACCAACCACCCCCACAGACACCACGCAATCACAGATGAAACCTGCTTCCAAAGCATGGACGACCCTGTATTACCTGGATGCAGACTATAACGGAGGATATGCTGATCCCTTACAACAGCTGTTCATTGATGAAATCAACTCGACAGCAAACGTCAATGTCGTCGTGATCCAAGACACCCTCAATGAACCTGCGTTCATCTATTACATTGATGAAAACCACACCAAAGTCGTGCTGGAGGAGCTCGGAGAAGTCAACATGGGAGACTACCAAGTCCTCCAGGAGTTCCTCGCCTACGGAAAACAGCACTACCCCGCAGAACGCTCTCTCCTCTGGGTCTACGATCACGGAGGCGCCTGGAAGGGTGCCTGCCTTGATGAAACAGACGGTGCCATCGGGATGACCCTGGACAACTTCCAAAAAGCACTCCAAGCAACCGGTGGAGTCGACGTTATCTGTTTTCTCGCCTGTCTCATGAGCTCTATCGAAGCAGTCTATGAACTGCGCAACGACGTCGACGTCTTTGTCGGCAGCGAGGATCTCGCCTACATGACCTGGTTTGATGACATCTGCGGTGACACCAATACTCTGCTCACCGAATCACCCAGTCTCTCCAACGATGAAATCGGCAGCATGATCGTCCAATACTTCCAAGACAGCCACAATGCACCGGTCAACAAACTCACCATCAGTGCCTTACGAACAGAACACATCACAGCACTGGCAACAGCACTTGATACCCTTGCGAGAGACTACACAAAACACTGGCTCCGATACTATCGTCCTATCAAAAACGCGTATAACAGCACCTTCCTGCTCTCTGATCTCGACGAATGGGCAGCAGTCTTTGAGGTCTACGACCTCAGAGGATTCATCGAAAACCTCCCCCAATGCCAACTCACCCAGGCAGTACTCGATGCCTTTGATGACGTCCTGATCGCAGAAGCCCATGGGATAGACATGGAAGAAACACATGGACTATCAATCTTCTTCCAACCACAAAAATCCCCCTACGGACTATTCAGAGACTACCGAGACGAAAGCTATGGCCTTGACTTTGCACAAGACACGTTCTGGAACGAATTCCTCTTCCTCTTCATCCTCACAAACATCCTCTTGAAGAAATAGGAAAAAAACAAGACACAAAAAGGCTTTCCGCACGCGCACAAAACTTAGCGTCATCTACGGACATGCAGACAATCAGAACCTAACGAAAATCAACGACACGGTGTACCTCTAACTAGGACTACCAGCAAATCAGTGACCAGGTTTTACTTTAGTGCTCCGTATTCCTTACTCGCACCAGTGATGGTTATCTCATCAAGAGACACTGTATCGTTGGTATCCAGATGGATTGAAAGAAAGCAGACCTGCATGGTTGGTGTCGGGTCAATGAAATCGTTTAAGTTGATTGTTTCATAGGTCCAATTCCTAGTAGACGAAAAGGTCGAGACCTCAACCCAGTTCACTGAATCATTGGTGACAAAGACAGCGAAGTGACCGTTCTGTCGTTGTGTATGCCAAAACGTCAAGAGATTCCCACCCCCTTTTTTACCGTTGAACACTGGTGTGAACAGTTGACAAAAAAAACTATTCTCCGTTCGAATTATCTTGATTGCTTGAGATCCATCCAGACGTTCCCCGCCGGGAACCCTCATGGTCTGATGAATGGAATGAATCCCATAGATTGTCCAGCCCATGGGAGGAACCATCGACTCAAACCCTTCCTGTATTTTTAGCTGCCCGAATTCCTCTGCTTTGACTAATTCAGTATGTACTGGTACCGAAGCAGCAAGTATCAGAATCACTACACTGACAAGGAAAACAGCCTTGATTTTTTTATGTAAGGATATCGTCACAGTCATTCGTCTCCCTCCACCCGTCGTACTCAAGAAGCCAGGAAATGTTATGGACTGTGTACATTTAAATGTTTGGAAAAAATAAAAATAAAACAAAAACCCAAGGACTCTGGTGGGAAAAAAGCAACAGCCCGGTTAATTACTCATGTGTTTAAACAACATACTTTTTTTTAATTTGTTCGTATTTTCCTTTTTAAGATTTTTTGTTTCAATACTTCGTATCCTTTTTCGCTGAAAGCAATCACGCGTACCTTTGGTTTTCTTTTTGTGAATGCCACCTTCACTAATCCTTTGTTATACAGATGTAGAATACTTCCATAATATGATGAGGTAAACCTCTCGTCATCCCATTGATTCAGATATCGTTCTCGATACCCGGGGATCAAGAGACGAAGTCGTAGCAGAATACTCTGTGGTGACATACCGTCTCTTTCACAGATTTCCTGGAATGTTAATTTATGGATGTTCATAGTCTCCCGTAATTTTTTGAAAAGATAAATCTGATAGATCCATACTGTTGGTGAACCATCCTTCTTTCGATGGATTTCCACATCTTGTTTTTCAATGAACGTATACATAAGCGTTAGAATTTTTCGTTGTAATCGACTTAATCGTTCATCCCCCAAATTCGAAGTCAAGGTTGATTTCATAGTATACCCTTAGATGCTGTTGATGGTTGGTAATTCCTTTTCTTATTCCTCCCCTGAAAAATCAGAGTAGACTATATTATGATGCGATTTTATTTAAATGTTTGGAACCAATAAAAATCATCCTGGTGAGTAGTGACACGAGACACGGTGATGAATAATGGTTTTAAAAAGAAAAAAAAAGAGAAAAAGAAGGGGGTTTTTAGGGAAACATTGGTCCAGCGAACCCATCCACATAGAACGGATCGACACTGAGTCCTACGTATTGTAACGCCCAGTCTTGCATCCCTTGGACTGCGTAGGCGGCATCCTCCTCAAAAGTATCGAACAAACCCCAGCCGGACATCTGGTAATACGTAAAGACCCCGTTGCCCATGGATTCATCACCGTCATAGGAATATTTTGTGTTGCTTGCAAACGCGCCAACCCCATTGCTCTGCACTAACCCCTGGAAGCCCCCGATCTGGCAGGCGTCAAAAGCAAAATAGATATGCTGGCTTTCCGCCGTATCGAAAAATGATTCGAAATACCCATGCGTCATATAATACAGGTCATGGGAGACGATACAGGACCCGTAATTACGATATTTAATCCCATGGCCAGAGTAGGTGAGTACAACGTAATCATCTGCGTCTTCCGATGCAAGCAGACTGTACAACGCAGCCTCGATGTTGTCTGCGGTCGCCTGCGTGTTCAGCAGCATCGTGACAGTATAGCCTTCGCCCTGCAGAAAAGTCTTCCAGTCCTGGGCATCGTCGTCACAGTAGGTGAGATCATTCTGGGTTCCTTCATAATCTGAGATGCCGATGACTAAGGCATATTTATCGACAGCCCCCCCGCCACCGTTATTCACAGTAACTGTTATCTCATCTGAGTCAGAAAGACCTCCTGAGTCAGTTGCGGTCGCATAAATAGTATGAGCGGCATCTGAATAGGCTGTCGTGTCCCAGCTATAAGTATTGCTACTAGTTTTCAGTTCTCCATCGATGTAAATATCCGCGATAAGACCACCGTCTTGCGGGTCGGTCGCATCAACAGAGATCATGACTGAACCAGAAACCGTTGCACCATTACTTGGCTGTGTAATAAGAACAGTTGGTGCGGTATTCCCACCTCCGCCGTTCTCCACGGTGACGGTGACACTATCGGTGACCCCCTTTGCAGAGGCTTGCACGGTATGAGAACCATCCGGGTATTGAAGGGTATCCCACACATAACTCAGACCACTGCCAACGGTCGTCCCATCAATGGTGATCGTCGGGTTCTGATTTGACGTAATCAGAATAGTCACAACACCACTCACCGTGGCACCAGGTAATGGCTGCTCGATACTTACAATGACACCGGGTTTACCTCGTGGATGGGGATCATGTTTTATTCCCTGCTCGGTATACAGAGGGATTATCTCTCTGGTTTCAATGTAGATTCTTTCCGTATATGCTTTGCAATCATCTGCTTGACTGATCATGCTTGGCAGGAACGTGACGACAACCATGACTCCTACCAAACCAACTAAAATTTTTTTTGTATTCATTTTTTTCTGGTCCTCCTTCAACTGATAATGAATATTTCCCCTCTATTTAATAGTATTTTGAATTCACCATTTTACCTATGTGCTATCTCTTGATGAAACAGAAAGGAAGGAAAAAAATATTTTTTGGTATCTCATCTATCATTGCTGTTCGCCTTTTCATATAAAAATATCGTAACTCCCCCCGTAATAACGGAGGCGGCGTTTGACGACGAAGATGGTTTTTTCCAGATGCACCGCTGTTCACAACCCAACCCCCTGCTTCCATCCAGTTGAATATTAATTGGATACGACAGCATCCCGTTTTCCTGTAGTTTTTTACGAAAAAACGGAGGCTTAATCTTTTTCTTTAGCTCGCCTTAGTGTTTTTATTAAAAGAAACATATTTTAAGGAGTGGAGAATATATACACAGCAATATTAGGGGGAAAATCCTCATGAAAAAGAAAAATTTTTTCCAGAAAAAAAAGCTAGTGCAAACCCTGCAGCTCTTGACCGTCGTCCTTGTCTCTGCATTGTTTATTGGCAGTGCGGCATCGATTGGACCGACTCAGACAACAGTACTTCCAAAAGATCCTGCCCGCGTGGATCATGACATTGTTATTGATAGCATCGATGCACCGATGACCGGGAACGCTGGTTCAATCGCACCAACGGTGACGATCTCCAATATCGGGGATACAGATGAATACGGTGTGCCACTGCAAGTTCTCATCGGCAAACGCCTGGTCAACGGAACCATTGACGATTTCGAGACATCCAACGGCGGCTATGTTGGATCCGGGACCCCGATGATTATTTGGGAATGGGGCACTCCAACGCAATCCACCGGACCAACCGGTGCACATTCTGGTGTGAAGGTCTGGGGCACCGATCTTGACGCGAACTATCCGTCCTCATGCAACAACAAGTTAGACACCCCGCTGTTTACGGTCCCGCCCTATGCAGAACTCGTGTTCTGGCATTGGTACGACACAGAGGCATCCTACGATGGATGCAATGTCAAGATTTCAACCGATGGGGGAGCAACCTGGACGGTGCTCACACCCGAGGGAGGGTACACCGGGACTGCGAACTCCGCCAACCCCTTATACCCCGAACCCATCTGGACCGGCCATATCCAGAAATACTGGGAGGAAGAAACCATCGACCTGAGCGCCTACAACGGCATGGAGGTCAAAATCCGATTCCACTTTGGTTCTGATGGCTCTGTACAATACCCCGGATGGTTCATCGATGATGTCGGCATCACCGCCAGCACCTGGATCAACGAATATGACCAAACACAATACATCGACATCGCGTCAGGGACCACGGTTCAGGTCACCTTACCGGTCTGGACCCCCGGAGATATCAACATACAAGAAAATGTAGCCATTGATTATCTCACGGAGGCGACCGCACCACTTGCCGGGGACCCGACGCCGGAGAACAATTACCTTGCAAGCCCGTTCACATTCACCTATGGGTTTTTCCATGACGTCGCCATCACCCAGCTCGTCTCACCAACCGACGGGTGGGCACAGACCATGGCTCCTGAGGTGATCCTCGCAAACAACGGTCAGAATGATGAGTCCACGGATGTCTCCATGTTGATCGAAAAAGCACAATACACTCTCTATCTTGAAGAGTATTTCGAGGGGGATTTCCCACCAGCAGGCTGGACGAATCAGATCATCCAGAACCATGGATGGGTACGCAACGATCAAACCACAGACCAACGACCCAACTACGCGGGCGGCCAAGGCTTCTGTGCTGATGCTGATGCAGATGACATCGGCTCTGCTGGACCATGGCCGATGGATTGCGCATTGATTTCACCTTCGATGGATCTCACCGCAGTGTCCGCAGCGATCTTCTCATTCACCGCTGCGTTTAACTCCTTGGGCGGTGATTACGCGGACGTCGATATCAGCACCGATGGAGGAGGGAACTGGACAAACCTCCAACACTGGACGACGGACCATAGCCCCTCAGGACCCGGGGAGGATGTGCAGTTTGACATCTCCGCCTACTGCGGGCATCCAGACGTACAGGTCCGATTCCATTACTACGCGGACAGCTGGGACTGGTATTACGAAGTCGACAACGTACGAATCTATGAAGTCGATTTCATCACAGAATACGACACCACCCTCCAGGTTGAGATTGGTGCGGGGGAAATCATGAACGTCGTCTACCCCGAGTGGACCCCCGCAGACATCACGTTTAGCTTTGACATTGATTATCGAGTGACCACCACAGCGACCCTTGATGTCACCGACGGGAACCCAGGTGATAATCAAATCATCGAGTGGATCACACTGACGTACATCCATGACATGGGAGTCTCTGAGATCACCCAGCCAACCGGCCCAAGCGGCAACTGGCCACCAGGGACCTACGCGGTCGCTGGTGCAGCAAAGAATTATGGGTCGTTTACGGAATATTCTATCATGGTCAACACGAAAATCTGGAAACTGGAGGCTAACGCTGATATCCTGTACTACGAAGAGAATGTGACCATCCCTATCCTGTCAAGTGGGGCAACAACCGCAGTGTCGTTCCCCGATGTCACCTTTGAGGACGCAGATGAGGGAGACTTCCGCCTTGAGATGAAAACGATGCTGTCTGGTGACGATTCACCTACCAATGACAAAAAGACAATGACGTTCGTAATCCAAGCCCCTGACGTGACCCCACCGGTGACCACCGCGGAGCTTACCGGGACTCAAGGCCAAAACAACTGGTACATCTCAAACGTCATGGTGACGCTTACGGCAACCGATCCTGAGGCAAAAGTCTTCAAAGGATCTGCTGGGAAATGGCCACTGGGCGTGAATCATACCTATTACAAGGTGGATGACGCCGTGGAATGGTCCATCTATGAATCCCCGATCACCGTAAGCACCGATGGAGAACATACGGTCTTCTTCTACTCTGACGACAAGGCGATTCCTCCAAACACAGAAGAGGTTCAGAACGTCGGTTTTAAGATCGACCGGACCCCACCGACGATCACGACGTATACCGCGACGGCACAGAACGCCTTGAAGACAAAATGGCTGCTGGAATGCGACGCTGATGATGCGACAAGCGGTATCGTATTGGTAGAATTCTACGCAGATGACGCACTCGTCGGGACAGCGACCACGGAACCATACGAGTTCCTGGTAAACAGTAAGATCGAGACAACACAATGCATCGTGTATGATGCGGCTGGCAACTCAAAGATGAGCGACCTGGTGACCTCCTATCAGACCGGGTACCAGGCACAGTATCTGCCTACCCTCCAACTTCTACAGCAGAAACAACTCTAACCTCAACCCACAAGAGAGAGTGACACGTTCACTCTCTTTCCAACCTTTTTCTCTTACGGTTTTCCTCTCTTATTTTTTTAACACGGATACCTACAATAACACTCCCCCTCATGAATGTAACAAGAAAATTGAATGCAGCCTTGGCCATGACAGAGGTGACTACTCAGAAGAGGTATCCTTTTTTGAATACAGACCGGTGAGTTGGGTTTGTTCTAGCACATGTCCTTGCAGTGCGTGGAGTAATTTCTTTTTATTCATCTTTGGGGTACTCTCCAGGACGGTGTCGAGTGCGTACAAGCTGAACACATATCGATGCACCCCCCAAGGGGGGCACGGTCCCATATACCCTGTTCGTCTCATACTGTTCCTGCCTTGAACGGAGGCATCAGCAAGATGAACGTCATGGGGGAGCGCCTCCGGCAGCTGATCCGTGTCAGAGGGAATGTTATACAGCACCCAGTGGGTCAGGACACCAAGGGGCGTGTCGAGGTCGTCCATGAGCAGTGCAAAACTCTTGGTTGTCTTTGGGGCGTTTTTCCACTGCAAAGGTGGGGAGATCTCCTTGCCTTGGCATGTGTAAAGCTGAGGGATTCTTCCGTTGTTTTGAAACGCGCTACTGGATAGTTCAAGCATCCTTCCACCAACCGGTTCTGACATTTTTTCTTATATTTTAAAGGTTGCTATCTCTTTGTGCGAAGGTCGTATCCCGAAATGACTTCCTCCTGGAAATATTTAAAATACCGGGGTGATGAGGCGCAGGGGTCATCTTCTCTGATTTCTGCGTTGAGGGTTCCTCTCGAATGATCCGGGGGTCTTCTTTGCCCGTATCCCTCCTTCGAACCACCGATAGAACATAATTTATAGTAACAATTATAACATATAACTATATACCTAGCAGAGATGGGATGAGCAATAATGATATAGATGTTCCACAAGATTGTTGGGAATTCATGGGCTGCCCCCAGAGAACAAGAGAAAAATGCCTCGCCTATAAACTCCATATGGGCAGAGATTGCTGGTTTATCTGGCACATCAATAAAGATTCGGTCGCCGGAAGAATCGGTGATGGGTGTTTTCACTGCCCCTGGTTTCTCAGGAACAACCCAGACTGCATCAAGAAGGTCTAAGAAGCAAAACCAACAACAGTTCCTCAGCCCTTACTGTAATTTTCATCGTTAAACCACCACAGTTTTTTACAGGATTCAGAGGGATAATATTTATATAGTGTTAAATTAATATAAATATAATCTTATAAAAAAATAAACGGGAGAAAGAAAAAAATGTCTTTTAAAACCTCTACTAAAAACACCAGGAACAGGGGGAGACGATTCCCCCATAAACTACTAGCCACCACGCTTATCAGCATCCTGCTCGTCGCAACAGTGGTACCACCCGCCCTCTCAGAACCAAGGGACTCCTGGTGGAACCTAGAATGGAATTACCGCAAACTCCTTTCCATCAACGCAACAAAGATCTCAGGCACACTAAGCAACTTCCCAGTCCTTGTCCACCTCGCAGACAGCGACCTAGCAGCCCATGCACAACTCAACGGAAACGACATCGTGTTCATCAACTACAATGACAACATCACACAATTCAACCATGAGATAGAACACTACACCAACGGCAGCCTCACCGTATGGGTCAATGTCACCCGACTTAGTAACACCAGTGATACAAAACTGTGGATGTACTACGGAAACCCAACCTGTCCTGCCCAACAGAACATCCCAGGCACCTGGGATAGCACCTATGTCATGGTCCACCACCTCAACGAAACCACCGACATCCTCTCTGACTCCACCAGCCATAACAACCATGGACTCTCAACTGGCACCACCCCCACAGACGCAGGGAAAATAGACGGAGCCAGACAATACAACTCCAATGACAAGATCGTCATCAACAACATCACCCATTCCCCCAACGCATTAACCGTAGAAACTTGGGTCTACCGCGACAACACCGATTATATCTACATCGCCTGCAAAGGCATCTTCTCACAAACAAGCACCGACTGGATCCTGTATCTCCGGAACAACCAACCAGCCAACCAAGGCATCGATTTCAGCATCAACAACCACTCCTCCTTCATCAGGAAAGGCGACACACCGGTCGGCTGCTGGTTCCATCTGTCCGCCACCTACACCAACGGCACCGCGAGCCTCTACCTGAACGGAACCAGGATCGGCTGTGGATCAGGCTGGCCTGCGATATCAAATTGTTATCCTCACCTCGGATTGGGAAACGACTACCTCGGCAACGAAGGAAGCACGTACCCGATGACTGACGTACGGCTCGATGAGGTCCGTCTATCGACCGTCGCCCGGAACAGCAGCTGGATTACCACCAGTTACACCAACCAAAAGGACCCAACGGGTTTCCATAACATCGGTGGCCAAGAACACGCACCAAGCGCAGAGAACTTCCCACCAGTCTTCGGAACACCAAGCCCGATAAACGGGTCAACCGCTGTCCCCCTGGATCTCACCTGGAGCATCCCCATCAACGACCCCGAAGGAGACCTCTTCAGCTGGACGATCGCCTGTAGCAACGGACAGACAAACACTGCAACCAATGCAACAAACGGAACCAAAACCCTTTCACTTACCGGACTAGCCTATGATACTATCTACAAAGTCTGGGTCAATGCAACAGACCCCACCGGCAGTGGCCTCTACACCAGAAAATGGTACACCTTCACCACACAGCAGGAAGCAGAGAACAACCCACCCGTGTTTGGCGCACCGTCCCCAGCAAACGGTTCAACAGGCACCCCGATGAATCTGACCTGGAGCATCCCCATCAACGACCCCGAAGGAGACCTCATCAGCTGGACAATCCAATGCAGCAACGGACAAGACAATAGCGGAGTAAATACATCAAACGGAACTAAAACCCTTGCACTTACCGGACTAGCTTCCAATACCTCCTACAAAATCTGGGTCAACGCCACCGACCCTGCTGGTAGCGGACTGTACACCAGAAAATGGTACACCTTCACCACCACACAGGAACCACACCTCAGCATCATCATCACCAAACCTACTGAAAACAGATTCTACTTCAACGACATCGAACAAAGCATCTCCCTCCCGCGAAACACGATCGTCTACGGACCCATCACCATCACCGCAGAAGTCACCTCCGATACACCCATAGAGAAAGTTGAGTTCTATGCAGACGGAAAACCTCTTGGCACGGTAAACTCAACGCCCTACGAATGGAACTGGAAACCAATCATCCAATTCAACAACCTATCACTCACCCGGACCATCAAAGTCATCGTCTACGACACCGAAGGCAGGACCGCCTCCGATGAAATCAACATCACCAAATGGCGATTCCATCTCCTCCCCTGGCTCCTGATCGGCGCATCCTTCGCCTCACGACTGATCCTGCATACCACAGTCGTCGGCGTGTTCTACAACATCCAAGAATCCCCCTTCACCGTCTCATTCTTCGCAGTGAAAGCCTACTACAAGACCACGGGATTATTCCAAAGAGGCCGAGGAAACATCAACTTCAAACACTGCACCGGCGGCAGGCTCATCGGACCAATCACACTGACAAAACTGGGTTTCGCCCATAAACTTGCGATCGGCTCGTTCACCTTCATCGGCACCCCAACCATCGAACGGATCGGGTTGCTCCAAGCACTTCGAAACCGTCGATCAGAACAGGCTCAACATCAATGGTTCACATAAAGAACTGAAGAGCGGATAAGAAAACCTATAAATAGGATATACCGATAATACAATCAGTTGTTTAGTATCCTACAGGGGGATAATATCTTATGATACAGAAAAAAAATGTACGAAAAATATCAGGCATTGGCATCATGCTCCTGCTGGTTTTCGCTGCACTCGTCTCATCACATGCAGCAGCACAACAAACACAAACGGTTTTCGAAATCACTGAGGCAACCGGTGGCTTTGGAAAAGTATCGGTCACAGTAAAAAACATTGGGGATACCACCGCTGAAAACATCACAATCATCATCTCCGTGAAAGGAGGTATTTTTAATAAGATCGATATAGAAAAAATATGCAGCGGGTGTGACACCTGTGGTGATACAATTGAGCCGAACGGGACAAAAACAGAAAGCACCTCTGAAGCAGGGTTCATCATCGGACTCGGACCGATTACCATAACTGCTTCTGCTGAAGCGGCAAACACACCAAAGGTGGAAAAAACATTTTCCGGTTTTGTCTTCGGACCATTCGTAAAGATCACTCAATAAATACACCGAAAGGACATCCTCTTTTTTCTTTTCTTTCTCTAAATTTTTTCTTCTAGTAGATGAAGTATAGAATTATATATAAAAAAAAAAAAAAAAAAAAAGACTAGTACCTTACTAGGTTTCTTTGATGTCTCTTTCCTTCTACGATGTTTTGATGAAGAAAAGCAGTACTAGTGCATCCTGCGATTTAGCAGTCGCATCTGCTGTCACGGTGACGACTGTATTCCCAAACCCAAGGATCATCCCTGAGGTGATCGTCGCTGAGCCACCTGCAGGGATCGTCGGAATCGTTCCTTTGGTTGTTTTCCCAAGCAGGATAACGCCACCTGTAAGATTGATCCACCAAGGCACGTTGGTTGCCTCAGTCGACCCGGTGTTCATGACCACGGCTTTGACCTTGAATACCCCGCCACTGATGGTTCCGATCTGGATCGCAGGATCAATGATGATGGCATGCGGTACTGACATCCCACTAAAGACACCGAACGTATCCTGTGCAACCACGGTAATCTCATACGACCCGGGGGCATCCCATGCATACGATTCGTTCACAGAATCACCAGAGTTAAACGGTCCCAGCCATCCGGAGTCATGACCATTCCCCCAGTCGAAGCGATAGTAAAGATCATCTCCATCAGGATCGGTGGTCACCGCAGTGAAGAAGCATGGTTCATTAACGATCCCAACGTCCGGTCCGGTGAGCACTGGTTGGTCCGGAGGCTGACTTGGCAGCCCTGCCCCGGCAAGCTCAGCGAGAGTCGCAATGATAAGCCGCATGTTTTTTACCGCATAGGTCGCGTTGATATGCTCGATAGTATCCTGAGAGGTATGATAATAGGGAGTCGTCTCATATTCATAGTAGAATAATGCGTCATATCCATTCTGCCAGAAATACCAATGATCACTGCCCCAGGTGCTTCCCCCATGATGAAGTGTGAGTTGAATATACTCACTGTATTCGGCGTTGACCCCGACCGTGTAGGTGTAGAGCCATTCCGATGCGCTATTTTCAAACACGATAAGGTTGTTCCCGTCATTGGTGGTAATCGCATAGCTGATCATATCACAGTTCAGCACACCGACGATGTTCCACCCTTGGCTCGCTGCCTCATCAGCGTACACCTCACTACCGAGCATCCCTTGTTCTTCCCCGGAGAATGCCACGAATTTGATGGTATGGTTGAACTGATACTGGCTCATGATGGACGCGGCGATCAGCACCGCAGCGGTCCCTGAGGTATCATCATCCGCCCCCGGGCTCGCAGATACGGTATCATAATGAGCACAGATAATGTAGATTTCATCGCTTGTTTCATCGGTCCCATTTAATGTTGCCTCCACATTATCTGAGGAATACCCGCCATTGGTCCAATGATGGTATCGAACCACAAGACCCATGTTTTGGAACTGCTCATACATGTACTCCGCTGCAGCGATACAGGAAGCACTCCCCGTGGGCCGTGGTCCATTGGCGGTCAGATTCTCCTCATAACGTAAGAAAATGGATTCATCAATCTGCTCGATGATGCTGATAACAATATCATCCATTATTGCAGCATTTATCTCAGGATGTTCATCTGCGATTGACCAATCCAGCAGTGTCTCAGGCGAGGGTGTAGGTACAGAGCCTGGTCCTGGTGGTTGATTCAATGGTTCAGTGACAGACACGTTCCGTGTTTCCCCGGTCCTGGCCATGAAACCAACCCCGGGAAAAACGGTCACGATCATCAGCATACAGACGATTAGATAAGTGATGTTGCTCTTCTTCATAGTTGTTTATCCCCTAATAAGATAATAAGTGAATCATATTATATAAAGCCTTGGAACACCAAAAAACCAAGGATCATAGTTGAAAAGCAGGGGGAGTACACCATGAAAAGGGAACCCAGGTGAAACGACCAAGTTGAAAACCAATCACCGTTTTGGTAACGGTCTGTGCATTTGAGGCATTTGCAGACATATGAATGGTGATCGGCCCAAATCCTTGTAACCCAACCACAGAGAAGGTGCTGCCATATTGTGGTGGAATCTCATCGCAGCTCATGATATCAGAATAATTGATATTCCGCATCAGTCCACCAGTAATCGAGACGGAAGATGTGACATTGTAGGCGGAAACATCGCCACTGTTGATGGTCACACACGTCAGGACATTAAACAACCCTGGAAACGGAAGCCCCCCGAGCACATGATGAGTCAAGGTGGTCTCCGGTTCTCCGGCTGTTGCATAGATACAACCAGGGATATAGAGCATACAACAGAGACATACCATTACTATTCTTGTTAACATTTCTTCCTGTATCCTTCTAGGGAAATATGTTGAGAGTTTTTTTATTATCTAACTACATGTTCCCCAATAATCAGGGGTGTGGTTCTTCCGCTCCGAAGACTACGAAACCGGAAGGGTCGTTCTGATTATGGTACTCAGTCAGAAGCCATTGGGTCGACCGCGCAGTCGCAGCAAGTCGAAGCTCATCGACGATCCCGTTGACCGGCCTCCAGGTACCATCACTCGGTGCCCAGTGGTTATTTCCGATCGCAGGACTATGGGAACTGTCATGGTACGTCGCAGTGATTGTATGAATGGAGTCCAGGTTATCGTTGAGGTAGACTTTTGCCTCATTGGCATCATCGTCAAATACCATGCAGACAAACGTCCAGGTGTTCAATGGCATCACCAGTTCACTGAGAACACTTGATTCGGGGAATTGGTTCATATGCATCCGAAGATGCAGACTACTGATGTAAAAAACGAACCCTGCTTCGTCATAGACATCATCCCGTACATCGAAAATGATGTAATCCATGTTCGATTGCCCGCCATACCAGTACACCCACCCGGAGACCGTAAACGCAGAGGAGATCGGATCATCACATTGGTTAGAGATCCCCTTCACAATGTCTTGGTTTTGAAACTGTAAAGCTGAGCCGATTTTCCCAGGGACAGATTGTGCCCCAGAAATGCTCCCTCCGGAGACTCGTTCAGTTGACTCATGAACCTCCCCGGCAGATTCCTTGAGATGCCAGACAGCGGCAAACGATTCATCCCAGACCTTCGAAGGACTCTGGGCATCCCCACTCCCGGGGTTCCCATAGTACATGTAGATCGAGGTGTCTTCATCGGCATCCAGACTTGGGATCTTCACCCAGGCGAGCAACTCCCCAGTTGAGGCATCAAAGCCCTCGATCTCATGAGAGAGTTTTTGTGCAACACCAGCACCATCCATGAACAGGATATCCTCCCCATCAGGTTGCGCCTTCAATAGGTCTGGGTCTTGGGTTTTCACAAGTAGGGGAAAGCCTACAAGGTCACCAGCGACCTGTGTATGATCAATGCTAATTTGTTTTCTATACTGCCAGCCGAACTCAAACGGATCAAAGAACGTAGGATACCCTGTTTCAAACTCAAAGACCTTGCGTGTCCAATGCGCTCCATCGGTGACATTCACATACCATCGATACCGTGCCGCATACAGAAGACCACTGATGGGAACCGTATACGTCCCATCATACACCCCGATCTCATGCCGAGAACCGACATCTGGTGACGTCTCCACCGTATACTCCATCATATCACCCTGACGATCTTGTAAGGTGAATTGTAACTGCGTGATGTCCATGGGCACGTCCTTCTCACCATCGCTGGGAACAGGGTTAGAGACAAGTGGTGCGACCGCCTCGGTCATGAATGTGAACGTATTCTCGACAGTATCAGTTCCATCGGAGACCGTCACGGTCCAGGTATACGTCGTATCACTATCCAGCCCATTGACCGGGATAGAGTATGCACCGTTATCGACATTCGCATCTGAACCAGAGCCGATATCCGGGGACGTCACCACACTATAGCTCATCTTGTCAAAATCATAATCCTTCAGGGTGAACCGCAGTTCTGACAACGACACAGGTACTTCCACGGCTCCATCCTCCGGGGAAACCTCCATGACTAGTGGTGGGAAGTTCGCATAATACCACGACATGTCTGCCGCCTGCAGGGTCGTCATCAACGAATAGCCTAGGAACCCGAACTGTGCTGGCGATCCAGGGAACGCGAACGCAAAACCGACTCCGAAGAACCCATATGCATTCCCTACCTGCGTGCCGCGGGCGATCACCCCACGACCCGTGGCCATCTCCGCGACCGAGACAGCAGAGCTATCCGGGTAGAACCCACGCCATTGCATCAGTAGACGAGGACGTGGCAACAGCACTGGTGGGATGACAAACCCCCAGCCTGCACCCGCCATACTACACAAAAACAAGGTCGCGTTATCTTCCCCAGATTTCTGCGGGGGCATCAGATGACTCCAACGATGTGCTCCGCCTGGTTTTGACCACGGAGGCTCGATCAGCGACCAGAGCTCCTCCACGGAACCGGTCTGGGCAAGCAACCCAAGACCATCAAGCATCTCGATGAACTGGACCTTCAGCGTCCGTGTCTTCTCCCCGCAGGGGTCAACAGCATTAGCCTCGATAATCGCAGAAAAAAGCTGCTGCAACCGCTCACAGGAGGCAACAGAAACCTGTCTCTGTGATAGCCTGCCACCGACGACACAGCGTACCATCACGGTCTCTTTTGTTCCTGAATCCTGTTGTGATATGCGTGTGATCCCAATGACCCCGAAACTAAGACTGCTTACCACAAAAAGCATGACAACACAAGCTGTGAACAACACATGTCTCTGACCTTGCTTCATATGTTTCCTCCTCCATTCAATTTTTTCGCTTAGGGTTCCTAAGCATTTATCCTATTTTACATCACGGTCCTCCTATAAAAACCATACCCCTACAAAACAGAAACATTAAAAGGGTGTATATAAAAGAATACTAGGTATTAATCCGAAAAAAAAAGAAAAAAAGAGAGGTGAGAATTCCCTATTTCACTATCGAGAAGATAAAGAGTTGGAACCCTTTTTTCGTCTGCGAACAAGATCTTCCTTCAGCACATTGCGAACAGACCGTTATTTCTATCTGACCAAAACCAGGGAACATCCCGGTTTTCACTGACGTTACTTCATCAAAGGCAAGGAGAGCAGCGATATCAGAACCGGTGACGTTAATTTTTTTAAGCAGACCACCAGTCACCATGATGGTTGTCGTCACATTCGTCGCATCACAGCCACCGGTATTTTTCACCTCGGTGGTGATACCAAGGCCACCAGTAATCGAGGTTATGTTGAGCTGAGGATATCGTGGTCCCTCACTCACCGTGGAGTAGTAAATATCGATATCGTCTCCCTTGTTGACCTCATAGAGGGCTTTCATCGCATATTCAGAGAGATCTGCGGTTTTATATTCCTCAACAACGTCGGTATCAACAACCTCTGGTGTACTCCAGGTTGCGCCACCATCCTCGGATACGGATTTATAAAGTGTGCTGTCACATACAAAGGTGCAGAGAAACGTTGTATCTTGAATATGGTTTATATCAGGATATCGTTCATCAGATGATGTGGATACCACAAAGCTGCTTTGAATGTCATTCCATCCATTGTCTGAATACAGGCAGATGATGTCTTTATTGCCGTTTTCATCGGTTTCCGCAAGGATGATTAGATGGTGATTATAGACGGAGATGGCGGGATATTGGAGATTGCCGATGCCCGTAATTTTCCCTGCATATCCCGTTAGTAAATTTTCAAAATCTCTATGGTCAAGAATGAGTTTCCATGAATCAGAGACAGTGTCATGCCAATCGTAGACACCATACATCCATTGATAAGCCCCGACTTTCACTGGATCGATGGCACAGTCAGTATGAGCACAGTGTTGATAAGTTGTTATCCAACGTCCCCAAACCATGGGGAATCCCTCGGGGTCTGCCCATTGCATGAATGGGATGTTGGTGAGGTTTTCCTGGTCATTGGTTTTGCTCATAATACAGCTCATCAGCCCGTATTCCTGAATGCTCTGACTATCATCACAGGCAAGATCACAATCAATCATATGATGGAACCCGTAGTTGTAGTCAGGTGTTGTCGCATTCCACCACCAGCCATAGGAATTTATGGCCGCAGGATCATGGAGGTCGGGGAATTCCGCTAGAAGGGTCATTCCACCATAGCCGAATTCAGGGATGGGGGTTGGAACCGCGGTGCCATACACACGGTCTTCTGCCCATAACTTAAACGACGGGTAATCGTACGAGAGATTATCTGTAATCACATGGGTCCACGTGGCACCATCATCAGTGGACGTTGCCCAGGAGCAATTCTGCAAATCAGCATCAAAGTAGATGGCTCCGAGAAGTTCAGATTCTGTTCGCACAATAGCTGGATGAAGTTGATTGTCCGGTCCAGTAAACGCAGGAGTACCACTCGGATTCAGTAACCGGTGTTGACCGAGCTCTATTTTCTTACCCTCCAGTGTCCCAAATTCTGCTTGGATATCCAGGGGTTCAATCCAAACAGTGGTTTTTTGTTGTTCATTGACTGCACTTAAACAAGGCAGTGCAGTAGCTATCACCAGCATCAACATTATGATTGCTACGATTTTGTTTCTCATGTTTCTTTTCCTCCTTTTTTCCTTCCTTAATTTTTTACCTCTGAATGTCTTGAGAGTGGGAGTGGCAGTTAAAGGAAGATATCTGTACACGTGCAACTATGAAGCGTCAACCTTCCTGCTCACCTCCTGTCCTTTTTTCTATCGCATCCCCCTGATTAGGTGTTCTGAACGAGAGTGTAGAGAAGCAGTTGTTTGCCTTGCTTATAAGCTATCATTCCATCCCCGACGACAAAGATCGTGAGTTTGCCAAATCCAAAAAACATCCCTGTCGCTAAAGGTGTTGTGTCGCCAGGAGCAAGACTTGAGATCGTTCCTCCAGCACGTATATCAATTTTCTTAAGTATACCACCTTGTACGATAAAGTCGATTGGGTACATTTTCACCAGGTCATTTCCTGTATTCTGAATCCCCAGGGAAACACCAAATCCACCTTTCATCTCTACAATTTCAAGAGATGATTTCGTGCCATCTGTTAGCACCAAGGAAAGACCAAGTCGAGGGGAGTCCCATTTATTTCCATTTAAGGTGTTAAAAGCGTTCCTGTCACCAGTAGAAGATTCCATCCAAAAGAAACTACAATTGTTCTCACTTCCTGTGCTGAAAATTGAAACCCATCCGGTGGACAAGTCACAGCTTGAACTGAGGTTGTATTCGAAGAAATACAGTTCATTAGGAGGTGACTCCGGATAGAGAACCCCAGTTGCAATGATGGTGGGATGAACGTTACTGTAGGTGTAAAAAATTTCTCCGGGTTTTGTATTATTATCCTGGTAAAAGGTGATATTGAAGGTCATTCCCACAGGATCACCAGGTGTATATGAAGAATCATTATCGATACAACTCATCCCCCACCAATGAATCCCTTGAATAGGACCTCCAACATCTGTAAACATCTCATAAGATTGATAACAATCGCCACAAAAAATAGCACTATGATAGGCGAACCAGTCATTGACATCATATCCTGGATTTTTGGGTAATTGTGTGAACAGTCCACCACGATTACTACGGTTTTGATCCCAAGGAGATTTTTCTTTTGTGATTGTCGTCGCTACTGCAGAGAACGCAGTAGCTATCACCAGCATCAACATTATGATTCCTACGATTTTGTTTCTCAAGTTTCTTTTCCTCCTTTTTTCCTTCCTTAATTTTTTACCTCTGAATGTCTTGAGAGTGGGAGTGGCAGTAAAAAGAACATATTCTTAAGGGGCCAAATATGAAGATTCATACCTCCTGCCAGCCTCCCGTTCCTATTTTTTTACCTCCTCTCAAAGACCCAATGTTCAAGACCAGTTGAGACTTGAACCATGAATTTACGGTGTGTAGTTGAAATCGACTAACTCATAACTATATGTTTGAATGAGTTTTCCAGCACCATCAGTGAAATATTTGTATACTTTCGCTGTATGGCCTATTTCAGGAACATAGTACAACCAATTGGAATAATGTCCATGAAGACCATTAGGAACATCTACTGAGACGTTGTAGGCGTTATAGGTTCCAGCTGGGACAGTGATTTCCGCCATCTCACAATGATAAGGTACTGGACCTTGAGTAAAATTTTCTTTTGGAAGGTCATAGAGCGTAATGAGCCCCCAGTAAAGTGTAATTTTTTCTTGATACGTGTAAGAATAACCCGGCAGATTACCCTGTTTTCCTGCAATCAAAGGAAATGGTAAATCCACCTTAGGACTCTTATATGATGCTTCACTAAGAAGATAATATCGTGCAGGGAGGGGGAAATTAATTTTTCCAAACAACCAGAATACAAACCCTTTATCCACAAACAATTGATGATAATAAACGAGATCGGTTTTTCTGATTGTAAATTCATCGGTAAATTTAGTAAACGGAGTAAATTTTAATCGATACGAACCGATCATCGCAATCCCTCCATTATCTGTAGAACTCTCCTTAATCGTATAATTGCCTCCCGTGTCATCAATTACTGTACTCGTGAGTGTATCATTGCGAGACCATGTAAACCATAACGTTCCATTACTCAAGTACCGATACATCGTATTATGTTCATTAAAAGTCCATGAGTCCCCTTTTTTCCACACCGGGACATCAACCTCATAGTTGATTGGAGCCATGTTTTCGTTGGTTTTTTGAGTCGAGGAGACATCGATTGGTTTTCGGAAATAGGTCTTGAAACAGAAATCCGCTCCAATCCCTGCTTGTTCCAGTGTCACCCAGACTGAAGTCTCAGAAAATTTTATCCATGCGTCTCCCCGGGTATATGTATCATTATCGGAATAAAACCAGCAATAGGCGTTGGTATCATCACCAGCGTCACCTGAACACACAAGGTAATAGGTATTCTCTGGAATGAGTGAAATATCTTCAAAATCAAACAACACCCATGAACCCTTACTCTTAATTGTAACCGCACTGGTGTCTATTGTTTTTGTCGCAAGATCTGACCCGGTTAAATTGTCTTTAATGGAAACAGTTATGAGAACTGAACCTGGAGGAGCCCCACCTTTGAAAATAAATAATGAGACCGCAGTGAGTTTATCTTTTGTCGGGGTGAAACGTTGGGCATATATCGCAGGTGGTGTTAGTGTCATACCATATCTATCCTGATGTGTTTGTTTTTGATCGACACACCACCAGTCAAACAAGGCAGGTTCCGATGATGCTTGAATGGTCGTCTTCCAATGCGACATTTCCCCGGATGGTTTCGTTTCTATCGTTTTTGTCACATCGACCTGTGTCGCAGATACCACGGTTGTGGCTACCAGCATAAACATTACGATTCCTATGATCTTTTTTCTCATGTTCCTTTTCCTCCCTTTTTAAAGAAAAAGAAGGGGAACGGATTCCCCCTACTTTTTCACCATTGAAAACAACAGAATTTGTGTTCCTGTGATGGTTTGTTCTTCATCCGCTACTTTCGCAGTGATCGTGATCGGACCGAACCCAAACAATATCATTTTTCCCACCGATATTTTCTCTCCCGCAATCATGCTGATTGTTCCATTCATGGTTCTATTCATGTATCCAAGCAAGCCGCCTTCCACATGGATCCACCAGGGCACATTATTGACCTTTGTAGTTCCCGCGTTTGTGATGACTGCTTTTATCCCAAGACCGCCAGTGATGCTGAATGTTAAATCAGTTTTTGTGAATATATAAACTGATCCGGAATTGGGTCCATGGTCAGGATCGTAATATGCTCCGATAAACGCGGTGTTGCCATCGAGATAAACAGGCCAGCCAAAATTATCGTTTGGTTTGCCGTCTGATGCAAGGAGATACTGCCGCTCGGTCCAAGTCGTACCTGTACGGGTGAATACGTATTCAGAACCGGAACCGGCTCCAAGTTCTTCGTCATCCGCTGCTCCGATAAAGAGCGTGTCACCTTCAAGAGATAGAGCACCGCCAAACCAGTCATACGCATCTTCATCTGAACCATGGAGTTTTGCTTGTTCGGTCCATGTGGTACCTGTACGAGTGAACACGAACGCTGACCCTGAATAAAGTCCGATTTCATCGTCATTCGGTGCCCCGACGATAGCAGTGTCACCATCGATAACCGCGTAAATACCGAATGTATCCCCTGGTACAGTGTCAGATCCGACGAGCTTTGCTTGCTGAGTCCAAGTGGTTCCGTTGCGGACAAAGACATAGGCTGCCCCCGGGGTTTCTGTATCGTTCCACCAATCATAGGTGGTAATGAGGGCAGTGTCGCCATCAACAGAAACATCATAACCAAACCATTCTGATTCACCAGGATCCGCTGCGTAGAGTTTTGCTTGTTGGGTCCAGGTGGTACCCGTCCGGGTGAACACGTACGCAGCTCCTGCATCGACTCCCATGTCATCATCAAAAATTGCTCCGATGATAGCGGTGTCCCCATCAAAATCGGGATCAGCAAACCCATCTAATGGATTGCCATCTGAAGGAGTGAGTATTTGTTGCTCTGTCCAGTTTCTCCCTGTACGGGTAAACACGTAGACAGCGCCGGGGTCGTCCTGCGAGAGTTCATCGTCTGCTCCGATGAGCGCCGTATCTCCTTGCAGAGCAATACGAACACCAAAGCAATCATTTACCCCAGGATCTGAGGGAGTGAGTTTTTGTTGTTGCGTCCAGGTAGAACCCTCGCAGCTCCAAACACGTGTGAACACATAAACAGATCCATTCCAATTATCATCACCTGGTGCAGCGACGAGGGCGGTATCACCGTCAATCGCAACGTCAAGACCAAAATATTTTTGTCCTCCCTCTGGAATGGTAATCTTTTCTGTTTCAATCCAACCCCAATCCCCTCTGTTTGTCAGAGGATGGCTTGGGACTTTTGCATCAATCTGAGTATTTATATATGATTCAATATCTGATAGAGTGCTAAGCGCTCTTCGCCCGATGAAAGGATGACCGGTCTCCTGTGTATCTATCTCACTATTTTTTATCGATATGACTGCGGGTATCGCAGTAGCTATCACCAGCATACATACTACTATTCCTACGATTTTGTTTCTCATGTTTCTTTTCCTCCCTTTTTAAAGAAAAAGAAGGGGAACGGATTCCCCCTACTTTTTCACCATTGAGAAGATGATGAGCTGTGTCCCTTCAGCGGTCTGTTCTTTACCAGCTACAGTAGCGATGATAGAGATAGCGCCGAATCCCAAGAGCATTCCTGTACTCACAGTTACGGTTTCTCCTGCAGGGATGTCGATGGTCCCATTCACGGTTTTATTGATCATCCCGAGGATGCCGCCTTCCACGTGGATTTGCCAAGCGATATCATTCACATCCATTGTTCCATCATTAGTAATTACCGCTTTTACCCCAA
>CAYXPY010000031.1:13083-25516 GCA_964467345.1 uncultured Thermoplasmatales archaeon | reverse complement strand
CACAGAACGGTGCACGGTATTTCATCTCTCAGCGATCTGGCTCCTCGCAAGGGGTATTCATTCAATTAACTGGTACCTTTCTGCAGTATTATATCAACGGGATCAGCGATGGGAGAACCATCTCACTTAACACCTGGTACCATGTGGTATTAACGTATAGCGATTCCATTGCATATCTCTATGTAAACAACGTGGCGAGAATCAAGACATGCCCGCCACCCGTGTGGCCATCTGAAGGAATGTATCTAGGCGATCGATCAACAGGTGGAAGGCAGTTTTATGGTACTCTTGATGAAGTACGTTTTTCAAACATCGCAAGAACCAGCGGATGGGTTACGACATGTTACAATAACCAAAACAACCCCTCAGGCTTTTACGATGTTGGGCTTGAAGAAATCATTTCGCAAGACCATTCACCAGTGATTTCAAATGAACAACCGCTGAACGGGGCCATGAATGTTCCGATTACGCTTTCTCATCTGAGTTTTATGTTAACAGACCCAGATAATGATCTCATGGCATGTACGATTACAACGACCCCCGATATCATCGGTGGTGTCCAGACTGGTGATGATATCAACAGTGGGACGACCATTACCATTCCAATCACGACGACGCCACTCTCCTATGGAACATCCTATGACTGGCATGTCAGTGCCACCGATGGATACTACTGGAAAAACAAGACATTCTCATTTACAACACTGCTGAGCAACACTGCACCTCTTCAAACGAATCCTTCCCCAGGTAATAATTCAGGCGGCATTGGGTTTAATCCTGTGCTTGCTATTTCGGTGTCAGACACTGAAAACGATAATATGAACATCATTTTCAAAACTAATGCCTCCACAGGTGTCTGGCATCAAATAGGGGGCACACAATATGGAACCTCTGGGAGATATAGTCAACCAACATCAGAGATGAACCAATACAACAAAAAATACTGGTGGAGTGTTCACGTCATTGATCCCTTAGGCTCTGGTCAATGGACAAATAAAACCTATAATTTTAGGACCGTCCAAAACATAACCACCCCACCGACTCTTTCAAACGCCTATCCCACCGGCAACCAGATTGTCCCCTACAACCCAAGATTAAGAATCACAGTCAACGATGCAGAAAACGATCCCTTAACAGTCATTTTTAAAACAAACGCGTCAGGATCCTGGCAGACCATTGGTTCAGAAACCGATGGAAACAAGATGTATGCTCAGAACACCACCAATATGGAAATAAAAAACAAAAAATATTTCTGGAGCATCCATGTGCACGATGGGACATTCTGGGTCAATAACACATATAGCTTTATCGTTCAACCATTTGTGTTAAAATGGAGTTATAACGCAAACGTGGCAACCTCAATTGCACCACTCGCTGTTGATGTGAATAACGACGGTGTTTACGAAGTGTTTGGAACTGGTGTGGGAAAAGCTTTCTGTGTCAATGGATTAACAGGCGCACTCATCTGGCAGTATTATAACAATGAAATAATCTATCACTCACCGTTTGAATTAGGGGATTTGAATAACGATGGTATCCCTGAGATGGTCATTTCCGGAAGTGAGACCTTTTTAAATAATGGGAAAACGATTGCACTACATGCCAATAATGGGTCTGTCTACTGGATAGCAAATCAAGAATCCGGGGGAAAATACCTCTGCATCGCAGATATCGATGGTAATCGATACCCCTATGTGTTTATTTGTTCAGGTGATTTCTTCCGTGGAATCAATAGTAATGGTCGTTTACGGAAACTACGAGGGACCGATGGGGCTGTCGTTCAACAGACGTTTGTATGGAGGCCCTGCTGGGGTGGTATCGCTGTCGCAGACGCAGACAATGACGGAAAATTTGAACTCTACCTTACCGATCGATGTGCTGATTATCGGCGCGAAGGACAATTCGGTTTAGGAATGCAATGCTATGATGCTGAAACGTTCAAACTCCTCTGGTATCAAGATGCAGTCACCTGCAGTAGCCATTCCATGGTCCTCGTTGATGTCAATAACGACGGGGTTCTTGATGCACTAGCATCTCAACAATCTTCGAACAACGGCGGACTTTTTGTTGTAGATGGAGCAACCAGGGACAAAATGCCAGGGTACTGGAACAATCGTATCACCGGTTTGGGATCACATTCAAATTTCCCCGTCTATGATATCAATAATGACGGAATATGTGAATTTATCAGCGGAACCGATGGTCCAGCACGCATGTGGAAAATCGGAGCTTGGGATTCAAATATTTCACTTGGCAATGCCTCGGAACCACCAAAAATGGCAAATGTCATCGGTGATGAGAAACTCGAAATTATCAGTATGTCTCGAGGAGCGAAAATCTTCGACGGTAATGGGACATTAATAGAGACGATTACGAACTGCTATGGGATGGATACAACGCTTGTCCAGGATGTCGATAACGACTGGCAAAACGAACTTATTGTTCTAGCAGGAAACGGTCTTTTACGGTGTTATGACACATCAGCATATGCACCATCACCACGTGTCAGAACAAATAATCAATTCTATAGTGAACAACGCACTGGGGCCGGTGTATACGTTCCTCCCCTCGGCGCACCACAACCGATTATTAAATCTGTTTCACCGGCTGACGAGGCTCAGGATGTGTCCCTTAACCCGATGTTACGAGTCCGCGTTATTGATTATCGGTATGATCTTATGAACATCACCATTAGTACAAATGCATCAGGAACATGGAATACAATCGCTGAGTATCATACTGTTGGGAATGGGTGGTATAACATATCCACCTCAACGATGAATATGAAGAATAAGACGTATTACTGGCGTGTCACAGCCTTTGATCCGTACGGAGATCGGCTGGTTACAGAAAAAACATATCGTTTTACGACCCTTGCGTCACCACAGATTTCAAACATTGTTGCCACACCTTCTGAGATACCCTCAGGTGGCACTGTGAACATCTCTTGTACGGTCACAGATGGCACATCGGTAACTAATGTGAAGGTGAATGTCACCGCCCCGAATGGTCAGAAAACAAATCTCACTGCATCAGGTGGTACTCCGTCATGGACAAGGCTTACCTTTGATGATTTTGAATCAGGGTGGGGGAATTACACCAAAGGTGGCTCCTCATGTTCAATATATACTGGTGGAACCTATGCACATCAAGGTACCCATGCCGTAAAAATCCAAGATTTTCTCGGTTTGGACTCCTCGTTTTACCTGACCCAACCCATTGATGTTAACACGCCTCGATACACCAGCATCAAGGTCGATTTCTGGTTCATCGCTCATAACATGACGAATCTGACGAATTTCTGGGTGAAATATTACGATGGACAGCACTGGCAAATCGTCGATAATTACATCAAACCCGGGACACAAGGATATAGACCTTCTGACAAACCATTTGACAATGATGTTTTCTACCATGGTGTAACCTGGATAAATGAAACGAAATACAATTTCCCTACAAATATGAAAATCCGGTTCGAATGCGATGCTCAAGGTGGTACTAAATGGGTCTACATCGATCAAGTATACATCAATGCGACAACAGCGCAAGGCACGAACTACTATCTTACTAATATGTACAATCAAATCGGAACATATCAGTATTTCATATGGGCCAGAGATACCATGGGGAATAGTATCAGATCCGGTATCAACACGTTCACAGTTGTCAGTTAATCAGACTGAGAACTTGCCACGCAAGATTTATCGAAAAGGTTTCACAACACAACATTCATTAACTGTAAAAAACCTCTAATCGGGAGAAAAAAACGGAAGAATAGACTGTTTCATCTAACGGTATTTTGTTTTTTTTAGATTTATTTAAATGATTTATATAATAAACATATTCTCTTTTTAAATTTCATTGGCTTATTTTTCTTTTCTTATAGCTTGACAATGTCTGTTAAGCATACGTTATGATTAGTAAAAATGGATTTTTAATAAATAGACTGAACTCAAAATAATAATGATGTAGCGACATATATTTATTTCCATAATTTTATTAATATTGTAGAAAAGTATTATAGAAAAAATATTTATATTAAAATGCGATATACTTTGACGAGGGATCCTAAGCCAAGGAGATGCAATTCGAGAGAATTTCTCCTTTTAAAATCCTTCTGAATAGGAGTAGAGTAGAGCAAAAGCTAAACACAAAATTTAAATTAACGACCGATTGATAGAGAGCAAATATGAACGCGGAAACAAAGGTGATTAAGAACAAATATATTGTTTGGTTCTTATGTATAGTATCAGTTCTTTCCTTAGTGTTTACCCAATTTTTTGTTTTTTCAGCATCAGCCGCCGGATCGACATACTATGTATCGACTGGTGGTTCTGATAATAATCCAGGAACGCTCTCAAGCCCCTGGCGAACCATACAGAAAGCAGCAAACATGGTGACTCAAGGAGACAAGGTGTACGTCAGAGGGGGCACCTACAGAGAAAAAATCACTTTTTCGGATGTCCAAGGAACATCAAGTGCCTGGATAACATTCCAACCGTATAACAACGAAGCTGTGGTTGTCGATGGTTACGGTCTCGGGAATGATTACGATGGGATTTTTCAATTTAAGGATGGCTGCAGTTACATTCGCATCACCGGCTTTGAAATAAAACGCACCACAAGCCACGGGATATTTCTGAACGGTGGTGAGATCAACCGCATCCGGATTGATCATTGTACAATCCATGACTGTGAATCCTCAGGGATCTACTGTTACAGCGGCAGTCAACCCTCAAAATATGTCCGCAATGTTGAGTTTGACAACAATGTTGTGTATGATGTGAATAATGGGTATGCCTATGATGATACCCACACGTTAAGCCCGCAAGAAGCTATTTCCTTTTCCAATGTCCAAGGATTCAACATTCATCATAACACCCTAAGCCAGTATGGCAAAGAAGGAATCGATGTAAAAAGCGGCAGCAACAGCGGTCAAATCCATCATAATACCATTCATACGTCTCTCTCATCACCTGCATTCCAATGGGATTATAACCATATCGGGATCTATGTCGACGGATTTAATAAAAAGAATTATGGCATCTCTGTCTATTGTAATACCATCACTGGATACGGTGGATGCGGTATCGTCATCGGCGCTGAACGCCCTGAATCAGGAGGATCAATCGAGGACATCTCTATCTATAATAATGTCATAGCGTTGTCATATCTCGCAGGTCATACTGGTTTCCGAGGTATAGATTCTTTTTATAATTGTCCTTTTAGGAACGTTTACATTTATTGTAATACGATTTATAATGGTGGATCAAGTAACTCACCGATACGGATATTTCCATCCGCAAGTAATATCGTCAATACTGTCATTTCAAATAACATCATTTCAGGAACAGCCTATTATTTAATCTGCTTCCAAGAACTCCGATCAACAGAAATTTCCGGACGGTTAACCCTAAAAAATAATCTCTACTATCGGTATGGTGACATAGGACATAACCTCTGGAAAAACGGGGCTGATAAGTCCTGGGGAAGTAATTACATCCTCAATGATCCAAAACTAATAAGTTTGAATAACATAAATTATCATTTACAGAGCTCTTCCCCTGCTATAGATGCTGGATCTCTTAGTAACTCGGCCTCAACTGATTTCGATGGTGTTGCCCGACCACAAGGAAACGGGATTGATATCGGAGCGTATGAGTATATCTCTACTACAAATAATCCTGTTGCGTTTTCTTCGATGTCTCCAGCGGACGGTTCAACTAATGTTCCGATCAGCACACCGAGTCTTTCACTTACTATTACTGATCCTGAGGGGAAGTCTTTTAGTTATACGATTCAGACCCGACCGAACATCGGCAGCATCTCTGTGAATAGTGTCTATAGTGGCACGAAGTATTGTACTGTTTCTGGTCTTGCGTATGGGACGACGTATCGATGGTGGGTGAATGCGACTGATGGTTCTTCATGGACCCGTCGCACGTACACTTTTACCACAGCATCAAATCCCTCAAACAATCCCCCGGTGTTTTCATCGATGTCTCCAGCGGATGGCTCGACAAATGTTCCACTGAGCACGTCAGCTCTTTCGTTATATATCTCCGATCCTGAGGGGAAGTCTTTTAGTTATACGATTCAGACCCGACCGAACATCGGCAGCATCTCTGTGAATAGTGTCTATAGTGGCACGAAGTATTGTACTGTTTCTGGTCTTGCGTATGGGACGACGTATCGATGGTGGGTGAATGCGACTGATGGTTCTTCATGGACCCGTCGCACGTACACTTTTACCACAGCATCAAATCCCTCAAACAATCCCCCGGTGTTTTCATCGATGTCCCCTGCCAATGGTTCAACTAATGTTCCGATTAAGACAGAGGCTCTTTCGCTGTATATCACTGACCCTGAAGGCAAGTCTTTTAGTTATACGATTCAGACCCATCCGAATGTAGGAAAGATATCCGTAAATACTGTCTATGGGAGCACGAAGTATTGTACTGTTTCTGGTCTTGCGTATGGGACGACGTATCGATGGTGGGTGAATGCGACTGATGGTTCTTCATGGACCCGTCGTTGGTTCACCTTTACAACGCAGCGTGATCCAGCATCAACACCCCCTGGTGGTGGAGGTGGCACACCCCCCAGTGATGGGGATGTTCCATCAAATGAAACGATCCCTCCGTATAACCCGGAAGGCACCCCACCCAATGCCCCACAAAAACCCACAGGTCCGACACAAATACAAACTGGTGGTAACTATTATTACATCAGCACTGCGTATGATGCTGACGTCAATGATATGATCCGACTCCGATTCGATTGGGGAGATGGAACCTATAGCGATTGGACTGGCTTATTGCCCTCCAATGTCACCGCATCATTATCACATACTTGGACGAACGCGTCTTCCTATAACATCAGCGTCATCGCACAAGATCAAAAAGGTCTGAATAGCAGTTGGTCTGAACCTCTCAGCGTCATCGTCTCACAGGCTACTGATGATGAACCGATTGTCGTAGAGATACATACCTCATCTGATGTCATATCCCCCAATGAACTTATCCAATTCGATGCATCGGACTGTTCCATACCGGGAAGTGCTATTGTTTCCTACAACTGGGAGTTTGGTGATGGAAACACCAGTGCGGGTAAAACGGCGGCTCATACCTATAACACCCCTGGTCTGTATACGGTGACTCTTGAAGTCATGGATCTTCTTGGGGGCATCTATAATAAAAAAATCAATGTCGCAGTCACTGCACTGCCACAAGCACCTGTTGAGCAGCAGGCAAATCCTCTTTCTCTTCTTTTAACCATTCTGCTCATCGGAGCAATCTTTACACTCGTCCTATTGTTATTCTCATTTACCGGTAAAAAGATACCATTCCGATTCATCGGACAATCCCTGGTGTATTCGATGAATTGGTTGTACCGTTTTATTCAAAAAATCGCAAGAGGCATCAAAACAGTTGTCAGACGATGTATCGCTTTTATCAAACCTCAGGTGCATAAACTTGGAAGCGCCGTCCGACACATCAGACGGTCCACATACAAAAAATCAGTCCGACCACCCCTTCGTCAGCCTAGCGCGGATTTACAGCGAACAGAAACATTACGCAATCTGATGATATTCCAAGCCTCCCCTGTTGATCTTGATTCCCTTAGTGAATCTGAGAATGCGGATCTTACTTACATCCATAATTGGATCGACAACATTAATTAACGAGATATTTTTCCTTATTGGTCCCTTTTTTCTTTAAAGAAACTTTTTGTTTTACCAAGAGATACCGCTTCGATTGAAAGCTGTTCTTGGTGTCTTTCAGAGGTGTATGTCAACAAGAGTGGTTGCTCCGTGGCATGGTTATTTACCGATATCTATAAATTCCCTGTCTGCTTTCTCTTTGTAGCCATTATATACATACAATTATATTAGTATGAAGATGGTTGTCTCTTCGTGGTGGAACCATGAGTAAGAAAACAACGACGCATCCTCTGAAACCTTCGACGTATGCAAGTCTGGTGACGATTGTGTTTCTGTTGCATAAGAACGCGCGCAGTAAAAGTATCGCTGGTGTGATTCGAAGCACTGATCAGCTCTGTGGATTGTTAGGCTATTCGGATGGTGTGAGTCGGATGACGAAGTATCGGATCGTCCGGGAGCTTCTCCGTCATGATATCCTGCGTGCGCATGAGACGTCGAAGAACAAGAAGATTTACCTCTCCCCCGCGATTGTTGAGTTGTTCCATGGGGAATCAGAAGAATAAGAACTAGTCCGAATTCTTTTTCCTATTGACTGGTCGTGAGCCGTTCGTAGAGCATCTGGATGAGGGGAAACCGTAAGAGCAGGTTCTGAAGAATCACATTCATTTTGGATGGGGTTGTTGTTTCGCTGTGTGTCCCTAGGCTTTGTTGCATGCTTTGGTACGAGGTTGGATATGTCATGGTCTCTGAGTAGCTGGTCTGTGTGCACTGGTCGATGGTAAGGCTTGTGTCTTTGAGAAGGCGGATGGATGCTCCAGTGCTGTTCTGGAGGGTGTTGTGTGTTCCTTCGTGCACGGTGAGTGTATCTCCGGAGAACCAGCAGTCTGTGATTACGTTATAATGCGATCTGTGAAGGTAGATGCCGCATGCCTGATTGTCGGTAAAGACGCAGTCGTTGATCGTGTTGTGGTTGTTGTCTGCGTGTATGGCGTCGATGCCTGCGTGGGTGTGATGTTCGAACCGGCAGCCGGTGATAGTGGTGTATGAGGCGTATTGGAGTTCGATGCCGTCGCAGTTCCGTGAAAAGACGCAGGAGGCGATCGTGTTGTTGGAACAGGGTGTTGTGATGCTTCCGAGCAGGACGATTCCTTCATCCTCGCAGTCGATGAACTGGCAGTGGGTAAGACTGTTCTGGTTGCTCCAGATCGCGACCCCGATAGGGGTATTCTGGATGGTGCAGTTCTGCAGGATGGTGTGCTCTGCACTGATCTTGACTGCGGTGGTGTAGAGCCCTGCTGCATGGTTGGTGATGGAAAGGTCGCTGAGCCTGACTCCTTGCGCGGTGATCCAGATGCCGTAGCTGTTTTCTGCTGATGTCGGTTCGAGGAACGTTTGTGTTTGGTATCCTTTGAGGTGGAGTGGTTTGTCGATGCGAAGCGTCTCGGTGTAGGTTCCTGGGGGGATCTGGATGGTCGATCCGGGTGTGGCCTGGTTGATGGCGTCTTGGATGCGGAAGGACGTGGTGGTTTCTTTGGTGATGCTGAGTGCCTGTACGTTCGGAGCAATGGTGCTAATGCTCAGAAAAAGTAGCAGGATGCCAAGTAACGTCGTTTTTATGATGCGGTCCATTCCCTTCCATTCCTGTTATTCTTTATCATGTTACTTAGTGACATCCTCTTTTTGTTCAGAATGATTAATAAAGATATGGGGGAAAAATCACAAAATGACTGTCTGTCGTTTCTCCGAGAAAAACTGATGAATTAGAATTTCGAAAGTTTTTTAAATGACAATTGTATACATGATAACGTATATCAGAAGATAAATGCAATATGAGATGTTTAAGAGAAGGAGTTCACAAGGAGAGGAGGAAGGGACGTTTAACGTTCTTCATATTATCCCCCTAATTTTTTTCCCTTCCCCCTAATTTTTTTTTAACAGACCACACAGCGACTTTTGGAAAATGTTTTAAATCGACACCGGATTGCTTTCTCCGGAACAAAAAATTCAATGGTGGAGGTAACAAACAGTATGAATGAAGCAGTCATCGTAGCTGCTGTACGCACAGCACAAGGCAAGTTCGATGGAGCATTAAAGACCTTCTCAGCCCCCCAGCTCGGAGGCATCGTCATACAAGAAGCGGTACGACGCGCCAAGATACAACCTGGTGACGTCAACGAAGTCATCATGGGAAACGTCGTCTCTGCTGGCCTTGGCCAAAACGTCGCCAGACAAGCAGCGATCGCCGCAGGCATCCCCTACGAGGTCGGCTGTCTGCATGTCGACAAGGTCTGCGGCTCCTCACTCAAAGCAGTCATCCTCGCTGCCCAGGCGATAAAGCTCGGGGAGGCGGACTGTATCATCGCAGGTGGCATGGAAAGCATGACCAACTGCCCCTATCTGTTGGACAAGGCACGGTTCGGGTATCGGATCTTCGATGGCAAACTCATCGACGGCATGGTCCATGACGGCCTCTGGGATGTGTACAACAACTTCCATATGGGTATGACCGGGGAGATCGTCGCAGAGAAATACCACATCAGCAGAAAAGACTGCGATGAGATCGCCCTGATAAGCCATCAGAAGGCAGCCCAGGCTACAGAGTCAGGCAAATTCACTGACGAGATCGTCCCTATCCAGATCAAACAAAAGAAAGGAGACCCGTTGATTTTTAAGACCGATGAAGGCATCAGGAAGGATACCACCGCTGAAAGCCTTGCTGCGTTAAAACCATTCTTCAAGGAAGGCGGGGTGATCACCGCGGGTAACGCCTCACAGATCACGGATGGCGCCTCCGCTGTCGTCGTCATGAGCAAGCAGCACGCGCTGAAACACCATCTTGAGATCCTGGGGACCATCAAAGGATACAACACCTTTGGGGTGAAACCAGAGCTGGTCATGGAGGCACCCATCCCTGGAGTCAAAGCGTTGTTTAAGAAAATGAACCTGACGATCGATGACATCGACCTGGTGGAGCATAACGAGGCGTTCTCCTCAGCCTCCGCCGCCCTCATCAAAGAAATCGGCATCCCCAAAGAGAAATTCAATGTTCATGGGGGCGCTATCGCCCTGGGTCATCCCATCGGCAGCAGCGGCTCACGGATCCTTGTTTCCTTACTACATGCGATGAAACAGCAGAAGGAACACCGGGGGCTGGCAACCATCTGCCTTGGCGGGGGTCATGCCGTCTCCCTGATCGTGGAACGAACGGAGGGAAAATAAATCATGAATATCAAAAAGATAGGCATCATCGGTGCAGGCACCATGGGACATGGGATCGCCCTGGTCAGCGCACAAGCAGGCTACGACGTGCTCCTGCATGATGTCAAAGACGAGTATGTGAAAAAAGGTCTGGCCTCTGTCGAAAAATTCGTTGACAAAAGCGTCGAAAAAGGCAAGATGACCCCGGAGGATAAAACACAGATCATGGGGCACATCCATGGGACGACCCGTCTCGAAGAGTTCACGGATGCTGACCTTATCATCGAAGCCATCGTCGAACAAGCAGCCATAAAAAAAGAAGTCTTCAAGAAACTCGATACGATCTGCAAGAAAGACGCCTTGTTTGCATCAAACACCTCCACCATCCCGATAACAGATCTTGCCTCATCGACGAAACGACCTGACCGGTTCATCGGCATGCATTTCATGAACCCGGTACCCTTGATGAAGCTCGTCGAGGTCATCAGAGGACTGCGCACGTCAGATGAAACCACCCTAGTCATCACGCAGCTAGCAGAAAAAATGGGAAAAACCCCCATCGAGGTCAACGACGGACCCGGGTTTATCTCCAACCGAGTGTTGTTCGCCATGATCAACGAGGCGATCTTCTGTCTCCAAGACGGGACCGGCACTGTTCAATCCATCGACAATGTCATGAAACTGGGGATGAACCATCCTATGGGACCACTGGAACTAGCTGACCTGATCGGCCTTGACGTCAGCCTCAACATCCTTACCGTGCTTTATGAAGGCTTTAGCGACTCCAAATACCGCCCCTGCCCATTGCTAAAGAAGATGGTGCAGGCAGGCTACCTGGGCCGGAAAACCGGCAAAGGATTCTACGACTACCCCCCACGGTGACCCCCATGACCTATAAGAACATCCTTGTCGAAAAGAAAAACAGCATTGCCACGATCACCATGAACCGCCCGCAGGTGCTTAACGCATTAGACACTGAAACCATCAAAGAGCTCACCAGCGCGGTCCAGGACCTGGAAACCGATGCTAGTATCCATGTCGCGATCCTCACCGGCAAAGACAAAGCCTTCATCGCAGGGGCAGACATCAAACAGATGCAACACATGAACAGTCTTGAGGCTCACCAGTTCGCAACCAAGGGTCATCACCTCCTTGCGAGTATCCAAGCCTCTCGACTACCGTACATCGCCGCGGTCAACGGCTATGCCCTCGGCGGCGGCTGCGAGGTGATGATGGCCTGCGACCTCATCATCGCATCAAATACAGCCAAGATCGGCCAACCAGAGATCAACCTAGGCATCCACCCTGGCTTCGGCGGCACTCAGCGGCTCCCCCGCAAAGTCGGTGCCCTCAAAGCAAACGAACTGCTCCTCACCGGAGATCCCATCGATGCCCAGGAAGCGTTACGCATCGGCCTAGTCAACAAAATCGTCGAACCAGAAAAACTCCTGGAAGAAACCGAAAAAATAGCCCAGAAAATCGCCTCAAAATCAGGGGTGCAGACCTGCTTTATCAAAAAACTGGTCAACACCGGTGCAGACATCGATCTTGCCTCCGCCTGCGACCTGGAGA
>CAYXPY010000031.1:3787-12983 GCA_964467345.1 uncultured Thermoplasmatales archaeon | reverse complement strand
CCCTTGATAGTCACTGATGCAACCGGCGATGTCTACACGCTGTCCTTTGAGACGACGATGAACGGCGATGGACACATATGGACCTACCAAGGAGAAGACTCCATCAACATCTCTGTGTCGTTTTCAGACCTGGCGATCGCAGGCTCTATTAAAATCGAAAAAACAACCCTCGGAATAAAGGATTTCACCTTCACCTTTACCGACCAGAAATTCAACCTGGACATCATCCAACAACCCTACCTGACCTTACCAGACTGGCTCAAGGTCCTCTCCGTGAAGATGACAACTGATCTTACACTGAACTCTGACACTGCAGTCGGGATACTCAAATTCCCATTGACGACCGGGATGTTCTGGAACTTCTCGGCAACCAACCTCACCGCCACCGGCACCGTGCAATCAAAGCTCTTCACCCTTATCTACATCATCAACTACATTGCTACGCTACTGAACAGACCATTCCTCCCCGCAGAGATAGCGGCGTTACTCCCAGTCATCGACATCAGCCAGGCGTTAGACAACCTGCTTGGTGGCAACGTCATATTCGTCCCGGTCATGACCAACGTGTTCTACTGCCCCAACACCGAAGAAATCACCGTCCCCGCAGGCACGTTCCAAGCCTTCAACATTTCTCTGTTTGAGCTTGGGGGGAATTGCTACTATGCCCCTGCCGCTGGCAACGTCGTCCGGATACAAGGCAACTTCGAAACCATCCTGCCGGTCATCAACAACATCAACATGCAACTGATCTCGACGACCTACGAATAAAAAAAAAAACAAACACGGAGGAATCACTCCTCCTTTCCTTTTTTATTTCAGGATTTTCCCAAGGATCTGATCTGCAGCAGTGTACGGGTCAAGCTCCTTTTTTGAGATCTGATCGATACAACAATCAACCGTGGTCTTTAGTTTCTTCTCATCGAAGATGAAGTCCATGAGCCGTTTCCTGATGATCTCGATAAGCTCTGCTTCGTAACGCTGTCGTCTGCGTGTCTGAAACAGAGTGCTTTTCTTGAGGTACTGCTGATGCTCCTGAATTTTCTCTTTCAACACATCGATGTTTTTTCTCTCTTTAGCAGAGGTCGCGACAATCGGTGTGCGTCGATCATGCTCACTGACCAGGTCAAGCATGGACTCCAGCTCAGCAACCGTCTGCTCCACACCTGGTTTATCGGCCTTGTTGACCACGAAGATATCAGCGATCTCCATGAGACCTGCCTTGATGGTCTGCACAGAATCACCCAATCCAGGGACCAGCACCACCAGGGTGGTGTCCGCTATCTTGACGATGTCGACTTCATCTTGTCCAACCCCGACGGTCTCGATGAGGATGATATCCATCCCGGCGGCGTCAAGGATCTCGACGACATCATACAACGCGCTGGTCAGGCCCCCCATCATCCCCCGGGTGCCCATGCTGCGGATGAACACTCCTTCATCCGTGGACAGGTCCGTCATCCTGATACGGTCCCCGAGCAGCGCGCCTCCGCTGAACGGGCTGGTCGGGTCAATGGCGATGATCCCGACCTTTTTACCTTCCTTACGATATGAGAGTGTGAGTTCGAAGAGAAGGGAGCTTTTACCACTGCCCATGACACCAGTGACGCCGATGACGGTCGCATGACCTGTATGGGCATGGATCTGTTTCATGGTTTCTACGGCATCAGCATCATCGTTTTCGACCAAGGTGATCAACCGAGCGATGGAGCGTTGGTCCCCAGCGATCACCTTTTTAGCTAGATCCGTCATCGTTTCACGTTCTTCTTAATGTAGCTTACAATATCCTCCACTGGGGTGCCTGGGCCGAACACCTCTGCGATGCCTGCGTTCTTCAACCGGGGCACATCCTCAAGAGGGATGATACCGCCGCCGACGATTAACACATCATCCATCTGTTTCTGTTTCAAAAGCATGGCGACATCGACAAACAAGGTCATATGGGCACCAGACAGCAGGCTTAAGCCGACCACGTCGACATCCTCCTGCAGCGCGGTGTTGACGATCTGCTCCGCGGTCTGATGCAGGCCGGTGTACACCACCTCCATGCCAGCGTCCCGGAGCGCACGGGCGACGATCTTGGCACCACGGTCATGGCCGTCTAAGCCTGGTTTTGCGACGAGCACCCTGATTTTTTTCTTCATGGTTCTTTTCCCTCATCAGTAAATCGCTTGTTCCTTATACTCACCGAACACCTCGCGGAGCACATCACAGGTCTCCCCAAGGGTCGCATAACTATGAACGCAACGTAGGATAAAAGGCATGAGGTTCTCATTCCCAGCAGCAGCCTTGCGTAGCTCCTGGAGATGCTTCTGGGTTTTTGTGTTATCCCGTTCTTTGCGCAGTGTCTGTAATCGGTGAATCTGCCGTTCCTCTCCTTTTTCATCCATCTTCAGCAAGGGGATGGAGAGGTCCTCATCGAGTTTATAGCGGTTCACACCGACGATGACCCGCTGGTTCTCATCAGTCTCTTTCTGGTAGCGGTACGCGCTTTCCGCTATCTCCCGCTGGAAGAAGCCTTTCTCGATGGCTGGGATCACCCCGCCAAGTGCCGAAACCTTGTCGAAATACTTGTAGGTCTCTTCTTCCATTTTTTCAGTCAGCCATTCAATGTAATAGGAGCCCCCAAGGGGATCAACGGTGTCGGTCACCCCGCTTTCCTCCGCGATGATCTGCTGGGTGCGCAACGCGATGCGTACCGCCTTCTCAGAGGGTAAGGCGAGTGCCTCATCCATGGAGTTGGTATGCAGGGATTGCGTGCCGCCAAGGACCGCGGCAAGGGCTTGTAACGTGACGCGGACGATGTTTATCTCTGGCTGCTGGGCGGTAAGAGAGCATCCCGCGGTCTGCGTATGGAACCGCATCCAGAGGGAGCGTGTTTTTGTGGCACCCAGTGCCTTCATCTCCTTTGCCCAGATCCGTCGGGCTGCCCGGTATTTGGCGATCTCCTCGAAGAAATCATTATGGGCGTTGAAGAAGAAACTCAGACGGGGTGCGAACTCATCGATCAACAATCCTCGTTTCATGGCAGCCTTGACATATTCGATGCCATCACCAAGGGTGAAGGCCAGCTCCTGGACCGCGGTGGACCCAGCCTCACGGATATGGTACCCGCTGATGCTGATGGTGTTCCATCGAGGCACACTCTTGGAGCCGTACTCAAAGGTATCCACGATGAGCCGCATGGACGGCTCCGGGGGGAAGATGTAGGATTTCTGCGCGATGTACTCCTTGAGGATGTCGTTCTGGATGGTTCCCCCTATGGTGTCTTTGCTGATGCCCTGGTTCTCCGCGTTTGCGATATACATCGCCCAGATGATGGCGGCAGGGCCGTTGATCGTCATCGACGTGGTTATCTTATCAAGCGGGATGCCATGGAACAACAACTCCATGTCCTTGAGAGATGAGATGGCGACACCGCATTTCCCAAACTCCCCGCGGGCGAGCGCATGGTCCGTGTCATACCCATACAATGTCGGGTAGTCGAAGGCGACGCTTAACCCGGTCTCCCCATGCTGTAGCAGATAGTGGTATCGTTTGTTGGTCTCCTCCGCGCTGCCGAACCCAGCGAACTGCCGCATGGTCCATAACCTGCCCCGGTAGAGGTTCGGATGTACCCCGCGGAGGTAGGGATACTCCCCGGGGAACCCGATATCCTTTAGGTAGTCAAGTGATGCGATATCCCCTGGTGTGTACAGGGGGTGTATCTCAAGATCAGAGAGGTTCTTGAACTTCTTCTTCCGTTCCGGGTTCTCTTCTACTGCTTTGAGATACCGGTTTTTTTCCCATTCTGATCGTTTCAATTGGAGCTTCTTCAGATGGTCTTCTGTCTGCATACCTCATTCTCCCATTTCTTTACCAGTCGATTCCTTTTCTGCTCAGCACACCTTTCTGATAGGGGTGTTTTATCTCAAGGATCTCACTGACCAGGTCAGCATTTTTAATAATGTCTGGGGCGGCGTACCGGCCGGTGAGCACCAGCTCAAGAGCCTCTGGTTTGTGCTGCATCAACTCCAGAACATCCTGTAACATGAGAAGGTGATAGTCGACGGCGACGTTGATTTCATCAAGGATCACCAGGTCGTAGGTGTGTTGCGCGATCATCTTTTTTGCATAGGCAAGACCTTCAGAGGCAAGGTCGATATCCACCTGCGCGGGTTTTTCCTTTGAGACGAACTCGTCACGTCCGAACTGTTTGACCGTGAAATTTTGCAGATGCTGCAGAGCATCTAGCTCGCTGTACCGACGGCCTTTCATGAACTGGATCATCAACACCCGTAGACCCGCACCAGAGGCCCGGACACCTAACCCGATCGCAGCGGTTGTTTTACCCTTTCCATTGCCGGTGTACACATGGATGAAGCCTTTTTTCTGGGACATACCGAGGTTCTTAAACCTCTATCTGTATTATATTTTTTTCTTTTACACAACCAGTCTGTTTTCAACAGATGCTTCAAGAGCAATTAACAGAAACCTTTATGTTTCATGATTTGATTCCAACCCCCATGAAACTAGAACTCAATGAACAGCAGAAAATGATCCGCAACATGGTCCGGGAATTCGCTGAAAAAGAAATCGCACCTCTTGCCGCTGAACTTGATAAAAAAGGGGAGTATCCGACAAAGACGCTTCAGAAAATGGCTGGACTTGGCTTACTTGGTATCATCATCCCGCAGCTGTACGGTGGCGCAGGTCTTGACACGATTAGCTATGCGACAGTTGTCGAGGAGATCTCACGTAAATGCGCTTCTACTGGGGTGATTACCTCGGTTCATAATTCCCTTGCCGCCTGGCCTATCATGAAATATGGCACCGAGGAGCAGAAAAAGAAATACCTCCCCATCCTAGCAAAGGGGGAGAGGATCGGTGCGTTCGCTGGAACAGAACCAAATGCCGGCTCAGACCTGGGGGCGATGAAAACGACTGCGGTGCTCAAAGGAAATCATTACGTGATCAACGGGGATAAAACCTTCATTACCAGTGGGCCGAAGGCAGGCATCATCATTGTGTTTGCGGTGACTGATAAAAACGCGGGAACCAAGGGGTTAAGCGCGTTTATCGTTGAGAGCACCTTCAAGGGGTTTAAGGTCGGTAGCATCTTTGACAAACTTGGGATTAACGCATCGCAGACCTCTGAGTTGATCTTCGAGAACATGGAAGTCCCCAAGGAGAACCTTCTAGGGAAAGAAGGCGATGGTTTTAAGATAGCGTTAAGCACCCTGGATGGAGGACGCATCGGGATCGCCGCCCAGGCGGTCGGCATCGCACAAGCAGCCCTTGATGAGAGTATTATGTATTCAAAGCAGCGGGAGCAGTTCGGCAAACCCATCGCGAAGTTCCAGGCGATCCAATGGATGATCGCGGATATGGCGACCCGTATCGAAGCAGCCCGGTACTTGGTGTATCACGCGGCCTACGTCAAAGACAAAGGTGAGCGGTTCTCAAAGGAAGCCGCGATGGCGAAACTCTACGCCTCGGAGACCGCGATGGACACGGTTATCAAAGCAGTCCAGATCCATGGCGGATACGGCTACACGAAGGAATACACCGTGGAGCGGTTATTCAGAGACGCCAAGATCACAGAGATCTACGAGGGCACCTCTGAGGTGCAGCGCATGGTGATCGCCGCAAGTCTGCTTGCCTGAACTCCTTTTTCTTTCTTCATCACTTTCATAGAACGGGTAGGTGAATAGCTATGGATGAGTTTGAGTACGAAAAAACATATAAAGAGTGGAAATGGGACATCCCACGGAAATACAACATCGGTGCTGATGTCGTCGATAAGCATGCCGCCTCCAAGAACCGTAACAAGGTGGCGTTGTACTGGGAGAACGCGGCAGGACAGACCGCCCGGTACACCTTCGGGGATCTGAAGAACCTGTCAAACAAGTTCGGCAACGTGTTAAAGAACCTTGGGTTTGAAAAAGGAGACCGGTTTCTCATACGCTTACCAAACATCCCTGCGTTTCAGATAGCATTCCTCGGTGGCGTGAAGATTGGTGCTGTGCCGATCCCCTCCAGCGTCATGTTCCGGGAGCATGAAATCGAGTATCGGATCAATGACAGCAGCGCCAAGGCTGTAATCACCACCCCGAAATACGCTCGGGAGGTCCATGCGATTAAGTTCAACTGCAAGACGCTGAAACATATCATCGTCGTCGGTGAGCCTCAGACCGGGGATCTTTCCTTTGATGAGCTCATGAAGGATGCATCGGTGCATCTGGATGTCGCGGCGACAAAAAACACGGATATCGCGTTTTTCTGTTACACCTCCGGGACGACCGGGAACCCTAAGGGAGCGGTGCATCTGCATCAATGGGTCCCAGGCAACGACCCAAGCGTGAAGTACTGGCAGGATGTCCAGGAGACTGATCTTGTCGCCCATACCGGGGATCTGAACTGGATCTACCCCCTGGGCAACGGGTTCCTCTACACCTGGCGATGGGGGATTTCCACGTTTGTGTACGATGGGAAGTTCGACCCGGTGCATTGGTTTGAGCTGCTTGAGAAATACCGGGTGACGAACCTGGCATCGGTGCCAACAGCATACCGGATGTTCCTGACCGTAAAAAACGCGGAGAAGACCTATGATCTTTCCGCGCTTCGTCATTGTATCTCCGCAGGTGAACCCTTGAATCCGGAGGTCATCAAGGAATGGAAACGACGCTTCGGCCTGGATGCCTATGACGGTATCGGGATGACCGAGGTCATGGTGTATGTCTCTAACATGCGGGGGATGAAGATTAAGCTAGGCTCCTGTGGGAAACCCCAGCCGGGTCATCTCTGCGCGCTTCTTGATGAACAGGGAAAACCAGTCCCTTCGGGGGAGTCAGGTGCCCTTGCGGTGAAAAAAAACGACCCAGGCCTGTTCCGTGAATACTGGAACAAACCGGAGAAGACAAAGGAAAGCTTCCATGGCGGCTGGTTCCTCAGCGGTGACGTGCTCTATCAGGATGAGGAAGGCTATTTCTGGTTCAGTGGACGCAACGATGACCTTATCAAAGCAAGCGGATATCGGATTTCTCCCTTCGAGGTCGAATCTGCGGTCATCTCTCATCCGGAGGTCCTGGAATGCGCCGTTGTCGCAAGCCCGGATTCGATGCGGGGGACCATCATCAAAGCCTACGTGGTGCTTCGTGACAAGTCAAAAGCCTCCGAAACCCTTGTCGCAGCTATCCAGGAGCATACCAAGACCGTTGCCGCCCCTTACAAGTATCCCCGGGAGATTGAGTTTGTCACTGAATTGCCGAAGACCCAGAGCGGCAAGATTAAAAGAAAAGAGTTACGAGAGCTGGAAATACAGAAGAAAGGAGTGGTGAAATGAACATTATTGTCTGTGCCAAGCAAGTCGTTGACGTCGCTGAGATAAAGGTAGACCCTGCCTCTAAAAAACCGATCCTTGCCGGGGTCCCTCAGAAGATAAGCGACATGGATAAGAACGCGCTGGAGGAAGCCATAAAAATTAAGGAGAAACATGGGGGGAAGATTACGGTTCTCACCGTCGGAGCCCCGGATGCCAAGGAGCGGATAAAAGAGCTGCTTGCGATGGGAGCTGATGAGGGTATCTTGATTGCTCAACCACCCCAGGCTGATTACCATGTGGTCGCCCAGCTGCTTGCAGGGGCCATTAAAAAGATCGGCTCCTTCGACATCATTCTCTGCGGTGAGGCATCCATTGATATGTTCTCCGGGCAGATCGGTCCACGCATCGCCGGGTTGCTGAACATCCCACAGATAACCTATGCGCAGCAGATGACCGTGGAACCTAGCAAGGTCGTCTCTGAGAGGAACCTGGGGGAGAAATCAATTACGATGGAATCCAGTTTTCCTGTGCTTCTCACGGTGACAAAGGAGAGTAACCAACCACGATTACCAAGTCTGATGGCGATTCTTGCCTCCTCAAGCAAACCGATCCATGACTGGCAAGCAACCGATGTCTCCACGGAACCATTGCAACCGAAGATTCAGACCATCGATGTCAAAGGAATCCCGATGCAGCGGAAGAACCTCATCTTCCAGGATGACCTTGACCAATCAATAGGCAGGCTTGTCGATGAACTAGCGAAAATCGGAGTGCTGAGGTGATCGATATGGTCCTTGTCTATTCAGATGATAAAAAACTTACCTTGGAGTTGTTACATAAAGCCGTTGACCTTGCAAAGGAGCTTCATAAGAAAGTCATCGCTGTTTCTATCGGTTCTGAGGAACCCGCGAAAGAGTATCTTGAGCATGGGGCTGACCAGGTCATCGTCGTGCAGACAACCCAGCAGCAGTTCAAGGCGGAGGAATACACCGAGATCCTTCATACGCTGTTACAGGAGCATAAAAACGAAGTGGTCCTCATCGGGTCAAACAAGAACGGCAAAGCACTCGCTGGCAGACTTGCAGCAACACTGCATGCTGGCTGTGTGATGGATTGTACAAACCTGTATCTAGCGGATGGGAAACTGACCGCGGAGCGGGTCGTCTATAGCGGCAATGCCATCGCTGTAGAGCAGTTCACCACCGCACCACAAATAGTCACCATCCCAGCCAAAGTTTTCGACCCGTTACCAAAAAACCCTGCTCATAAAGGCGAGATTATCAAAAAAACCATTGATGTGACGCCATCACCTTCCAAGATCCTCAAGGTCCAGGAGATGAAATCAGAGGGTGTGAGCGTCGAGGACGCCCAGATCATTGTCTCCTGTGGACGCGGGTTTAAGAAAAAGGAAGATATACGACTCGTCAGTGAGCTAGCTGATGTGCTCAAAGGACGGACCGTTGGCTGCTCTCGGCCGATCGCTGCTGACCTGAAATGGCTTTCGGAGGACCACTGGATCGGGCTCTCAGGCCATAAGGTCAAACCAAAGCTGTATGTCGCCTGTGGGATCTCTGGGCAGATTCAGCATATCGCAGGGATGCGTGACTCCGGGGTGATCGTCGCCATCAACAAGGACCCTGAGGCGCTCATCTTCAAATCCGCTGATTACGGCATCGTCGGAGACCTCTATGAGGTGCTCCCCAAGCTTACCACCGCTATCAAAGAAAAAATCGGCTGAATCCTTCGTTCCTTGCATAGTATAAAAAAACGATTCATCATCCTTCGACTGTGTAGGAGTATTTCTCAATGAGCAGTACAGATGATATCACTATCATTTCGCAACTCCCCAAAGAAAAAATCCCAGAGTATCTCTTCCTGCAGCTGCGGAACCTCTGG
>CAYXPY010000031.1:0-3687 GCA_964467345.1 uncultured Thermoplasmatales archaeon | reverse complement strand
AAAGGCTTACCTGAGTTCGGATGCAAACCAGTACGTCTTGGGTTCCTGCAAGCCTTCGCAAAAGAATTTAACCCCCGGATTATTGTGACATGCAGGATTTGTCCACCAGACCCTCATCCTGAGGACCTCTGGTGCCACTGGGACTTCACTATTCAAGAGGAATGAGTTATGAAAACATCAAAGGAATACAAAGAAAGCCTTCGAAAGATGCGTCCGAACATCTACAAATTCGGCGAACTTATCAAGGATGTCACCACACATCCAGCGACCAAACGATCCATCGAAGGCCATGGGCAGATTTTTGATGCGGCGCAGAAGCCAGAGTTCAAGGACATCCTGACGACCACGTCGCATCTCACCGGAAAACCTATCTCCCGGTACCTCTCCATCATCCAAGGACCGGAGGATATGATAGCAAACGTCCGCATGAAACGACTGATGTTCAACCTCACCGGCACCTGTACCGGGGGACGCTGCGCCGGGTTTAACGCCATCAACGCGATGTGGGCGACGACCTATGACATCGACAAGGACCTTGGGACAGAGTACCATACGCGTCTGAAGCACTGGCTGCAGGATGCACAGCATCGGGACATCACCCTCTCTGGGGCTCTTACCGATGCGAAGGGTGACCGGTCCAAATCACCCTCGCAGCAATGCGACCCGGATCTCAGTCTGCGTGTCGTGGAAAAAAAACAGGACGGCATCATCGTACGCGGCGCCAAGGTCATGATCTGTGGAGTCGCAGCAGCAAATGAGATCTTTGTGATGCCGGGGACAAGCTACAAGGAGGAAGATAAGGACTATGCGATCTCCTTTGTCATCCCACGGGACCGCGAGAACCTCACCATCATTGAGACACGACGACCCAGTGACACCAGAGAGCTCGAAGAAGGCTTTGACGCCCCTGTTGAAACCGGGGGAATCACCCAGTCGTATCTGCTGTTCGAGGACGTCTTTGTCCCCAATGAACGAGTCTTCATGTGCGGAGAGCATGCCTACTGCATGAAAGCGGTCATGAACTTCATCGGACCGTATCGTGCCGCGATCGGCGGATGCGTCGCAGGACAAGGGGACGTCATGGTTGGTGCCGCAGCCCTCATGGCACGGGCAAACGGGTTATCAGAAAAAGTCTTCAGAGAAAAACTCACGCAGATGACGATTAACAATGAAACCACGTTTGGGATGGGGATCGCCGCTGGTGTCCTTGGGGCGAAACATCCCTCCGGGGTCTGGCTTCCCAATTCACTGCTCTCGAATGTCAACAAGGTTCATGTCGCAACCATCCCCTATGAGACCAAACGGATTGCCCAGGAGATTGCTGGTGGCATCGCAGAGACCGGTTGCCTGCCTTCCTGTAAGGATCTCAACGACCCCCGCTACGGCAAACTGCTGAAGAAATACCTTCAGGCGAACTGCTCGGGGGAGACACGGGCGAAAATCGCCAGGCTCATCGAATGGCTCACCATCGGCAGTGGCGTGCCTGGCTGTATGCATGGGGGTGGGTCCCCTGATGGAGCAAAACTGGTGATCAACGCGACATCAGATATCGCCCATAACATCGAGCTTGCGAAACGATTAGCAAACATCCAGGAAGACATCATCGTGGAAAAGAAGAAATAAACACTACAAAATCTGCTCCCTTCCACCGAGAAACTGTTGCTGAGGAAGAAACCTAAACTAGGGGATGACCCGACAACGAGATGACCTAGAAAATATCCTCTCAACCTTCAGTGAACGATTCTTTTTTTTTTTTTTTTATGATAGGCAGGTTAGAATGACACTGCGGACCGAAGAATTGATACAATGACGATACCAATTTCAGTTAACACCAACACCGCATACATCATTGTCTCGTAGAATCCTGGCATCTCACCCTTCTCAATATTCTTAGACATAGTACATCCCATATTGGAATGCCACAGACGATTTATAAGAACAGCAGGGTAGGTGCTTATGCACCTATCAGAAAAGAGTTCTTTGTCACGTCAGCTCTGATGTAATTGGAAGAAAAAAACAAAAGGGATTTTACTATCTCCGTACTCATCACAAGTCTTTGTTTTTTCTTTCCCTGGTTTTCAACCAGGATGAAAGACACATACACTCCTAATTATCTGGAGTCTTTATGCAGAAGAACTATTTCTCCACCGCAGTTTGGGCAGTTGTTACCATCCAATATACCCATATCTTTTAAACTACCCATTCTTGGAAATACTCTTCCACAGTCTGTACACTTTACATGCGTAAAAGACATAAAAAAACACTGCCCCCATTTTTTATATAAAATAACCGATATATATACTTTTTGGGGGATAGGATATCATAGAAAGGATAAGAAAGTGGGCCTGTCCGAATTTGAATCGGAGTCTCTAGCTCCCAAAGCTAAAAGGATGGACCAAGCTACCCTACAGGCCCAGGGCATACACGGTGTAACAACAGAACCTATTTAAAAATATTTACTGATTTTTCCAAACGCACATAACAACGTGCCGTGCTAATATTGTAAGATATACACAAGAGTTCTTAAGTCTGCCGATAGCTAATAAAAAGAAGGGTGGGTACGCGATGATACAGATTTACCGACTCGATGTTTGCCCTATGTCTCAAATAAAAATACCCTCCGCATATATGCAAAATAAAAAGAAAGCTATCTGTTATACATTTTAATTCAACGTGTATTTTCCGTTTGGAAGTTTGTTGAGTAAGCCATATTTACTTAATTGCCCTAAGGTTTCTTCTGTTTCTTTTTGGCCTAGTTCATGTATTTCAGCTTCTCTGAGAATATCTGCCATACGAATGCTGTTTTCTTCCGAATCATAAAAAAGTCTTTGTACGATGTTTAACACTAATTTCATTCGTTCATCCTGAGTATGGATACTGCCTGTATCTGCCATATATGCGACACCGCCTACCTTGGTCTTTCCTCTGCTGTTATTGTAAGCTGTCTCTTCCTATAAATTATACGGTTTTTTTTAAGTGTATCAGACCAGTTGTTCGCTAAGGTGGGAAACTTTACCAAAAATATTTATGAACTCTCGGTGGTTCTTCCCCTCCAATGGATTTTACTGGTAACAAACCAACTCATCTGGTTGCACTCCTTGGTCTTCTTGGTTCCTTAGCCTTGTTTATCCTCTTCCCATTAGTCTCCGTGTTTTTCCCAACAGAGATCCCAGACATATACTCTCCGATACTGTCGCCACTGCAAAAACTCACTCTCGAAATGGTCCTGCTTTTTGTTCAGTTCCTCTTTGTCTTCGTCGGTCTTATCTTCGTCCCCCTCCTCTGGTACAAGGTTGTCAATCAGATTTCATTGAAGGAAATATTCTCTCGCTTGCAGCTCAAAAAACAAGGTCTCGACCTAGCCCTTCTCTGGGGTTTTCTCACGGTGATCGTCGCTTTTGGAATCACCCTTACCATTGGTCTTGTGTATATGTATCTGACGAAGATTGACCCAAACACCCTCAGTAACATCCCTGATCTTCAGCAGCTCTTCTCCGTCCCCTCACTGTATCTCCTCGTCATAATCCAGCCCTTCTGCGAGGAGTTTTTCTTCAGAGGATTCCTCTTTGAAAAAATACAGAAAACCGCGGGAATCCCCCTTGCGGTTCTCATCACCTCCGTGCTTTTTGGCATCTCCCATCTGTCGTATACCTACGCCTATGCAGCGTTCACCGCGGTGTTCCTTGG
>CAYXPY010000030.1:0-25565 GCA_964467345.1 uncultured Thermoplasmatales archaeon | reverse complement strand
AATTAAAGAAAGGAACGAAAACATTTAGAATTTCATTTTCAATTTGGTATTGAAACGTTTGTGGTACTTTTTTTAAAAAATATTAAAATATTATACATAATTAAATAATATAATTATAATTATTTAAAATAAACTAATAGAAAGCTTTATATCCCAATTTTGAATTATTAACTATAACGGGAGACAGAATATGAAAAGGAAGTTAGTAACCTTAGGTATATGTATGCTGATGTTCGTTACTGTCTTTACAGTAACAGCGACCAAAAACACAGATGTAGGTCCATCTGTTTTAACTGGTGCCAATAATTATATGCCAAACCGAGACCCATGGGATCAAGTATTCGAATATGATATCGGAGCAACAGGAGCATCCGGTGCAAATGGAAATGCCGGTGCAGAATTCGATGGCACGTATCTGTATAGCACCAGATGGGCAAGCGCTTTAATCCACAGTTATAATCTGGATGGAAGCCTCAATGAGCAATTTTCTATCGCTGGAGTAAGCGGTCTACGAGACCTAGCGTATGACGGAACCCAATACATGTACGGCGGTGCAGCAGGCGGAACAATCTGGAAGATGGATTTCACCACCAAGACCCTTGTCCAAACATTAACAGGAGGCTTCCAATCACGAGCTATCGCTTATGATACAGACCTTGACATCCTCTACGTATCCAACTGGGGAGACCCTGTTTGGAAGGTTGATCCCGCCACAGGAACCATTCTTGGACAATTTGATCTTGTGACGACAACCTCCACATATGGATTTGCTTACGACCCTGACCCAAATGGCCCCTATCTCTGGGTTTTCGATCAGACAACAGGAGCAACATCCACAGTGTACCAATATGATTTGACAGCAGGTGCATTTACTGGTTTTACCTATAATGTGGGTGCGGATGTTGGATCTGGATCCGGAATCGCCGGTGGACTATGGGCATCACCTGACTTCGAACCAGGATTATTCGTCCTTGGCGGCTGTGTTCAAGACGGAGATGCACCTGGAACAACCGACTGGTTATTTGGTTATGAGCTGTATCCAACCGGTCCTGTGAATCAACCACCAGCGACCCCCGCGGCTCCATCTGGACCAGATAACGGGATAATAAACGTCGAATACGAGTTTACTTCAGCGACCTCAGATCCAGAGTCACACCAGATATACTACTGGTTTGACTGGGACGATGGAACAAATAGTGGTTGGCTTGGGCCCTATGCATCAGGAGCAGCTGCAACTGCCACGCATGAATGGACTGCTGGCGGTGACTACGATGTCACCGTGAAAGCAAAGGATGAACTTGGTGCTGAAAGCGGTGTATCACCGGCTCACACAATTACCATTGCTGCGGGACCAGTTCTGCAGATTGAAGGTATTACCGGAGGATTGCTCAAGGTAAAGGCGACTATTAAAAACGTCGGTGGTTCAGCAGCAAGCAACGTAGCATGGACCATAAGCTTGACCGGTGGATTGGTGATACTTGGCAAAGAAACAACAGGAAGCATCCTGTCTCTTAATCCGGGAGATTCACGAGAGATTAGTTCAAAAACAATTATCGGGTTAGGAAAAACACTCATTAAGGTCACAGCAACAGTCCCGGAAAGTTCCGCTGAAGCAGAACAAAATGCAACGATACTCTTGATCTTCATTAAAATCTAATTCGACGGAGCTTCGACCACAAACCTCAATGACCTGAAAGTCAGGTCACGTCTTTTTTTTTTTTTTTTTTTTTTTGTCCTTAAATACCATGCCAATCAGGAAATAAAAAAATAGTAGAACTTGTTTTGAGTATAAAATTATCTTCAATGTATGACTACATTCATTGTCTTAGTTCTTTTCATCGTGGGAACTAGTATTTCTCCTATTGTTCACATGAGGAAAAAACAGTGCCGCTGCCTAAGACAAGATCGCTGTTTTGGCGGATATCATTGAATCGGGAAATATGCAAAGCTACGATTATGCGGCCGTGGAATTGACGAAGTCTCCACTTGCCTCAGGTATGAGTTTTTCTCAATAGCCAGCACATGCCAGCCAAATTAGGTAAAGAGGTGGAACCCAGACCAACAACATTATTCAGATACGACAGGGGTTTCTTTTTGCTGCTTCCTAAGCGATGAGCAGAGAAAAACCCGTCAACCTCAACAGGTTAGGGGAGTTCAATAGAATACGAGGTCATCTGGCAGGAGATCGAAGTTTCCTTCTGAACTGTGCAGAACAGGTGCTTACAATGTTTATAGTAACAGCATTCTCTAGAACATTTCAACAGATGACCATGCTATTGGAAGAGACAAAAATAAGAAAAGAGGGGATTTAATACCCAAGCATCTGCCGTAAGATAGGGAATGAATTGGGAAATCGCTGCAGGATATGTTCCAGGAGCTGCAGAAACAGAGATCGAACTGAGTAAGCAGTGTCCTTTGGCATGGTAATTGGTAAGGGCTCTGACCAGTCTGACTCTGCGCCCCATACATCCTTTGCTTTTACCTTGATGAGATAGTTTCCCTTTGTAGTATAGGATTTCTGAGCACTTCCCACGCTTCCTGAGTTGAATGGTCCGAGCCATTCACTGAGGTTCCCATCACCCCAGTCCCACATGTAATAGACTTGGTCGCCTTCGGGGTCCATGGTTGTCGTTCGGTAATTATAGGTAGTGCCGGGTTTCCCTGTAGCTGGTCCAGTGGGTTTGTCAGGTGTGTTTGGTGCCTCGTTTTCAGGTAATACCTTGACATGGAGAATAGGGCTGTACCACCAGGTTTGTCCTATGATCTCTTCAGTCCCATCAGATCCTTCCAAGATCTCATGGTATGAATCATTGGTTCGTTCCTTGATGAGTCTCAAGTAGGGGTTGGTGAGATAGACATCGGGTCGTAGCACATTTTTGTAAATCTGGTCGACCTGTGCTTTGGCTACAAAATAATAGTCTCCAGGAACGGTGAAGGTGAGTTGTTCGACGTAGGTTTTTCCATTGGTCTGTCCGTTCATGGCGTTATCCCATCCGGTTCCACCGATATAATCACCGGCATGTTCATCATGGTCCGGGGTAGTATACGTCCATGTCTGGATGGGATTAGGGTTGAATCCGTATTGCAGATACGTGTGATCGACGACCATGCTTCCATTCACCTGCCAGGTAAAGTTCACAGGTGTGTTGGTGATGACTACTTCGTCCTCTTGGACACAGTCGGATTGCCAGCGGAGATAGGGTTGTGCCAGATCAGCTTGGAATAAAATGACACGCCGTACTTCAGCACCATATCGAGCGACAGTGTCGTTGCCGAAGGTGTCTTGGCTTGGGTTCTTTATGTTGGACATCTCTGGTGAAAGCCAAAGGATACCTGCACCAGGATAGTTCCCCCAGGTTTCATCATTCACATAAGGGTCTTCAACAGGATTTGAGAGAACATCCGCCCCATATGCCCATGGGCTGAGTCCACCCCCAACAGTGTATCCAACAGTATCAGGGATGGTTCCTACACTATATTTATCGAGATTTCCTCCATAATCACCGATAAAATCACCTAATCGAAGACTGGATGCATCAAAGAAGTAAAAATCTGGAGGAGCATAATTGTACGAGTACCCTGTGATGGGGCTTGTCCCGACAATACTACTATGCATGTTCCCCCAGGGATATAATAACATTCGGGCGCCACCATGGAAATCACAGGCAAGTCTTATTGTATGGTTATCAACAAACGCCCGTAATGTCTTTCCGTTGACGCTTGCCCAGATGCCTCCAGTGGGTTCATAGGGATCCCAGTTCATATCTGCTTCTCTGTTTAAATCCCATCCATGTGAATCGTATCGTTGGACATGATCAAAGCCGTAGGGATTGTGTGAAGCCTCAAGGTAGATTTCTCTGTTATCGATGAGCCATCGGAGCCAGTCTTTCGAATAATGTGGGCTTGGCTCATCGGTAAATGCCATTCGCATCAACCAGTCTGTGAACCAAAACATACCAACGGTTCCGACGGTTTCATCACCATGGGGGCCGCCAAGGAAAAGGACCTCTGGTTTATGGAACCCAAGTGATTCGTTGGTGATTCGAATATAGTATGCATCATAGTTGTTTGAAATGGTCCCTGTGTTGTAGAGTTCGTTTGCTTTGAAGACTTCGATGTATCCCGGGTATTGGGTTTCAAGGGCTTGGTACCAACTCACGAGCTGAGCATAGGACGTTGGTTTGTTATACCAACTTGGGCCGAAAGTGCCCATATCTTCGATTGCTTGATTTTCTTCTGAATTAAAATCTTGTTTTTGTAGCCCGTTAGAGTAAGCGAGAGCGGGTTGGATGGCGGTGAGCAGCATTATACATACGAGCGCTAAAATAAAGAGATTGAATTGATTTTTCTTCATAGTATCCCCATTTGATAATATAAGCCTACTTGATATAAAACTTTCTATCTAGGAGGATTCAAGGAGGTTTTTCTCGATAGCCGCAGTCTCCTGGGTCATTTGCGGGTCAGACCTTAGCTTTTCTAGATACACTTCGATGAGATGACTTAGCGTTATCTCTCCAACGATACGGTTATTTTTGTCAAGTACCGGGAGTTGTTTTATTTTATGTTGTTTCATTTTGGAAATCACATCAGCGATTGTTTCTTCAGGTTCTGTGCTGACTGGTTGTACAGACATGACCTCCTGTGCAGTCATCGTAAGACCGAATTGAAAGGATTGTAGTGTTGGTATATCAAAAGATTGTAAAGAGTCAAGAGCCGGTGCAAACAACTGGATTGTATTTGATTCGGTGATTACTCCTACTAGCAGCATGGTTGTCTGTGAATCGACAACCCAGAGATGTTTTTTCGTCCCAAGCATCTGGAAAACATGTTTGACATCAGCTGATTTTTCAATAATGCTCTCTTTTGAATCAAGTGGCTCTAAGAGGTCATTAACGGTGCTTGTATAGAGTTGCTGAATTATGCTTTGGTTCTGGCTCATCTTCCTCAGGAACGTGAATCATAGCTAGATTATTTAAAATCTCTGAGAGACGGTTTTTCCATGATTTTAAATACCAAGAATTGATACCAATTTCCATTGCGTTAAATTAAAGGGATGCATTGGATGCTACTTGAGATTACACTAGCGATTATTTTTGCAAAGATATTTAATATCATCTTTGAAAAGATAAAACAGCCTGGTGTCATTGGGGAAATAATCGCTGGTATCTTTCTTGGTCCTTCGTTGTTAGGCGCCTTATCAGGATCGACGATTACACTTTTTGGTTCAACTTTTTTTCATTTCTCCTTGGATCTTACGTCCCCTGAGTTTAAAGAAGTCGCCTTTATCGGCGTGATTTTCCTTCTTTTTATCGTGGGGCTTGAGACCAACACAGGAGACCTTAAGAAAACCAGGAAGGCCGGGTTTTTTGTGGGCATTTTCGGGGTCATGATTCCCTTCTTTGCTGGTTGTCTTTTTGGAGCCGTTTTTGGTATGGATATGATCCAGTGTATGGCGATTGGTGCAATCCTGAATGCGACTTCGACGACGATTGCAATCCGGATTCTTGCTGACATGGATATGTTGTCAACACGGGTCGGGTTAACGTTACATACCGCCGTGGTGTTAAACGACATCCTCGCGATAATCATATTTGCTTTGGTGTTCGGGACGGGAAATTCTCTTTCCCTTCTTTTCCAGATAGTCTTATTCTTTTTATTGACGATTTTCATAGGATTTGTCCTTGTTCGGTATACGATGAAAAAGAAAACAAACAGGAAAGCACCGATTATTATCCTTACCTTTGGGTTAGTGATCTGTTTCTTATTTGCTGCTTTTGCGGAAAACATGGGTCTTACCGCCCTGATTGGTGCATTCATCGCAGGATTATTTATCCGGAAAACACCCCAGGCGAATGTTCTCGTTGATTATATCAAAACGATCGGGTATGCATTTTTTATCCCTCTCTTCTTTGTAAGTGTCGGTGCTGCGTTTGATTTTCTTTTTATTTTACGATCAAATAATCTTATTTCTCTCTTGTTTTTCATCACTGTCTTTGTCTTGTTTGGTATTATTTCAAATTTCCTGGGAGGTTCTCTTGGTGCTCGTATATCTGGTTTGAGTCGGAGGGAATCGATAAGTGTTGGGATTGGAATGATGCCTATCATGGGTGTTGCGCTTATCAGTGTTACAACCGGTATCGATCGTGGTATCTTTGGCGATCCTTCCGGTATTCTTGCAAATCAGATTCGTACTGCCACACTCCTCCTCATTATCATTAGCACTTTGTTTACGCCTCCATTACTCAAACGAAGTATGGCACCGTCACTTCTGAAGCGTATCGGGAAAACGAAAACAAAGCTGTCGTTGTATACGCATCCTCATTGCCCTGAGTGTTTTACCGCTCTTCGATTGAATATTGATGCGAACGAATGGTATTGTGATGATTGTCAGCGTTTCATTAAAATTAATAAAAAAATACCGAAGCCCTCGTCGCATAGAGGAGAAAAAAAGGATAGACATATTAAATATTTCATTGGGGCTGGGACGATTCTCTTGTGCGGGTATGTCATCCAAAGCTCAGTGAGTATGACTGATGTTGAGAAGCTTTCTGCGATTATCGGAATCTTCCTTGGCACCACTCTTGCTTTTCTCACCATACGACTTCTTTTTTCCACGAAAAAGACCCTCAGTTAAGCTACCATACCTTCTTTTTTTGCTTTTGTAGATTCACGAATATTTAAATTCGGAGATACAATAAGCCTTGAAGACGGAGGCTCGCACATGCTAGATTTCACGTATAATATCTCAACGAAAGTCCTGTTTGGGAGAAATACGATACGGCACCTTGCCGATGAAATAAAACCCTATGGAAAAAGGATACTGTTTGTGTATGGGGGTGGCAGTATTAAGAAAACAGGGGTCTATGACTCAATACTTAGTGTATTGAGAAGGAATGCATTGATTTTCCATGAGCTTCCCGGGGTCCAACCAAACCCGCGGATCTCTTCTGTTCGAGCGGGTATTGACCTCTGTAAGACACATGATATCGAGTGTATCGTCGCAGTGGGCGGTGGCAGTGTTATCGACACGGCGAAGACCATTGCTACCGGTGTGTACCATGAGGGGGATCCATGGGAGTTGTTCCTACTTGGTGATTCTTCGATAAAAAAGGCCTTGCCGGTGGGAACGGTTCTTACGCTGGCAGCAACTGGTTCTGAGATGAACGGCAACGCGGTGATCTCAAATGAGCAGACTGAACAGAAGCTTGCGATTCATCATGATGTCTTGCGGCCGCGGTTCTCCATTCTTGATCCAACATTGACCTATACAGTCCCTCCGAATCAGACTGCGGCGGGGGTTGTTGACATCTTCAGTCATGTCCTGGAGCAGTATTTCAGTCCAACAAGGGAAGCCTTTGTTCAAAACAGGATAGCGGAGAGTCTGCTTCTTACCTGTATCCAGTATGGTCCGATTGCCATGCGAGAACCAACCAATTATGAGGCACGAGCACAGTTGATGTGGACAAGTAGTTTGGCGTTAAATGGGTTGTTGAGCTATGGACGGATAACTGATTGGGCGACCCATGGTATTGAGCATGCGGTCAGCGCTGCGTATGATGTTACTCATGGGGTTGGGTTAGCTATCTTGACACCGCATTGGATGGAGTATGTGCTTGATTCTGAGACCCTTGATACGTTTGTTGAGTACGCCTGCAATGTCTGGAAGGTACACGATACTGACAAAGCTGTTGTTGCAAAAAAAGGAATAGAAGAAACAAAGAGATTCTTTGTCAGTCTTGGGATGCCAAGAACCTTACGAGATGTTGGAGTTCAGAAAGAAAAGCTCAAGGAGATAGCTGAAAAAACCGTGATGTATCGGGACGTGGGTAAATTCAAAAAACTCGGCAAAGAAGATGTCTTTACGATTCTTCAGCGCTCGTTTTAGAGGAGTTCATTGAGAAATGCACGTGCGGACATCCCTTCTATGAAGCCTGCTTGTTTTGCTTTCTGTGACATCTCAACGATCTTTGCCTCAAGGACGTCTTGGAATGTGTTGACCCCGGTGACTTTGCCTGCGACATCACCAAGTTTGTTTGCTGCCTCGATATTGAGGTATCCGCACATCACGAATCCTTTCTTTGCTTGGATAAGAAGCAAGGGTGCGTTCCCAAGATCGATACAATATCCAATAGCCATTCCTTTCTCAAGTTTGATGAGTTCTTCTTTCATACTCCCCTGTACGTTAAAAAGATGAGAGATTATTTTTTTACTTTTCGAATCTTGAATTCACCGAGATTTGCTGGGATGATTTCTAAATCATCACCATCGTTGATGTTATGTGCCTTGGCAAGCTGACTTGGTATGGTAATAACAAGGCTGCTTCCCACTATTCGTGCTTTCCTTGTTAGAGGCATGGATCCCCTCCTGCAAGACTATGTAATGTATACTTAGATATATATATGTTTCCATTTGTTCAAATATATCTAGAGACATATCTAGACATTTATATGTGTTTTCAGAATTCTCCTTGAAATGAAACCAAAACATTATGAATAATTATCTCTTACGGGGAGTCGTGAGGTCGAATGAAACTCTTTATCGACACTGCAGATTTAAACGAGATTAAAGAAATTGCTTCGTGGGGAATACTTGATGGGGTTACGACGAACCCAACCTTGCTTGCAAAAAGTGGCAGATCCCTGCAAGACGTCATCGATGAGATCTTCCTGCTCGTCGATGGACCAATCAGCCTTGAAGTGGTCAGCGAGAAAGCAGATGAGATGGTCAAAGAAGCAAAACAGATCCTAGCAAAAATCCCAAAGAACTATCATAAAAACGTAGCCATAAAAATACCGATGACCTCTGAGGGATTAAAAGCAGTCAAAGCACTCTCTAAAGAAGGAATACACACAAACGTGACATTGATCTTCTCAGCTAACCAGGCGCTGCTTGCTGCAAAGGCAGGTGCAACGTTTGTCAGCCCCTTCATCGGCCGACTGGATGATAACGGACAGGAGGGGATGCGGGTGATTGAGGAGATCATGGATATTTTCTGTAACTATGATATCTCAACCGAGGTCATCGTCGCAAGCATCAGACATCCCATCCATGTCATTGAGTCAGCCAGACTTGGTGCAGACATCGCGACCGTTCCACCGGACGTGCTTCGAAAAATGATAAAACATCCACTCACTGATACTGGTATCAAAAGCTTCCTGAAAGATTGGGAGAAGGTAAAAAAATAAATACTTATTTTTTCGGATGCTCCGATAAATGGAAGAGACCTTTCTCTGTGAGTTTTACTTCTTTATCAGAGACATACTGCAGCATCTCAAGTTGCAGGAGTTTCTGTATCATACTATCAAACTTTTGTCGGGAGACATGAAGAAGTGCGAGTGCTGATTCGATATCGATGTCTCTGCGTTTCATCATTTCCAGTAACTCGTTTTCTTTTGTGGTGACCTTAAGCATGGTTGTTTTTACTGGAGAGGTTCCCTGCTGGTTTTTTGTTTCGGTGACTCGCTCGACATATTCTTCGATGATAAGGTCAAGCTGCAGGGTATCAAGCAATCGTCCTGACTCATCATACAGAAGACACATGTTATTATCATATTTCCATGTTGACACAGATTGCCAGCTATACGAGGGTTGTAATTCCTCTTTTTTAGAGCTTGGTGGGGTTGGGACTTGATGTACTTTTTTCTGATAGCGGGAGTTATGTTCTGTTTCTATCTGTTCAAAGTTGATGCCAATTCCTCGTAACTCATCAACAAAGTCATTTCCAAGGTTCTCTTTGAATTCCCGAATGAAATAGAGGCATGCGTCATCCCCGATTGTGTCAATTAACTCTATGTAAATGACCCGGATGAGGGCATCAATTGCTGGACCAACCAGGGATGGTTCAGTGGTGTTAAATTCCGGCTCAATCGTTGCTTTGATTTTATCTTCAGCAAAAATGTTATCATGAACGGTGATTAAACCCAGAAAATCAAATTTTTTTTCTAATTTTTCTGTGGTGGTTTTAATGATTTGAACAGCAAAACTATCCAGGGTTCGCCTTCCGACGACGACAAAGAGTGCTTCGAAGACGCGGGTCAGGAGCTGTGAGTTATTTATTCTTGACATAGGCAAAAAAAAGAATCGTATCATTGCTTATAAAATATCGTCCTTTTTTATCACCAGAGATGACTCCAGTGTCGACTCTTACATTCGGGACAGACGAACTGTATTTGTTGTGATCGTCCAGGCATTTTTAAAGGAACCAGGAAATTGATGTTACACTTTTTACAATGATACATGTTTATGATAGAATTTTGTCTCCCCTTCATCTACACTATACAATCATTATTGATTGAAATAGCTTTCCATGGTAGAATATTTCTCATTTTTTTAATTTTTATGTCCTATTATAGAGATAAGGAAATGATTATTTTTATTCCTTATGCATTTTTTTTTGTTCCACCATAAATATAAAAAATGAAAAGACAAAAGAAAATGAGGATGGGGGTATGACTTTGTTAGACGTTCACAATCCAACTGCCCAGCACTTCATCTGTCGGTATGAATGTCACTGTGACGGTAATATCACCAATAGTTTCTAAGACAAGGATACAATCATCGGCAGACACATATCGACTGATTGTCGCCGTGGTATCTATCCTGGCCAACCCACGGTTCTCAGCATCCTGCACTTGCCATTTTGCGACAGGATCGGTTGAAATATTGATATCGCTCCATTTCACATTAGGATCCACCGAGACGACGATAAGTCTGTTTGTTGATGAATCGGCTCTGCATTCGATGTCCGGTGTTTGAGTGGTTCCTTGCAGACCTTTTTTGGTCAAGACAACCATCGCAGGGTACTGCGGGTTCTCTCCAATCCGGTTCAACGTCAACGTATCTCCATTCTCTGAGAACTCAAAGGTATAACAGACAGTGGCATTATAGATGCAAAGCTGATTGGTATTTACAGACCATGTACCCGTGTTGATTTGTATCCCCAGGCTCACTTCCCTAAGAAGTGTTCCATCAGCATTGAAAACCCAGGGTAACGTCCCTTGTTGGATATTTTGTTCCCATTCACCAACAAACCGACTATCAACACTCGTAAATGGGCTGCTTCCTCCAAGAAAGACAATGATCACAGCGACTAGTACAACTGCAAGGATAGCAAACAGGGAAATACCTAGCACCATTTTTGTGTTTTGTTTCTTTGCAGGGGGTGGTGCGACAGATGGTTTCTGCTCTTCCTGTGGTGGTTGCACAGGGGGCTGTGGTTCTGGTACAGCAACGTGTTCAACTTCTGTTCCGCATACCGGACAGAATTTAGACTCTTCAATCATCTCAGCTCCACAATTCGAACAATTAGTAGACATCCAATACATCTCTCCTTTTTTAAAAAATAATAACAATTATTTATTTAAAAAGATATGCTTGAAAGAATAGTTATTGGTTTAAAATAAAAACAAAGAAGGAAAAAAAGAGTCCTGGGGATTATATCTTACCGAATTCCTTTTTCCGTTCTTTGGTATCCTTCCCTGTTGCTTCAAAAAGAAAATCGTTCCATTTTTTTATGATTCCATAGTCGCTACAGATGGTCTTTGGAGGGACAATGTCAATGATTAGAGAGCTTTTTTCCTGTTTTATGTTAATTTCACCTATCCCTTCTACTGAAAATTGCATCCCTCTTGCAATGTCGCCGTCCGCTCCGAAATATCTAGAAACCAATGCATTCAAATCTGGGTTGTGCCCTCTTTTTATTTTGTATTCTCTCATAATGAACGGTATACAACAAGAGCGATTTTAACGTTTTGTCACACAAGACACTTTTTTTGATCAATAGCTATTGATGTGGATGATGTCTTCTAACTTCTGTTTTGGGACATGCATGATTTCCTTTTCATCCCGCCAATATTTCACAGAGTCTCTTAGGTCCTCAACAACGGATGTTTCTGCTTTGTATCCAAGAGCGACGACCGAGTCAACTGCTACTGTTAAGGGTATTTTACAGGCATCCTGTATCTTTCTATGTTCAATATTACATAAGATGCAGCTTCCAAGACCCAAGGCTTCTGCTGCGAGTACAATATTCTCAGTTGCAAATGCAACATCTCGTTCGTAGTAGGGATTCTGGGTGTCTTTGACAAGGACGATGATATACGCAACGGGTCGTTCTTCTTGCTTAGGGGCCCATTTCGGTTGGATATAGGCTGCCCAGTGGAGTGCATCGAACACCTGGGCACAGAGCTGTGTGTCAAGGACAATGCAATATTCAAGTGGCTGGAGGTTTGCAGCAGAGGGCGCAAGCCGCCCGGCGTTGACACATTTTTTTAGGATTTCAAGATCAACAGGTTTCTGACGAAACCGACGGATCGTCCGTCGTGATACAATAACATCATAGACATTCATACGTCCACACGCTCCGAATCATCCTCTCATGGTTTTAATCTATCGGATGAAGGCTAAGACGTCATCTCTGAGGATGTTGATACCTTGGAGATGGGCCCATCAAATTGCTTTGGTCTTTATATTTGGACAAAGAACAAAAAGACGCGACAGGGGGTGGTATACGTGGTTTCTCCTATGCTGAATAGGATGGTTGGTTTGCCAAACCCAATCACCAGATTTCGTAATGTAATTTCAGTTCCTACGGGAATGTTCCTTGTACCCGACCGTTCTTTGCCAAGAAGAATAATCCCGCCGTCAAGTGAGAGTACCCAGGGGATATCCGATAAGTCCTGGGAACCAAGATTTTCTATCGTCACGGTGATACCGATTCCCCCACTGATGGCGACACGTACGTTTGGTGGATGCAGAATGGTAAATTCAGTGGTTTTTTCCTGCTCGGTGTTTCCTGCGTTGTCAATCGAATAATATAAAAGTACATGAGGCCCGTCTGTGGTGACGAGTAATGGTTCTGTCTCATAACTGGTCCATGGTCCCTCATCTAGTTTGTACATTGTTGTGGCAACACCCGAGTAGTCATCAACGGCTGTGAGTGTGACTGTGACATCGCTGATATAGACGTCTCCTTCTAGGGTCCCTGACAGGGTGCATGTTGTCTCAGGTGGGCTCGTATCCTCCGGGTGTCCCCCGGTATTTGTTCGAAGGATGAGACCGTCTTGTCCTACGATAAAACCGCTTTGCTGCGTGATGAATTTCACATCAGAGAGAGTACCGGTTGTCCCGCTGGTTTGCTGTTTCCAGGTTGCTCCAGCGTCTTCTGTCCGAAGGATCATCCCGTTTTCCCCTACCGCAGTTCCGGTGGTCTCCGTGGGGACATCGAAAGCCCGTAACCGGGTGCTAGTTCCACTCTCAAGCTCCACCCATGTCTGACCAGCATCAGTGGTCTGAACAATCGCCCCATGGTCCCCCACAGCATAGCCAACACCCTCCCAGGTAAAATCAATGCTGTACAATGCTTCATCATAGAAAAGCACGGTTTCCCATGTGTCGCCTCCATCGATGGTTCGAACAATCGCCCCGCCCGCGGGGACGTCCACGATAGCGGTCGCAAACCCGACAGATTCATTCCTAAAGTGGACGTCAGTGAGTCTGCCCTCGTAGAAAACGTTCTCATGTTCAATGTAAAAAGCCGTGGATTGCCAGCTGGTCCACCCATCATCCGTCCGTGTGAAGAACGGCTGGAAGATCGCATTCACACCAACAGCCACACCAATTGAATCAGTGATCATCTGTCCACTATAATACGTCCCCATCATCCCTGTTTCAACAATCGTCCAGTTCTGTCCTGTGTCTGTCGTAAAAAGGATTGTCCCGCTGGTGCCTACTGATAAAACAATGAAATAATCATAATAATAGATATCATAGAGGTTCTCTGTCACTCCTGATTCTTGTGCAACCCAGCTGTCTCCTCCATCACCCGTCCGCAGGATTACCCCCTGGTCTCCAGCAACGGACCCTCGGTTCAAACAGATGAAAAAAATACTATTGAGGTTCTGTGTCACCCCGCTTTCGATCTGCTCCCACCCGTCTCGTTCAGAGAGCATCGAATGAAACCCAGGCGTAGTTGACGTTGAGGATGAGAGTGATACGATAGAAGAACAAATCAGATGCAGACTCAGAAGCATAATACAAAAGCAGGCATAGTAAGTGGTCCTTTTCTTCATATTTTCCCTTCAATCCTTCTCTATGGATGATGTTTCATATAAATATTTGGGTTTCCTGGGGAGTCGTGCTTTTGGTACCCGATATGTTTTCTCTTCTTTGGTTACCTTTACCACAACGTACTTTAACACCTCTGCTTTTATCATTCACTCAGATGGCAAAGAAATATAAAACAATGAGAAGCTTTGCACGGACCGCCCCGAAATCTCAAGAGAAACATCTCATAGACAATGCAAAGAAATTACAGGAAGACCCCTTTCTTCTCCTTCCCAGTTGTACAAACGATGCCTCCCGATATTTTCAGAAACTTCGAAAGCAGCTAGCAAAAATTCATCGGCATGCAACTGATGAAAAGAAACTAGAGAAACTCTCTCATAAAAAAGGCTTAGACGGTGCACTCGCAGGGACCTATCTTCTTGCTATCTCAGAAAAAGCACCCTATCTTGCTGCTCTGTCGTTTCCCTCTGGTGACATCACTTATGCTCAACGTGGAAAGGCAGACAAAGAAAAACTCATAGGTGTTCAGCATTTTGATGACCCCGTGTTTCGACTCTGCGGTATCAAAGACATTGTTTTTAAGAAAAAACTCCATGTGTACTCCTGGGATGCTGGGTATGTGTGTACGGGAAAGGACCCAACCCCACCCTCAGAGTTTGTTGGTTTTATCACAAAGACGCTAGGAATGGCCTCAAGGGACAACGTCGTAAGCTGTGCACATATCCCCACGCAGACTGTCAAGAAAAAAGAATGTCTTTCTCTTAATTATCTGAGGATAGACTGGAAACCTGCACAAATAGTAATCGCGATATGCGAGAATTGTGCGAAATCAACGAAAAACACGATGTTTACCATCTCCAAATACATATTGCAACAGAACCTTTCTGATGATTTCGACGTCCAAGTGATCACCCAGGTTGGAAAGCACGATGTGCTCTCAGATGTACAAAAAAGCACGCATCGCCAGGATTACCTCAACGGACGGGTATCCGACTACGAGTATATCAAAAGGATCGCGAAAAGCCAAGAGGACCATGTGAAACAGGCTGTAGAGAAAATCTATGTGTTGGATGGAGTCTCCTTTGGAGCCGATCAAATGAGGTTTATCGAAGCATTGCAACCTACCGCCTATCAAAAGGAGGCCCTTGAGTTTTTCTTAGAAAAGAACCAGGAACCTATCATTGTATCAAAAACAAGCCCCGGGAAGATCCTGGAACGGTTCTGGGATCAATACGGCTCTGCGTTTCTTGAATCCCTCGTAGAGGATGTCGGCATGGCTGCGTCCCTCCTCAAACTCGATGAGACTCCTGATAATATCATTACCCTTGCGTTTGAATACAAGCAACGAAGGATGATATTATCCAGACTCCCGGTGTATCATAGCTTACCGCCGCTTGCGTCATTTGTAGATACGGTGGCTCGGACGTATATGACGTTTGGTGAAAAAAAAGCGTTAACCGAGATAAAGAACCATCCTGACGAACCAAAGGCAAAATCAATCGCCTATGCCTTTTTACTTGCCCTGGGGAAAGGTACGGATGTTAAATGGAAATACTCAAAAGAAGAGGTTGAATACGGAGAATTCCTCCAAGATCATGCAAAAAAACTCCTCACCGCTGAGCCCGAACACTACAGCACCAAGCTTCAGGAGCTACTGACCGCCAGCGGCTCCTCTGAGGAACTCCCATGACCTCAGAGACTCTCTGATTTCTGGTCTGTTGTGAAAAACTCCTCATCCATCAAATAACTATCGTTTTTACCTACGCTGAAGTATCGTCCCATCACCATCGATTTCACTTACTCCTTATCTGTCACCGATTGAATCATTTCCTTACCAAAGGGGGTAATACCGTACAAACGGACATTATTCCCACAGTATTTCTCTTGAACGATATCCAGATTAAGCAGTGATTCATCTTCCTTGTATCGTTCGTCCATCCCTCGAATCGCCCCGATCACATTCGAAGGCGTCGTCCGCACATGATAGGCAATTTCGGCTGTGTAACTATAATTCGGACTTATCTCAGAAAGATATTGTGCTATCTTCTTGCGTACATTACTTCTTCTCAACGCCCGCACCGCAAGTGGCCTTCTTACTTCAGGTGTTGAACGTATTTTTCCCTCATCCTGCATCCCAATCCACCTTCAGAAAACTGATGGGTTGATCTGTTAATAAATAATTTTCGTATGTAACGTACCTGGTATGACTCCATCTACATGTTCATGTACATATCCCTGTACAGAATCAAAATGCCTTTAGTGCGGCATATCATGAAACAATGGTTGTTACCTCAAAGGGACGATTTGTGAGAAGAAATACTGACCAAGAATAATTGTTACAGTAAAGACACTCATCGAGACCGGCATAGTCCTACCAAGACTATACATAAAAGTCGCCTTATCATCCCCCTCGCTCAAACCATTGGTAAAATAGGTTAAAAGCACGACAAGTTCCATGAGATAGATACCAATGACCAGAACGAAAAACTCTGGACGTATATTCTCCATCATAAACGTCTGAGACATCCCTGGGATACTCAGCGGCAATTCTGTGAGTGCCTCCGAAGGACCCGTCAGTGTGAAAGATTTCAAGATATGCGATATTAACAAGGTGATAGACAGTGTAACACCTGCGATCAGGGGCGCGAATAGAGTCACCGTCGAACGAAGCGTCGTCGTCAGCTCATAAAGCATGTCTGTTATTTTCCGTTCAACATCCTGAAGCTGTTTCAGATGGTCAGCGATGCGAATGAGCGATATACTCACCGCCCGTTGACTTTTTTTCGTCCCTTCGACGAACAAACAAAAAATAGCCTTAATGCGCTCCGAGTGAACATGAGTTAAAGACCCGTACTCCTTGCTGTAGAGCGCATCATAAAGATTCGTATGCATTCCGATGAGATTATAGCTTGTCTGTCGGAACACCTCAGCGATCTGTGACCCCTGCATAGTACATGCAGCATACGAAAAGCTTTCTTCAGGGGATTTTTCCTCCGATAGTCGTTTTCCTACGATATATAACGCATCGCTAAACTCTTGTTCCATCTTTTTTATCTCATCCCGTATTTTTTTATATGGATGATAGACCTGCATACAATACAACGACACGCTGATACCGGCTGCTAGAATAAAAAACAAAGTCATGGGAAAAAATGCATTTAACCCCTTTGGGTCCGCAATAAAAAACATCATATCCAAGGGAATATCAGAGCTGAAAAAGTAGGGATATGCGAGAAACACTATCCCTGGTGATGCGATGCCGCAACCAACGACTATCGCGATGATCGTGTGTTTTTTTTTATCAACTGAGATTAGGTCAGGATGTGAAGCAGGGATTGCGGTAGGATGGAACGCAGCAGGACGCGAGAGGAGTATTTTCCGGATGTACAGAAGGATAAACAACGGCAAGAAAACATCGTAGAGAAGAAACATTTGCATGATGGTGATCTGTATCCCGACCAACCCTGCTGCTGGAAGCATCGCAACCAATGATAACGGGATCATAATCCCTATCGAATATAAGATGACGGTGGGTTGATGAAGTCGATTTGCAAACTGGTTCATGGTCTCCTTGGTACCTTCCAATGAGACATCAAGAGCACGATCCAACGTTATGATGCGTGATGCTTCGTCCTTCTGCAACAACGAACTTCTGATGAGATGCAACGACCGTTTGAAATATTCACTCCAACGACCCCAGCGGGATGCAAAATCGGTCAGAGCATCGTTGATCCCATGATAGACTCGGATCTCCATGTCCCAGACAAGTTTTTGCAGGTCACCAGCAAGGGTCGTGGATGAGTGTGATGCGGCGAACATCACACTGTTCTCAAGGTTTGGAACGAGTTTGAGATACATGACAAGATAACTGAGTATCTCTGGAATGTCACCCAGGGAACGGATCTGGATGTAGCGCGCATGGGTTCTTGGGTACCGAGCGATGAGGTTTAACACTACGAACGGGGTGAGGAGCGTACCGAGTATCATCATAATGATGGTCAAACTATCCGCTACGTCAAAAAACAGGAGGTTGACGCAGAGGATGATCATGGTGAGAAGAAAAAAAGCAAGAAACGAAAGAAACGCACTGGTATAGGCGAATAAAAGGATATCATAGCGTTCTACGTTCAGATCTGAAAACATGAGAAGCTCTTCGTATTCTGCAGGGAAATATTTCTGAAGTTTTCGTTGAATCTGAGGGGAGTCCTGAAGCATCCAGAAAAAATATTTTTTCGAAAAGCAAGCCCCCCGTTGAAACCAGTTCATCTGTGTTCTCATCGTAACCGCCTCACATACTCAGAGAACCATTGCATCCAAACGGTTCTGACCTCATCGTAGTCAACGGTTTTGTTCCGTTGTTTGTTCTCCTCGATGCACAGCCAGAACATATTATTTGCATCCCTGATCGTCGTAGCCTCCAGCAGTTCCTTATGATGCTTACTTTTTGCCACGATAGTCTTTTTCATATCGGAACGCAGCTGAATGTTTTCAAGAGCTTTTTCGACGGAGATACCCCATTTCTGTGCAATCGTCTGAATCACCTGAGATTGCCCCATGTCAAGAAGGTCTGTGGTGCATAACTGGTCCTTTGCAGAATCATATCGCATGATATCCTGGAAGACCTTCTCTGGGTCTGGTGCTGTCCCCCACCCAATTTTGGTTATCTCGGAGAGTTGTACGACCCGTCGTTTCCGCTCAATACCCCCCTCGCTGCGGATGGGTGCGGCGATGACCACAGCATCGACTGCCTTAAAGGATGTGGCAGGAACCCCAATGTCGTAGACAACCCGCTCATAGACGTCCCTTGTGGTGGACCCATGGATCGTCCCCATGATCAGATTGCCTGCTGCTCCGACTCGCATCGCCTCAAATAAGACTTTTGCTTCAACACCGCGGACCTCGCCAAGAAGCAAGACGGATTCCCCTAACCGGAGCGCGGTATGCAACGCATCTGTGGGGTCCACCTCGGTTGAGGCGACACTAGAGGTTATTGATTTGGTGATCAGGGATTGTATCTTGTATCCCTGACGTTGGAAGTCATCGATGGGGATCTCAGCGGTATCTTCGATACTTAAGATCCGGAACCGCTGCGGTATCTCAAAGACACACGCACTCAACAGAGAGGTTTTTCCTGAACCGCGACTTCCTGCGATCAACAAAGAAGCTTGTCCATCGATAAGGAAACTTAGGACTCCTGCAGCAGTCGGCGAAATCATGTGATTGGCAATGAAATGAGCAAGAGTCCAGGGTTTCGAACGATGTCGCCGTAAGGCAATTGCTATCCCCCGAGGGGTCAGCGGATTGGAAATCGCTGTCACCCTGGTGCGATATCTCTCGAGGTCCATGTCAAGGACGGGGGATGCCTCGGAAAACGCTCTTCCACTCAGCGTCCTGAACCGTGATGCGAGTGAATCGATGTCACTATCGGAGAAAAAGATATTCGAGGTGTACTCCTCGCCATCAAGCACCAGATGCAACGCGTTGTTCATCACCGGCGCATTGACATAAATATCCTGGATATGCGGGTCGAGGAGGAGATCCTCAAGGATACCAAACCCGGCGCTATACCGTGAGAAAAGATCAGCGAGGTATTTGATTCGATCCGCATCCAAATCAAGGCTCCGCTCCTCAACAAATCGCGCGATGATCTGTGTCCCCAGTCGCTGAAAATAGTCCTCCGCGGTCTCAGGATCCATAAACGAAACATCCTTTGGACGGTGCCGTGAGAGATGCATCCGGACGTCCTCTAGCAAATAAAGCTCCTCCCGAGGGAGCTCATATTCAGGGGGCACCACGAAGTATAGTTTTTCAGGCCGTGAACCAAGCAGATACAAGGAGACCTGCAAGGGATGATCTGCTTTGCGAATCACTTCGTAGGACTCAAGGAACACCGCATCTGCTGGCGGTTCAAGATGAATGTAGGAGTCAATGAACCCTGGGCGGACATAGGGTTGAATAAAGGTCGTATACAATGTTTCACTGTTCAAGTCCTTCCCAGGGAATCGTCGGAATAGCTCATCGTTTTTCAGGATCTCCAAAAGCTGTTTTTTGTTTTTTTCCTGGCAATCGACACAATCAGGATCCTTTGTTTGATGCTCCGCTACCTGTTCTCTGAGTCTGATACAAACCTCCAGCGGGTCCTGGAGAACATTTTGATGGTGGCATTGTAACTCCTTTTTTCTTTTTTCAACACAAGACGCACATTTGAGAAGATCCTTCTGATGGAACTGGAGGTGACTAAACGATTGATAACTTTCCACGAATCGGGTGATATCCTGGATGCAGTCAAGAGCTGCACCTGAGAATACCTTGACAATAGCATGGTTCAACACCAATCGAGTGATCCCATGTTCCTTTTGCAGGAGTTGGATGATACGTTGTCTACAGCGCAGGTCGCCGAACGTGGAATTTCCATCCGAACAGACCCGACAGTTGATGATAAGCGTTTTACTCTCTGTTTTTCTTTTTATCTCGTACGAACATAACGTTTCTTGCATAGAGTTTTTTCTCCCAGACCTTTGTTAATTTCCTTTTATTTTTTTATAATACAATCAAGCGTGATGGTTGTGTAAAAACAACACCTCCGCCAGAAAGTATATAATATTCAACTGAATATATATTTTCGCTTTTTACAAAAAAAAACAAGTCGGGAGGTAATCGATGAATCAGTATCGTAACGAGAGACAGACTGCTCTCTCTGAAAAACACTATATTCTTGGGCGAAGAGAAAAAATTAATGGAGGGGTGTTGAATATCGGCAGATACTATGCGTTGGATGGATCCCTTGGGGCACCTGTGTATGTTGACGCGTTACATCCTCATATGGTGTTCATCTGTGGGAAACGCGGGTATGGGAAATCCTACTCTATTGGGGTGTTCCTCGAGGAGATCGCAGGGCTTGAGGATGCCGTCAAGCAGAATCTATCCTTTATAGTCGTAGACACCTTAGGGATTTTTTGGCCCACGCGATACCCAAGCAGACAGGATAACGAAAAGATACAACGCTGGGGCAGAACACCACAGGGGTTTTCGGTTCGTGTTTTTGCCCCGACATCCGCTGTGGAAAGAGATTCAAAGCAGGAGGAACGATTTGAACGGTTTTCTCTCAGCGTCGCTGAACTGTCTCCGCTGCACTGGTGTCAGCTCTTCGATATCAACACAACAGACCCTGTTGGTATCGCCTTGACACGAGCAATCCTTGCAGTACGTTCCTCGCAGAGGCATTATTCGATTCCTGATATTCTCGTCTCTATCACTCAGGATATCCGAATAGACGATGCGACGAAAGCTGCGGCAGAGAATGTGTGTGCCATGGCTGATGCATGGGGTGTGTTTGATGCCGAGGGGCTCAGCATTTCTGATATCGTACGCCCGGGGACGATTTCCATTCTTGATTTAAGCTTCCTGCAGAGCCCGGTGCTTAAGGACGTTATCGTCGCTGTGCTTGGTCAAAAAATCTTTGAAGCACGCGTCAGCTCCCGGAAGGTCTTTGAACAGAAAAAGATGGGGTTGACAAATGCTAAAGGGACCATACCCCTTGTCTGGCTTGCCATCGATGAAGCTCAGGTGTTTCTCCCCTCCGGGAAAAAAACACTCAGCAAAGAGGTCCTCATCGATGAATGGATGCGTCAGGGCCGTCAACCTGGTCTGTCACTTCTCCTGGCGACCCAACGACCTTGTGCCGTGGAAGCAGAAGTGCTTTCTCATTGTGACCTTATCCTTTGTCATCGTCTCACCGCACAAGAAGACATCGATGCGTTAGGGCTGATTCGTCCGACCTATATGCATGGGCAGATCAGCGAATCAATCAAAAAAATCGGCTCTGAAAAAGGGGTTGGCTTGCTTGTCGATGACACCTCTGAGACGGTTCATGTCATCCAGCTACGCCCACGGGTGAGCTGGCATGGAGGTGAGGAGCCGATGATAGGAACCGGGGATCAGAGAGGTAATACCAAGGGGTGTGTGCGATGAGCACCAGAAGCAGTGCTGCAGTGGAGATGCTGCCGGTTCGTTTGATGATGAGTAGTGCGATGATCGTGGCAATCGTAATCCTGATAGGGGTTGCATCGGGCAATCTGCAGGTGTTCCTTGCAGAGCATGATGTTGAAGGGGCGTGTCGGTCTTTGCAGGCGTCTCTGTGCACGATGGTTGTTGATGGCGCGTTTCGTGATGTCGATGACCCTTCCTCTCCTGAGGGAACAAAACGGATCCATACCTTGCACCTGCCAGACTCAATGGTGTATCTTTCGTTTGGTGGAGACCCCGATCCGGCCAACGATGGTTCACGGACCTCAGCACTTCTCGAGAACGGGGCAGTGATCGTCTCCAAAGTCCAAGGAGGCAGTAAAAAAATTCTGTGGTTACCACTTGAGACCTATAAATTCAGACAGGGACGATATGTGGATGACCGCTGGGTCATTGATGGACAAGGCAGTAGCGTCATTATCACGACGGGTGGTACCATCACTCTTGTCTTTGAATGTGTACAGAAACAGCATCAGAAATACATACTCATTCATTGGAATGGTGAACAGAATTCCTTGTAGAGTGCAAAGAGACTATGTTCTTTTTCCCATCTTTTTTTTTTTTATGGTTCGGGTGCGATCGGGGAGAGTGGTTTGCTTTTCTGAATCAGCCGGCAGATACGACAGGTCTCGATGACGACATCGGAACCATCGCTTTTCATGAGCCGTTCAGCGGAGATAGTGATTTCCTTTACGATGGTTTGATCAAAGGTGTCGTTTTTCCCTCGTTTCTTTGAGAGGTACTGGCAGACGGCTGCAGGGGTTAACCCAAGCTTTTCTGCTGCCTCTCGCTGGCTGAGCCCGAACTGTTTAATCATGGCTTCTGCGAGCTCTTTGCGTATCGCTGGGATCCCGTTCCAGATCATGTATTCGCAGGGTGTGCGCTGCATAGGTATTGATATATATTGAGAGTATATATAATTAACGATTGTTAACATGTGTAATATTTCCTCCTAGCACACCCCAACCAGGTGAAAACTGCTTTATACACGATGCCATTTCACCATGTGGTGGTAGTGTGACAGACCTTTCGACAACAATCAGCACCCTGCATCTCAAAAACCCAACAATACTTGCTTCAGGGATCATGGATGAGGATGCAGGCAGCATGCAACGCATGATTGATGCCGGTGCAGGGGCCATCGTCACAAAATCCATCGGTATACAACCCCGAGAAGGATACCCGAACCCCACCCTCATCGAACTAGAGCATGGACTGCTCAACGCCATGGGTCTTCCCAACCCCGGCATCGCGCTTTACAAAGAGGAACTCGGACGATTACAGAAATCCCCCGTCCCGATCATCGGGAGCATCTACGCAGCCACACCAGAGGAGTTCCTCAGCCTTGCATCAACAATGCAGACGTATGGTGCTGCAGCCGTGGAACTCAACGTCAGCTGCCCCCATGCCAAGCACTATGGCCTTGAGGTCGGCAGCGATCCAATACTTGTCCAACAAATCGTCACGACCCTCAAAGAGCATCTCACGATTCCGGTCTGTGTGAAACTCTCACCAAACATCACCAACCTCGTAGAAATCGCCAAGGCAGCCGAAACAGCCAAGGCTGATGCGATCGTCGCCATCAACACCGTCAAAGCCATGAAAATAGACCTGGAGACCCACCGACCGATCCTTGCAAACAGGACCGGTGGATATTCCGGCAAAGCCATCAAACCAATCGGCATCCGCTGTGTCTATGACATCGCCCAACATGTGAACATCCCCGTCATAGGGGTCGGAGGCATCACCACCGGAGAAGACGCAGTCGAATATTTCCTCGCGGGAGCCACAGCAGTACAGATCGGTTCTGCGGTCTACTACCGAGGCCCAGACGTCTTCCGACTGATCTGCAAAGAGATTGAACAATGGATGAAAAAACACAACTATACAACGATACCGGAGCTGATAGGAGCGTCGCTTCCATGAACATCCCCACCGTGACACCGATACTGAAAAAAACCACGGAGACTGCAGACATCATCACCGTAACGTTTCATTATCCGGGGTTGATGAACCCTGGTCAGTTCTTCATGATCTGGCTTCCCGGGGTTGATGAGATCCCTATGAGCGTCTCATCGATTTCCCCTACGCAGAAAGCAATCACGTTCCGCGACATCGGAGAGGCGACCCATGCGCTCTCACAATTGGAAAAAGGGGATCTGATCGGTGTCCGCGGACCCTATGGCAACGGATTTTCCATCACAGGGAAACATCCTTTGTTTGTCGGTGGTGGGACCGGTATTGCGATGCTTGCACCAGCAGTCGAACAAGCACACAAAAATAACATCACCTCGACCGTCATCCTTGGCGCCCAATCAAAAAATCAGCTATTCTTTGAAGACCGTTTCGAAAAATACGACGCTACCGTGCTAGTGTCGACCGATGATGGGTCTGCTGGGTTCAAAGGCTTTGCCTCTGAACTGGCAAAAGAGACCATAAAACAAGGACACATCGACGCGGTCTACACCTGTGGTCCTGAGCAGATGATGCAGGCGATCCTTTCCTCTTGCACAACCATCCCTTTTCAGGCATCATTGGAACGATACATGAAATGTGCCATTGGCCTCTGTGGACAATGCTGCATTGGCAATGGGCTGCGTGTCTGCGCTGATGGCCCAATCTTCGATGGTGCCACTCTGAAAAAGATACCAGACTTCGGCGTCTACCATCGGGATGCAGCCGGCAGAAAAATCTTTTTTTCTCAGCACTAACCATTTCTTCTTAAAGATGCGACTCTTACGAGGAGTTACTACCACCAGGGTATTGAAGAAAAAGTTGCTTTGTCACCATTTGTTCCGATGAATCCGTTCGTTGTGGTATCTCTCTTCAGATGGTTTACTCTCCGCTGGATACCCAAGGGAAATCAACGAGAACGGGATGATATGAGCAGGTAACTGCAGCAGTTTTCGCATACCCAGGACCCGGCCTTCACGGGGATACAACCCAAGCCAGCAGCAGCCAAGACCAAGACTATGACCCGCAAGCAAGATATTCTCTGTTGCTGCAGCACAATCGATCATCCAATACCCCTTAAATTTTTCCAGATGCAGATCACCACAGACAAGGATTGCTTTATCCGCCTCCGTCAGCATCCTTGCACTCGGATGGAACGTGTGGATGACGTTGAGGATCTTCCGATCATCAAGAATGACGAAATGCCAGGGTTGCTGATTGCCTGCGGAGGGAGCACAAAAGCCAGCATGTAGCAGTTTCTCAATGACTTCTTCAGGGATTGGCTGTTTTTTGTATTTGCGTATACTTCGTCTTGTAAGGATCGTCTCATACACATCCATAGTAATCATTTTTTTTAAACCAGCTTTTTCTATTTAAACATATATGAAACATGCTTGTTCTTTTCAAAAAAACTGGTTTCAATGAACATCTATAAAAATATGGTTGTATGAATAAAAAAAATGGAATCGTTACGATTTCCTATATCAAAAATACCGTTGATATGTCCCAAAAAACCACATTTT
>CAYXPY010000029.1:20964-25930 GCA_964467345.1 uncultured Thermoplasmatales archaeon | reverse complement strand
ACCAGAGAACAATACCAAGATTTGGAGGAGTATTTGGTTGAGTTCCGAGCCAGATTGAATCAGACATCAACCAGGCAAGAAGCAATTCCCATCTTCAAGGAAGCAGTTGTGGAGTTGGATACGTATGGGTTGTTGCCGAAGGGGATGAGTGTTGAACAAGCACAGAGACTTATCACTGGTTCTCCTTCCATTACTCATATCCCATTATTTCTGAAGAAAATGCTTTTTACGTATCAACCTCAGAATAATATCACATCGAACAGTATCTGTCTGATAACCGGGCAGTCAACGCTTACCTCATTCCAGGGAATTCCTTCAATTCTATTCTATACGATTGCAATGAATATCGATGCAACAATTCTCTCAACTATTTTGTTTTTACTGAGTAAATGGTCAGACCAGTTCAGAGGAAAAATTCCCTTCTGTTTTGGAAACCGGGTATATATTGGATATAGCAATCTGATATCCCCAGATGTTCCTGAGTTTCATTTATCGTCAGGATGGGTAACGACCATAGGGCTACAAGGTCTGAAAAAAACACAGGGTGATATGATCGGGGCGCTCCCGATCAGCTATTATCTTTATTCCGTTGGGCCGTTCCCGTCATGGAAATTCTACCCGGCGATTTCAGGTTTTATTGGGATAAAAACATCGGCGAGTGCAAAGTCCTGTAGTTCACCTGAATATGCCTATCTTAGTTCGTATATGTATCTTGGTTCTGCACTCCAGGTTCAAATAAGTTCAGAGCCGCCAGAATAAAATACTTTTTTTATACCTCTTTTCATTTTGATACGACCACATCTGTGCTCTCTATAAATATTTAAATATCCTTTTGATATGATATATTTCAGAGTGGGACACGATTAGTATGCGAAAAACAAGTAAAAAAAGATAGTGTTTTTGCTGCTGCAGGAAAACTATTAAAGAGCGTTATCCTTGTCCTGCTGCTTGCGACAGTGGTGTTTGTTCCACGGCAATCTTTACTATCGGGGTTATCACCGTGTTTAACCCAGAGCGATGTGATCAGATGAGGCAGCGCATCACCCTTTGGTTTAACTGCACAGCCCCCGACTAACGACGATATGACGATAAAAAGATGTGAGAGAATGGCTGAAAAGATATCTGAAAAACCAAAAAAAGAAACACCGAAAAACGAGGAGCCGGCACAACCACGATCCTCCTATACGATGAATGAGGTCTTCAAAATCACCGATGATCTCTTCGCACTTTCAAAAGAACGGGAATATCCTCTTGGTGCGTTTATCCATGGGTTAATTTTTGCTTTGGAGTTCGCACAGCAATCGTATCGTATACCACCACAGCAGCTCGCTGAGATTAAACGTGATTGTAAACGCTATGTTGATGAGATCATCCGAACAAGTGCGTTGAAAAACCCAACCGAACTAAAGAAAAAATAAATTTGATTCTCATCAAATATCCTTTGCAGGTTACTCTACGGTCCCTGAGAAACATCTGAATAGGAGAGGAAAAACAACTTATTTTCGTCTTATACTGCTCACTTTATAGGGGTAACCAAGGATTCGAGTTGTCGTGAAAGAATCTTCCTTTCCTGTTTTCCTTTGTTTTATCAGCTTGAGAAGATTTAAAAAGGGGTATATTTGATATAGTACTACGTAGAATATTGAAAATGCAGGGGGAATAGCATGAAAACATCCTTTTTTCTGGAAAAAGGATTCATTCTTGGCAGTATCATAGTGCTCCTATGTACATTTACGATGCCTGCCCTGGGCCAGAACCCTGCAACCATTTTTCCTTTGGACAGGGAGCATCCTTTTCGTGAACCGTTATCACATGACAATATCACCGTCCCTGATTGTGTTCAAATCGGGGATATCGTGCTAATCGATTTCTGGGTTGATCAATCAAACCTCTGGAAACGACCAGGGTTGTATAACGAACATAGCGGCATCTACATCGGGAACAACACCCTGATTGAGGCCAATGGAGCAGTACGGTATAGGAATTATTCGCTGTTTCATGAGTATGCAAAAAACCTCGCGTTTCTGCGAGTGAAGACTGCTAGTGAATCCCAACGGATTGCAGTCGTGGAATGGGCGAAAAGCAAGATCGGCCTTCCGTATCAGGGTTTTTTTGATTACCCCTGGTTTGGTTTGAAGATCGCAAACACGGACAGACGGTTTCCAACAGCAAATGAAATGTATTGCATGGAACTACTCTGGGCAGCGTATTATGTGCAGGGTATCGATATCGATCGGAACGGATGGAAATTCCCCTGTTGGGTCGATGGGAACGATATTATTTATGATGATGATATTGAGATCATTTACCGAGAGGTTGCTGATAGCACCGAGATCATCAAACCATATAAAGGAGTGTATCTGGCAAACAGGAAAATCGCATACAACCCGTATTTCACCATGGTCTTAGGGGATATCGACATCGAGGTCAACACATCCAATGAGAATGTCACCCATGTTGATTTCTACATTGATAAAGTCTACAAAGGAACTGATGTGACACCGCCGTTTAGCTGGCGGTGGGATGAGAAAGGATCCGGAAAAATATCAATTCGTGCTGTCGCATGCGACGATTTTGACAATGAGTATTCTGCCAGGCTTGTCGTACTGAAGGTTTTCTAACCTGTTTTTTCATCGGTGAGGTGATGTATATTTTGATCGGTGGAATGCAGGTACGTATGCATCCATAAACTATAAAAAAACAAACACCATGTGTTTTTGTGAAGTAAAGGATGGTGTTCGTGGATGGGAAATAATGAATACAAAACTAAAGTTAAACTTGATTATATACAAGATTTTGAGATGATGTTTGAGCGGATGAAGGTTGATCGTCCGAGAGAAGCAGCAACATATTATACGATCCTGATTATGGATTGTCCAAAGGAGTTTTCTGAGTTTTTGAAAACCGCTGAGGAGCTCACCAATATCACAAGACGACCGCTTGAGACTGGCCGGAACTCATTGTTGAAAAACGGGTTGATTGCTGAGGTGTTATTCTCAGCGCACTCTGAGGAGGATTTCGGCAGGGAAAGTTATCTGCCGGTGCATCCAAAGGTCATCTGGGAGGACATTAAGGACGATCTGAAGACCGTGATTGCACCAGATACGTATGCTGCGATGCAGAACCGGCTGAATGAATACGCCTCTTCGTATAACGACCATTTCAAGACCTATGGTATTAAGATTAAACGTGATGGGAACGTGACGCTTCGGTATAGCGGCAAGTGGATTTTGTATAATATCCTGAACAACTGTTTGGAGAAGAAGAATAATCTTCGGATGCAGATCGGTGGGGAGCGGTTCTTTGACGAGCCGTTCATCCGTTATTTCAAGAAGTTTTTAGCGTTGAACACGAAGGTGGAGCTTCTCATTGACTCTGAGACGAACATCGATATCGCCAAACAACTGAAGAACGCGTATGGGGACAACCTGGACATCCGGTATTTCTCTGAGAACACGTCAGGGACGATGCGTAACTATGTCTATGGGAAGGAACTTGCGGTGAATGGGATTAAGATCCTTGCTGAGGAAGGCTCTGAGCCAAGTTATGTCGGGACTGCGTATGTGAACCTTGAGGATATCGAGCTTTTGAACGTGAAATTTGAGAACCTCTGGGGTCTTGCTAAAAAACTGCCTGAGAAGGAGAAATAACCGCTTCCTTTCTTCTTTCTTTTTTTTAAACCACTACTTTTTTTATTTGAATAAAAAAAAAAAAAAAAAAAAGATTGAAAGTTGGTTTTTATGTGCTTTCTTGTGGTTTTGCGGCATCCCAGAGAGAACGCACCACTAGGATGATTGCGGCTGGTGCAATAAAGATCGCCAGGTACTGGGTGATGTTTGTAAATAAGGGCGCGAAATCACGGAAGCTTCCGAAGATCCAGCTTGTTTGTGAGACTGCTATGGCTAGGCCGATTAAGATGATCGATGCTATCAGGAACGTCGGTATTTTCTCTTGTGTCACTGCGCCCAGAGCGAAGAATGACAAGATTCCGACGAAGAACCCAAGGACCGCGACGATGATCCCTAGGGGGGTCTCAAAGCCTGAGAGGTCTGTGTTCATGGCTTGTCCTGCGCCGAAAATAAGCCCGACGATGAGGGCGACGCACAGGCCGATAAGGAATAACCAGCTGCCTATTTGTTTTACCATTTTCTCCATTTTCCACCTTCCTTTTTTTATAAGTTGTAGTGCAACGTAACATTGACCTGCTGCTATTTAAACATTTTTCTTTTTTTTGGTTTTTACAGGAGGGATATGAAAATTTGATTTGATGCTACTTTTCCAGTTCGGTATTTGTCCGACATATGTTTAAATAGAAATATTGTGAAAAATTAACATGCTATTATGTGTCAAATAGCAGTAAAAGGAGAGAAACCATGCCAAAAATAAATATCATGTATGAATTGGACCCGACGGAGACCGTCGATGAAAACCAAGAATACAAGATAAAAATCCCCCAAGAAAAAGGACGAAACGTCAAAGTCTCTGACAAGGTCTTTGAACTGATGAAAGACGAAGGATTACTCCGAAAAACAGACGACGGATACGTCTTTGTGGGAAAATACGAAGACCTCTACGATCATAAAAAGAAAAAAACTCCCAGTTAAGTGCCCGCATATCGGTGGAGGGTCTGCGCCCCTTTTCGAGCATCACCTCTTCTTGTGTCCCAGACCCTCCCTTCTCCGACTTATTCTTCTCCAAAACACAAATAGGAAAATCTTATACCCGTACATGAAATTCTCTTTTTGGAGCATTTGATGAGCAAACCAGAAAGCAGATTCCATAAACGAACCGATGAGGAGCTGACCGACTTTATTAAGAAACTCGAACTCCAAGCAATTGAGACTGCTGAAGAACGCCTCCCACTCTACTTGAAAGTCCGATTGAAAGACGCGGGCCTCATCCTGGACGTCGGCTGCGGGTCTGGTTTTGTGACCAGAGACATCGCCAGACTCACAAAAGGCACTGT
>CAYXPY010000029.1:0-20864 GCA_964467345.1 uncultured Thermoplasmatales archaeon | reverse complement strand
AAACAGTACTACCTTCACTCCAGGGATTTCTACATCAAGATCCTCAAGGATGCAGGATTGACGGAAAAAGAAATCGATGATTGGGAATACGAATTCCTCAAATCCCTGGACGAAGGGGTCCAACTGAATTTCTTCCCCCAGTTCTATGCGATTGGTACAAAACCAAAAAAATAAACAAACCTTCATGAACCACTGAGGTGAAAAAAACCATGACTGCAATCATCATTAATGGTAGAGAAATCGCAAAGCACATCCGCACCACCATAGCAACGCAGGTTGAATCATTGCAAAAGAAACACAAAAAAGACCCACTGATAGCTACCATCGTCATCGGAGATAATCCCTCCTCAGAGCTGTATCTGAGACTACGGACCACCGCGTGCAATGAGGTAGGCATTGGCTCAAAGATTCTACGTTTCGAAGAAAATGTCCCAGAACCAACCCTTGTGAAGACGATACAGGACCTAAACAAGGATCCTTCCATTCATGGAATCTTCATCCAATATCCGGTCCCTGCGCATCTATCAGCGTATAAACTGATGAGTACTGTTGCTCCAAGAAAAGACGTCGAAGGGTTTCACCCAGAAAACCTGGGGAGAACCTTGCTTGGCGATGAGACGCTTGTCCCCTGTACGCCTCTTTCGGTGCTGACCATCCTTGCACATCAACAAGTCCCCCTCAAAGGAAAAGACATCGTCATCGTGAATCATAGCAATGTCGTCGGAAAACCACTTGCAGGTCTGCTGCTGAATAGAAATGCCACTGTTGCCATCAGCCATGTCTTTACAAAAGACCTCAAAGCATACACCACCAAGGCAGACATCCTCATCACCGGGGCAGGAGTAAAAAACCTCATCACACAGGATCACATCAAAGATAAAGCAATCGTCATTGATGTTGGCATCATTGAGACGAAAGAGGGTGTCTGTGGTGATGTTGATTTTGAATCGGTGCAAAAGAAAGCATCACTGCTGACACCAGTACCGGGCGGTGTTGGTCCGGTGACAATCGCATGCGCCTTATCAAACATGGTGAAAACCTATCAGAACTGTATGGAAAACAAATAACATTTTTTTCACAGAATCGATTTTTTTTTAAAAAACCATTGTTATGCTTCTGATTTGTTAAAAAAGTAAGTCCCGAGTCCCATGATAACGATACAGAGAACCAGGATAATCCCCAGGTTCATCAATGGATCAAGAACATAATTGACACCGGTAAAACTCCCTCGTATCCCATCGATCATATAGAACAACGGATTACAGAACGAAAGGATCTGCAACCAGCCAGGCAGTGACTCATTGATAGGATAAAACATGGATGATAGAAACAGCAATGGCATCAGAATCAGGCTCATGATCGACTGGAAGCCCTCGAAATCACGCATTTTCGAAGCGATGATCAAACCGAACCCAACGGCGGTAAAGGAAAGCAAGATCATCATGATGATCGTGAGCACTAACCCTTGGAAACCGGCTATCGGCACACCAAGTCCTATTGCGATAAGCATGATGATGAAACCCTGAAACAACGCAATGGTTGCACCACCAATCGTCCTTCCGACCACAATCGACAGGCGGCTGACTGGTGCAACAAGGACTTCCTGTAAAAACCCAGATTGTTTATCCCAAAGGACTGAGACCCCGGTAAACATCGAGGAAAACAAGATAGCCATCGCGATAATCCCTGGGGCAAGGAAATTAATGTAGGACCCTTCCATGCCAGGGAACACCGCAAGATTGAACCCAAACCCAAGGATGAAAAGAAAGAACAAAGGCTGAACGATCGTTGTCACGACCCTGCTTTTTGAACGAAGGAACCGTTTCATCTGACGAAGCCACAGCATGTAGATAGCCTGCAGATCCTTCTGATTCATCATGGCCGTCTCCTCCGTTGAAAGGCAGGATGCATCCGTACCCTGCTTGCTGGTGCTTCTGTGGCCTGTTCACGGATACGACGTCCCGTGTAATACAGAAACACATCATCTAGGGTTGGTTTGCGAACATCAACAGACGAGATAGACACATTGATCGATCGTGCGATGTCAAAAATCACTGGTATTTTTTCTTCCCCTCGCTCAGCACCAAGGGTGATAGAGGCGCCATGGGGGGTAATGTTACTGACCCAGGGTTCATTTTGTAAGCGGTTCTGTAACGTTTCATTATCCGAGCATGATAAGGTGATGACGTCATTTCCAACAGATTTTTTCAAGGCATCAACGGTATCCATCACCAGTATTTTCCCATGGTCAATAATCCCGATATGGTTGCAGAGGAAATCTGCTTCATCCATGTAATGGGTTGTCAGAAAAATCGTTGTGTTTTCATCCTTGTTCAACTGCTTGATATACTCCCAGATCGCTCGCCTGGTCTGCGCATCCAACCCTAATGTTGGTTCATCGAGGAACAACACACGAGGAGAATGCATCAGTCCTCGTGCAATCTCCAATCTTCGTTTCATACCACCAGAGTAGTTCTTCACAACGACATCTTTCTTATCAAGCAAATCCACAAGAGTCAATACGTCAACTATTCGTTTTTTCCGCTTGTCCGGTGGCAACCCATACATCCGTGCATGGAAATCAAGGTTCTCCCGGCCAGTGAGTTCCGTGTCTAACGCGGGTTCCTGGAAGACGACCCCGATGTTTTCCCGAACCATCGCTCGTTGTTTGAGGATATCAAATCCAGCTATGGACGCAGAACCTTCAGTCGGATACAACAGGGTTGTAAGCATTTTAATCGTGGTTGTCTTGCCTGCGCCGTTCGGTCCGAGAAACCCGAAGATCTCCCCTTCTTTGACAGAGAATCTGACATGGTCCACAGCAGTAAACCCATCGAATGTTTTTGTAAGATTCTCAGTGACAATAATATCCATACTCATTCCTATTGGTACGCTCTGTTGAGAATACCACCGGTCTTAAATAATTATCTTTTTCGTACGACAGCAAAATAATTATCAGGGAATCGTTTGGAATGAATTTTGACACTGTCAATTCGTTTGATCTGAAAACCAGCGTCTCGCAGCTCCCGACGAAACTCATGCTTGCTATAGAGATGGTAAAACCGGGGGACATTGAGGTTCTGATGACGCCAGAAGATATCGATGTCACCGAACTCCCCAGTTCCCAGGAATAACTCCTTGAGGAAATATGTATAGTATTTCTCTTGCCACCGTGACCAGACGCTAATCAAGGCACAGCCCTGTGGGTGTAAGACTCGAAGAACCTCACGCAGTGCAGTAGATCGGTTTTTTTTTCCTTGGATGTTGTGCAGTGATGCGATACAGAGCACGGCATCAATACTGTTGTCCTGAAACGGCAGCTGGACGATATCAGCATGAACCAAGGAAGCAGTATCTATCCTCTTTATCATGAGTTTCTTTTGGGTAATGTGAAGTAATTGTGTTGAAAGATCCACCCCAATGACAAAGGAACAATGAGTCGCACAGGGGAGAAGATGACGGCCATTGCCGCATCCAAGGTCAGCGACAACATCAGTGTGTTTCAACGAGTCTATGAACCGCAGACAATATGCCCAGGGTTTTTGCCTGGTTGTATCAAAACTCTTCGCAATCGTATCCCATGTTTCTTGGGCTACCATTCGATACTCCGACTGCATAGACATCTTTCTGACCGTTTTCTTATTGTAAGTAATCAGCGATAAGCTCAAAGGCAATGATTGGGTGTTCAAGATGGAATGCTTGGATCGTCTGTGGATGGAGTTCCCCGAACACGCCGACCTCTTTTTCTTTGCTGATAACAGCACCACATCTTCCGGGTATGAACGAACCATGGGTTGTTTCTTTTATGACCGGTTTTACCCCACATTCCCGTAGAAGGTTTTCAACCAGGGATTTACAGTCAGTGAAGTTTGCTTTGGCATCAATCTTCATGCCAGCGATATGATGCCGGTTCTTAGCATGTTCATCGACGACGACGCCTACCTCGAAAATCTGCTGAGGCAGAAAATGATGACGATTCTCCCGGAGAAGCTTTAATAAGGAAGGCAGGAGGCTCATGCGCAGTCCGCTGTACTCAACGCCGATCGGGTTTGCAATTTGAACCATCGTTCGTTCTGAAAGACCCATCCGTTGAAATTCATCCTCCGGGTTGGAGATGACAAACGTGGTGACCTCGTTGAAACCCGCACCAACCATGACACAGCGTAACCCCTCTAATAACGTTTGATTTGGTAAGGTCCTGCCAAAGGTCAATGCTGTTGGCATATCTGTGACAAAGGTATCGTATCCATAGCCAACCGCGACATCCTCAACAAGGTCGACCTCATGGAGAACATCTGACCGCCATGCAGCAACCTCCACATGAATCAGTCCTTTCCCCGCATCAGTTGCACCATGTCCCATTTTTTTCAGACACAGGATGATGTCTTGCTCAGTAAACGCCGTTCCAAGTATCGTATTAACCAGGCGTACTGAGAGTGTTTGATGAAGGGGGGAGAAATCTGGAGTACGGGTCGTCTTTCCCGCCTCTTCCACGGTTGTCTGATAGATTCTTGCGCCTCGTTCAGCAAGCGCTGTTGTAACGATGTTCAGCGCATAGTTAATCGCTTTTTTATCAGTCCCGGTGACATCGATGAAAATCTCTTTTGTGTACGGGGTGACCTCGGTCAGACTCCCATTGATGATCGGGGGAAACGAAAGCACGTTATTACAGGCATCCACAATCAGGGGATATTTATCGAATCCCTGCAGGAGATGGGCGTAATCAATCCCTTTCTCATGTTTTTTCAGAATCTCCCGAAGGGTCATTGGTTCATCTTTCGCAAGAGGGATAAAGGACAGGGAGTCAGGGTCGACTGCCTTGTAGGTAAACGGTGGGCTGACTGGCTCAGCGTTATGCACACCGATAGCGACTTTTTTTCGATTCCGCCCTAGGCCGATATGGAGTTTCTCTTGAAGACCCATGAGTGAGACGATGAGCTCATCGGTCATGGTAACGTTTTTTACAACCGCGGTGGTGACATAGGGACGTATTTTTTTAACCGAGGGATCCACATGTACCAGGACATCTGAGGAGCCTACATCGTAGGTCTGCAGACCGGTTTTGTAGCCGAAAAAAGCTCGTGAGGCACGTGCGATTCCTTCGACAGAGGTAAGATCTGGTCTGTTGGGAAAAAACTCTATGTTTATCTCATCCTCGGTTGTGTGACTGAAATCCCCTCCGATCATCGGGAGTCGTTCAATGAGGGATTCTTTGGGGATGGTATGCCCAAGCAGCTGGGTAAAATCTTTGTATTTGAAGGTCACAAGTGGCATATAAAACCGGGAATAGCATGGAGGTTTATTTGATTTTGGTGAAAATCGATTATCCAAATTTTGTTTTATAAAACTTTATATACACAGATAGGTATTATTTTTGAAAACAATGACAAAAACCCTGATCCTTAATATCGATCGTGACGATGATTTTGGTAGAAAGGCTCAGGTAAAAAGCCCTATCGTAGGGATGCAAAATAATCTTGATGCAGCAAATAAACTTGGGATGATTGACGCTGAGGATTCTGATTTGAACGCGATTTTTTATGCACTCTCAATTTATGAGTCTATGAAAAAAGAAGGAAAAGACGTTGAGATAGCGACCTTATGCGGGGATATGAACGTTGGAGTTAAATCAGACCAGAAGCTCTCTGACCAGCTTGACATGGTCATCAAACAAACCAATGCAGAGGATGCGATTATAATTAGTGACGGTGCAGAGGATGAATATATCCTACCTATCATTCAATCGCGGCTGAAAATTAACTCAGTTCAGCGAGTCAATGTAAAACAAAGCAAGCAGCTTGAGGATACATATTATCGGGTTATCAAACTGCTTGATGAAGATAAGGTAAAGAAACAATTCTTCCTACCTATTGCGTTGATTTTGATTGTGTGGGCTATCTTTGCTATCTTAGGTATGGCAGCTAGTGGGTTTGGTGCGATACTTTTTACCCTTGGGCTGTATCTTCTCATTCGGACCTTCAACTCAGAGAAAAAGGTTGCTATGCTTTGGCATGAGTTCCGGGCAGGTCTGCTCACCGGTCGACCATCGTTTTATACCTTCATTATCGCACTAGTCATTATTATTATCAGTGTGTTTTATGCGTATAATAACACCTTTATGGTCTATCAACGCTATCTTGATGTCCTTATCCTGAAGTTCCTTGCTGCAATCACCTGGGGTATTGTCGCAGCAGGCTTGCTTGCTGCGTTTGGCCGGGTCACTGATCTGTATATTCGTGAAAAAAAGATCCTCTGGTCCTACTGGATCGTCCCGTTTTCTTTGTTTGGATTCGGTTTAATCGGCTCGGCTCTGTTTGACACGTTTGGTCAGGTGATGTGGGAGTTCCATAACGACCGGGGTTTACTCATCGATGTGTTCTATACACTCTCATTCTGGGGATATGTCGCAGCCGGGATTCTCATCGTCTTTATCGGAGCGGTCAGCTATCATTACATAAAAGAGCAGTTCATCAAAGAGACGTACGAAGCGACCATCGATGAACAGACGACAAAGATGTTTCAAAGCATGCAAAATAAATAACAAACCAGTACTTTAAGAACCCTCGAGGTATTCAGCGCGAGGTTACCATGTCAATTATTGAAAGCGTCATGATTTTTATCATCATCATCGCCGTGTATGCAGGGATCGTCTACCTACTGCATAAAAAAGGTTTTTTGAAGAAACATAACATATCGTTCTATGGGCCAGCGCTGATGTGGCGGACCCAGAAGGGAATACAGTTCCTCCAGAACCGTGCGAAACGGCAGCGTCTCTGGCGACTGTATGGGAACTTCGGTATCGTGTTTTGTTTTATCACGATGGTGTTGATGACGGTTCTGATGGTCATGACCGCCTGGTTAGTCTTTGGTTTTACTCCCGATCAGCGTAGCGCGTTACCTGGTCCGGAGGTCGCCTTGGTGATCCCTGGTATTAATCCCCTGCTTCCTCTAGAGTTCCTCGGGTATGTCCTGCTTGGACTAATTGTCGCAATCATCGTCCATGAGTTCTCCCATGGGATCCTTTCCTTAGCTGACAAGATAAAAGTAAAATCACTTGGGATTCTATATCTCATTGTCCCGATAGGGGCATTCTGTGAGCCTGATGAAGAGGAAGTAAAAAAAGCAAGGATTCTGCCGAGAATGAGAATCTATGCGGCTGGGCCTACTGCGAATTTTATTGTTGTCCTTGTCAGTATTCTTCTGTTCTCAGGACTGTGTATGTCCGCAATCCAACCCGCTGACGAAGGAGCGATAATTTTTACCGTTGATGCAGACTCACCAGCATCATCACTTGGTCTTCAGAGCGGTGTCATCATCACGAACTTCAACAACAGCAGGGTTCAGAATGGGGATGAGTTCTTCACGGTTTGGAACAACACCAGAGCGAATCAAACCGTCAGCATCACCTATCTGAAAAGCGGCTCTGAGCATACAGAGGAGGTTCTGCTGGGGGATAAATACGTAGAATATGCGAAACGACCCACCGTCTATGTGAATAATGAATCCTACAAAGGCAAAGGATATCTTGGTGTTCAATCACTGTTACGGGACTCCGTGTACCAGGAGTATCTGACCATTCTGAAAAACCCGTTTTTTGATTTCCCTCGCGGGTTACTGACGTTCTATAGTCTCCCCTTGGTTGGGTATTTCGCAGGATATAACCCGATTGTGTCGCCATTCACTGACACGTATGTCATCAGTGGTCCCCTTGGTGTTCTGCCTGCCTCGGTTTTCTGGATTATCGTAAATGCAATCTACTGGATCTTCTGGTTGAACCTTGCAGTCTCCCTGTTCAACGTCCTGCCTATGGTACCTCTCGATGGAGGGTTCTTATTCAACGATGGCATACGAGCGATCCTCAGTCGTCTCAAAAAAGGTATCCAGGAGGAGACGAAAGAAAAGATCGTAAAAAACGTCTCACTGGCGATCTCATTAATGATCCTAGGATTGATACTCATCCCCTTCTTCATCAAGTATATCTGATGAAAGAATTTTTTTTTTAATGAAGAAGCTCAGCGCCTTTCTCGACGTTGATAGTACAGGGTGCAGACAGCTTCATGCCTGCTTTCCGTAAGGCTTCCCGAGCAGGATGATAATACTGCTCTGAGGTATCCAGTGTCATTAAAATCTGATTTATCTTCACACGAGCAGCGGTTCCCACTGGTTTTCCATACGCCCGTCTCATCCCCTGAGAAACCCGGTCAGCCCCTGCCCCGGTCGCCTGTTTATTCTCCCGGATGACGATATGGGGATAGACACGGATATGCAACCGATAGTTCGCTGAACCAATGTTCTTCTCAAGAGCCTTGTTAGCTGAGATACGAGCTGATTCTAACGCATTATGCCTCAACTGGCATTTCTCATTTGACACTAATGATAATTGAATAGGGAACTTCCCTGATTTATTACCGATGACAAACTGCGTAAGACGAGATGCTGGGACACCACCCATGTACTCTCTCCGAGTCGTTGCCATACCTCTTACTGCACGAATCATTCTTGCTGGTTTGCGTGACATAATGTTCACCTGTGGTTTAACAGATTGACTTGGAAAATCGAAATAAACATGGCATTTATAACACTTTTTACTCCAATACCCATCCCCATCCATTTCCTAGGGAAAGCATTGGACCATAACCTTTAAAACATAGATAAGCTTGCCTATTTGGATTTGTGAAAAAACATGAAACAGAAATTTGTTATGCCTGGTGATCAACTCTCCACCTCTGAGGAATTATTACCCGGGGATGGAACCTTTGAGGAAAACGGGATTATCAGGGCGGCGCGGATAGGAACCTATGTTGTTGATGAAAAACACCGAACCGCAGAGGTAAAACCAGCATCAAGTACACCAGTGCTCCTGAAAAAAGGAGATGTCGTCATTGCAAAGGTAATAATGGCAAAACCAACCATGATTATCGCTGATGTGGTCCATGTCAGGGGAAAAAGCAGGGCAATATCAGGGGATACGGATGCTACTATTCATGTCAAGGAAATCGCCCAAGGCTTCATCAAAGACGCATCGACAGAGTATAAATCCGAGGACTATATCCGTGCCAAAGTCATCCAGGTAAAACCCAGTGTCCAACTTATGACAAAAGAAAGAGATTTCGGGGCGATAAAGGCCTTGTGTTCAAAATGCCGCCATCCGCTTATCAAAAAAAGCCATGGACTGGAATGTGAGAACTGCGGGAATAAAGAACACAGGCGCATCGCAGATGATTATGGAGCAATCGATCTTCAAAAACTATAAAAAAATGAGATGGTCTGTGAGAACATGGATTTAAAAACCATTAAAAAAACAAAAACCGAGCTTGAACTTGAAATCAGTGGTGAGGACGAAACAATCCTTCATCCGATCACCCATATTTTACTGCAGAACGATGATGTTGAATACGCTGCTTGTATGGCAGAAAGCCCGTTGGCGACAAAAAAGCATTTATTCATCCGTGTGAAAAAGGGATCTCCCGAAGATGTGCTGAAAAAAGCGGTGAAATACCTTGAGGATGAAGTCAAACAATTCGGGAAGAATTTTGAATAGGACTCGAGTAATACGTTGATGAAAACCCCTCCGTTTGAGCATGAGATTGGAATTGATACCTACTGTTCAGATCATCCTGGTATCGGAGGAAAACTCAGAGTCCACATCGATGACTTCCAGGTCAGAGAACTGTTTTTATACCCCCAAAAAAAAGAAAACGGAAACTTCACCATCGCAGAGGTGTCCGCTAGGAACTGGGAGACCCATACCCTGGTCCATGAGATAGCCCACCGATTACATTGTTCACAGCGCAGAATCAGTTTTGCAGGAACCAAAGATAAACGGGCGTGGACCACCCAACTGATGTCCTTTGACCATGTCCCCCCGGAACACCTCACAAACCTCTCAATTAGAGATGTTACCTTCACAAATATCTACCAGTCTAACACCCCGGTGCGACTCGGGGATCTGAAAGGAAATCAGTTCGAGATAATGATACGGAATATCCCAAGGGATATTACCGCGGAACACGTCTCAGTTCTTCTGTCCTGTTTTCATACTTGGAGCGGGTTTCCGAATTTTTTTGGTATTCAACGCTTCGGTGTTATCAGGCCGATTACTCATCTGGTGGGAAAATCCATCATTCAAGGCAATTTCGAAAAAGCAGTGTTAACCTACATAGCAAACCCACTCAAAGGAGAATCAAAGGAAACCTATCTACTGCGCCAAGAGCTTGAAAAAACAAAGGATTACGCCAAAGCGTTTCAGACGTACCCTGACACGTTGAATTTTGAAAAAGCAATGCTTCACAAACTCCTTGAAAACCCAGATGATTTGATCGGGGCACTCAACCAACTGCCAAAAAATCTGCTGCTTATGTTCGTAAATGCATATGAATCCTTCCTTTTCAACAAAATCCTCAGTGAACGACTGAAAAGAAACATCCCTATTCATCAAGCAATCGTCGGGGATATTATCGCTCCGGTCAGAAAGAACGTCATCTCAAGTGAGACTATACCAGTTAGTCACACAAACATCGACAAGGTCAATGCACAACTCTTGAAAAAAAAGGCGGTTGTCACCGGGTTGCTCACTGGCTATGACGCGGTTTTTGCCAAAGGCGAGATGGGGGAAATCGAACAGGCGGTTGTCGCATCAGAAACCATAGACCCCCGAGACTTCATTATCCCGGAGATTCCCTTTCTGTCCTCCTCAGGGTCACGACGACCCTTGCTTGCGTTGCTACCATCCCTTGAGTGGACATTCACCGATGATGAGCTCTCCAAAGAATATCAGGCTCTTCGGCTGTGCTTTGAGCTTCAAAAAGGATGCTACGCGACCTGTCTTCTCCGAGAGATAATGAAATCTACCGATCCAAAGAATTATTAGAGGAACCTGGAAATGGAAACGGTTTTAACGAGGTTGTGTTATTACCTGACGGTTTCAACATCCTGAAATCCTGATTTGGTGTCAAACAATGATTCAATCTCCACAACAGAAATACAACCCAAAAGAAGTAGAAAAACATATACAACAGTTCTGGAAACAACAGGATATTTTCAAAAAATCCATAGAACAGCGAAAAGGCTGCCCGCCGTACGTGTTTTTAGAAGGCCCACCCACCGCAAACGGATTACCGCATCCCGGTCATGTCCTGACAAGGGTGATGAAGGATTTGGTACTGCGTTATCAGGTGATGAACGGGCATTATATCCTGCGGAAAGCAGGATGGGACACCCATGGGCTCCCTGTTGAAATCGAGGTTGAAAAAAAACTCGGCCTGGAGGACAAACAAGCGATAGAAACCTACGGTGTCGCAAAGTTCAACGAGGAATGCAAAAAAAGTGTGTTCCGCTATGAGCATGCCTGGGTCGAGATGACCCAGCGTATCGGGTTCTGGCTTGATATGGATAACCCCTATATCACCTTGAAAAATGAGTACATCGAATCAGTCTGGTGGTCATTACAACAGGCTTGGAACAAAAAACTGCTCTATCGAGGTCATAAGGTGGTCCCCTATTGTCCACGTTGTGGTACTGCGCTTTCAACCCATGAGATCTCACAAGGCTACAAGGTTGTTGAGGACCCATCAATTTTTGTTAAATTCAAATTGAAAAACGAAGAAGCCTATTTCCTTGCATGGACGACGACACCCTGGACATTGATATCCAATGTTGCCCTAGCCGTGCACCCAAACGAGCCTTACATCAAGGTGCGATTAAACGGCGAGGTGCTGATCCTTGCTGAAGACCGAGCAGCGGTGCTCCTCAAAGGCCAAGAATATGAACTGCTTGACCGGTATACGGGTAAAGAACTGGAGCATAAGGAATATGAGCCGCTTTTTCCCTATGCGACACCGGAGAAGAAAGCATGGTATGTAGTGCTTGCTGATTTTGTCACCATGGAGGATGGGACCGGTATCGTCCATATCGCCCCCGCATTCGGAGAAGATGATTATAACGTCGGACGTTCCTATGACCTCCCAGTCGTTCAGCTCGTCAAACTCGATGGAACATTCCCTGAAGAAGTAACTCTTTGGAAAGGACAATTTGTCAAAGACGCTGATCCAAGCATCATCCAGTACCTCGAAGAGAGAGGCGTGCTTGCCGGTACAAAGAAACATTCCCATGAATACCCGTTCTGTTGGCGCTGTGATTCACCATTGTTGTACTACGCGATGGAATCCTGGTTTATCGCGATGTCAAAAGTGCAACAATCCCTGGTGAAGAACAACAATCAAATCGCCTGGTATCCACCGCATCTGCAGCAAGGACGTTTCGGAGATTTCATCCGTGAGGTGAAAGACTGGGCGCTCTCCCGCGACCGGTACTGGGGCACCCCTCTGCCGATCTGGACGTGTACGAACAAGACCTGTCAGCATGTCATCTGCATCGGAAGCGTAGCAGAACTTCGTGACCGAAGCGCATCATTCCCTGAGGAGTACGACCTGCATAAGCCCTTTGTCGATGAACTCACTATCTCCTGCCCAAAATGCAGCGCACCAATGATCAGGGAAAAGGAAGTCATCGACTGCTGGTATGACTCTGGCTCATCGTTTTTCGCCCAGTGGCATTACCCGTTTGAAAACACAGAACTCTTCAAAGAGAACTTCCCAATCGATTTTATCAGCGAGGCCCTGGATCAAACCAGAGGCTGGTTCTATTCCCTTCTTGCGATCTCAACGTTTTTATTTGACACCAACCCGTATAAGACTGTTCTTACCCTGGGTTTAGTTCTTGATAAAGACAATCAGAAAATGAGCAAAAGCAAAAAGAACTATGTTGACCCGACAAGTATCCTAGACCATGAGGGTGCAGATGCGTTACGGTGGTATCTTATCTCTGCAAACGCACCCTGGATGTCGACCCGGTTCTATGAGGAGGCGGTGAAAGACACCCTGGGGAAGTTTCTGCTTACGTTTTGGAATTCGTATAACTTTTTTACGACCTATGCCGTGCTTGATGCCTTCGATCCGACAGAAAAACAGATCCCTCTGAAAAAAAGAGGACTTCTGGACCGATGGATTTACAGTCGGTTCAACAAACTCATCAGAGAGATCACTCAGTATATGCAAACCTTCGAGACCCATAAGGCGGCCCGGGCGATCGAAGGCTTTATAATTGATGATTTTAGCAACTGGTATCTGAGACGTTCCCGGAAACGGCTATGGGTTGAGGAAAACACGCCGGATAAACTCTCCGGGTATCTCACGATGTATGAGATCTTTGTCGGTTTATCCAAGATTCTTGCCCCGTTCATCCCATTCATAACCGAAGAAATTTATCAGAACATAAAAACAGCTGAGATGCCAGAAAGCGTTCATCTCTGTGAGTACCTCACGGTCGATGAAACGGTCATCGATGAGGATCTTGAGACCGGCATGGCGCAGATCCGCGCGTTGGTCGAGGCAGGCAGAGCGCTTCGATCGAAGATTAACATCAAAGGGAGACAACCTTTATCGTCTGCCTCTCTTGTCTGCTCAAAAGAAATCGAAGCATCGACAAAACCGCTGCTTGAGCTGATAAAAGAAGAACTCAACGTTAAAAACATCACCTATGCACGGGACACCAGCCGGTTCATGACCAAGACCGTGAAGCCAAGATACTCCCGGTTAGGCCCAAAATACAAGGAGAAAGCAAAGCAGATCACCCAGGTTCTTGAGACGCTGGACCGACAGGAGCTCTACCAGCAGCTGCAAAAGAAAAAAGAAGTGGTGCTGAGCATCGGGGCTGAGAAGATACGGTTAACGACCGATGATTTCGAGGTTGTTGAACATGAAAAAGAACAGTACGCGAAAGCATCGATTCAGGATATCGTCCTGTTCATCGATACAACCGTCACTGCTGCCTTGGAGGCCGAAGGCCTGGCTCGGGAGCTTATCAGACGGATCCAGTCGATGCGTAAAGAATTAAACCTCGACGTCGAAGACCAGATTATCACGGAAATCGCACTTGACGTCAGCAAGCGACCTGCTGTTGAGGAATGGAAAAATCACATCAAAACGGAAACACGTTCGAAATCACTTTCCTTTGTTGACCCCCCGAAGGGGAGCCTTCTGAAAACATGGGAGATCGACGAACTTACCGTACACATAGGGATACGGAAATAGAGGAAAAGAATAACTACCTGCCAACAAACTATATATACATAAAACCTTATTTTTTTATGGATTGCGGGATGCAAAAAAGGAGAACTAGATATAGCTGTAGCAGTGAAAAGAATGCGGGTGCACGCCAGGTAAAAAAAACCTTTTCCCTTTGTTTCATCACCGTTCTCTACCTTCTTCTAATGACACCTCTTGGTTCAGCTGACAACCCTATGTATAGTCCCTCAGTGCCCAATGGGACTTCATTTGGATTCGTTGGGATTGAATATGATTATACGATTGTTACGATGAACCCGGACTCTTCTTGGATGATCGACTGGGGTGATGGAACCAATACCTCTTGGATGCGGCTTGAGGCAAACAAAACCTCAATCATCCAGACGCATCAATGGAACAAGCCAGGGGTCTATCAACTCCGTGTCCAATACAAGGGGGAGACCGCACCCTTGGGTGTCTGGTCTGAGCCAAAGGGAATTGAGATTACCACCATCTCGATGGCTGATTTTCCCAATAAACCGGTCATCCAGACAGCAAAAGTCCAAGGCACCATCATGAAGAAATACACCTATTCTGCGGTTTCAGTAGACCCTCATGGGTATACAGTGAGCTATCGGTTTGATAATGGCAACGGTACTCTCTCTGACTGGACTGCCTTTGTTCCCTCCGGTTCAAGTTCGTATCAGTCGTTCTCATGGCTACAGCCAGGGAAATATTATCTACGGGCTCAGGCGAAAAACCAATATAACCTTGAATCAGAATGGTCAAACCCCATACAGGTCATCATCAAAGACACCGAGGAAAGTAATGGGACTTCGGTTGATTATGTGCTTCTCAATGACGTGAGTTATCATATTTTGTATTCATCTGAGTACCAAGGGACGTTGTACAACCCGTCGACAGGAAGCTCTAATGACGTCCATTGGAACGGGGCAGGGGTATACCTCATCGATGATGATAGTGACAGTCGCTGGGAGTATATCTATATCCCCGCCCAGGGACAAATCCAACCCTACATAGAACCAGTTCGTTCTCAGTATGATTTTGTCTCACAGCTCCCCTGGCGTTTTATCATTATCATCGGCAGCATTATCCTTGGGGTGATCGGTGTTGTCCTTGTGTTGATAAAGAAAGGCGTCATTTACATCTATGAAGAGGAAGTTGTCGTAGAAGAATAAGGAACCAAATGTCTTTTATAGTATCATTATTTCCGACTGTTGATGATTGCGTTAGGAATTGAAGGGACTGCTCATTCCATCGGTGTTGGAGTCATTAAAGAATCCCAAGGGAAATGCCATGTTCTTTCGAACGTCATTAAGACGTATCAACCAAAAAAAGGTGGGATACACCCACGGGAAGCAGCGAACCATCATGCGGCCTTTCTGCCTGGTTTGATTTCAGAGTCCGTTCAGGTTGCAAGCGTAGATTTTCGAAACATTGATCTTATTGCTTTTTCGCAGGGCCCTGGTCTTGGTCCGTGTCTGCGGACTGCTGCGACCGCGGCTCGTGCTCTTGCACTCAGTCTTGATAGACCACTCATGGGCGTGAACCATTGTGTCGCTCATCTGGAGATTGGGCGGGGTACAGTCGAAGGATGTACGGACCCTGTTCTGCTCTATGTTTCTGGTGCGAACACGCAGGTGATCGCGTTTGCAGAAGGGAAATACCGTGTGTTTGGTGAGACCCTGGATGTCGGCATCGGGAACTGTCTTGATAAATTCGGTAGAGCAATGGGGATGGGGTTCCCCTGTGGACCGAAAATCGAGCAACTCGCACAAAACGGCAGCTCTTACCTACCGCTGCCGTATTCGATCAAAGGCATGGATATCGCATTCTCCGGTCTTCTGACGGCAGCAGAAAGCTATGTGCAGAAGACTAAACCCGTAGAGGATGTGTGTTTTTCACTTCAGGAGACCGCGTTTGCGATGCTGACCGAGGTGACTGAACGGGCGATGGCTCACACGGAGAAACAGGAGGTGCTCCTTGGTGGTGGGGTTGCATCAAATAAAAGACTCCGGGAGATGGTTCAGACCATGGCCCTTGCCCGCGGGGCAAAGTTTTTTGTTCCATCCAGAGACCTTTGTGTCGATAACGGGGCGATGATCGCCTGGTTAGGCTTGCTGATGTACCAGAGCGGCCTCCGCATGAGCATTGAGGAGAGTGTCATCAACCAACGATTCAGGACCGATATGGTCGAGGTGACCTGGCGTGCCTAAAAAAATATTGTACCGGGGGGCTGAGGCTGAGATCTGCCTGTCAACCTACATGGGAAGACGTGTTGTTCAGAAGCGTCGGGTGAAAAAATCATATCGTATCAAGGAAATCGACAACCAGCTGATCGCATCGCGTACAAAAGAAGAAGCAAAGCTGATGGCTGAGTCCCGGATGTATGGTGTCTCAGTTCCCATCATCTATGATGTGGATCTTAAGCAGGGGATCATCACGATGCAGTACCTTGCAGGAAAAAGAATCAAGGATATCTTAAACACCTTAGACGAACCAGAAAGAAAACGAATCTGCCACATGATCGGGGAAAGCATCGCCCGACTGCATAACCATGACATCATCCATGGTGATATCACGACCTCAAACATGATCCTCCTGCATGACCGTATCTATTTCATCGATTTCGGACTGGGATGTAAAAGCATAGAAACGGAGGCAAAAGGGGTTGATTTGCATGTTCTCATGGAGGCTTTTGAGTCGACACACTCCAGGTATTCATCATGTTTTCAGTATGTGTTTGCAGGATATAGTGCACAATTTCAGGGAAAAGCCTCGGAGGTTATGAAAAAAATAGAAGATATCGTTCAACGGGGCAGGTATCGGTAAAAAGCAAAGTCAACTACAGAATCATATGGTTGTTTCTAGAGAAAATCCTTAAGTTTCTTTCGTTCTGGATTAACGATGTGATGTACCCGCTGGCAATACATAATCTGTAAGAGCGTTGTCTTTGCAATAAGACCAGGGTAATTTACTAGCAGGAGCCCACTGAATTTCTTGGCATGTCGTAAATCCTTTGCTGTGAAGAGAAGAGCCCAATCATATTCTCCATGGAGATAATTACTACTCTCAATGGTGATGCCAAATTCATCGTATAAGGATTGTAAACGACTATCGGTAATATTATCAATAATTTGTTGGGTAATCGGGATATTTGTTTTTTTTAGTAACAGCAAAAATTTTTGAAGATTCTGAGTTTGCCAATCGACGATCGTCGTGTGACCCCAGATTACTTTCTGTTGTTCGAATTTCTTAATCGTTTTCCATATTTTTTGTCTGGAAACACCACAGTTTTTTGCTATAAGGTCGATGTCTCTGACTGAGTGTTTCTGAAGTTCTCTGAGAATCTTCATTTCGTCTTTATTTACCTCATCTTTGCTTTTCTTCGGCATACAATGTTTCTCGCTTTGAGGTGCTATAACCGTGAGTTCTTTAATACATTTCTGCTATATGGAGAAAAAACCATGAAAAAATGCTATTTTTTAATACGAATTGAAGGAAAAATGAAAAAAAATAGTGATAATGAATAGATGAAAGTACTGAAAGAATTCTGATATGATTAAATACATTGAAATGTTTTCCTACGCTATACGAATAGTAATAGAAATGCAACTGTGATTGTATGAAACAACTCTATTTCATCACAAGCAATAAGGGAAAATTAGTGGAAGCAGCAGAAAAACTCAAACCAGCTGGTTATTCAGTGCTGCAAAATAATCTTGGGTATCCTGAGATTCAGGCAGATTCTTTAGAAGAGGTCGTCACATCCGGGATCCTTCATATCCAAGAGAGATTTGAGAAGCCATTTATTATCGAAGACGCTGGTCTTTTCATTGAGGCGTTACAGGGATTCCCTGGTGTGTATTCAAAATACGTGTTTTTTACCATCGGGTTAGCTGGGATTCTTCGTCTCATGGATGATCAGGGAAACAGAAAAGCCGTGTTCCGGTCCGTTTATGCGTACAAACAGCCGAAAAGTGAGCCTGTCATCGTCATCGGGGAATGCGCAGGAACGATTACTAATAAACCTCAGGGATCTCATGGGTTTGGTTATGACCCGATCTTCATCCCGGAGAAGGAAAGTAAAACCTTTGGGGAGATGACTATCGAGGAGAAAAATCGTTTTTCACATCGGGCGAACGCGCTTGAAAAACTCATCACCGTTTTAACAAAAAAATAAAGCCAGCGTCTACCACAACAGAAATATCTCTTATGTTGATAACTAGTCAGTTGTTTTGTGAAGAATGGAGCGATGGTTCCGATACTCTTATATAAAGAAGTAAGATTTTGGGGCAAACAAGCAGAGGATCAATACGCGGTCTAAGAAGGAAATATTGAATACCTCTTGAGATATTGCCCTGTGGCACACATGGCCCGAATAGTGTAGCCTGGTAACATATGGGACTGTGGATCCTCTGTGCCGGGTTCAAATCCCGGTTCGGGCCTGCCATTCTTTATCATGGTAATGATTGTATTAATTTGCATAGGATTTTGAAACCGTGTCACTGCTTCCCTACCAAAGAATCTATCTTTACCTAAGAACCTGACTCTGTGGTAAATATCAAGATGATTATGACATGAGAAAAAAGGGTCTTCCCAAAATATGTTTTGATTTTCTGTAACGTATACTGACCTGTTTATCCTTTGAAAAAGGTATTATTTGTTACCATTGTTTCACCATGTTACATTGTTATGTATTTATATATTAGTTCAATCGATTACATAGTTATATCGTATTCACCAAGGGAGGCAAAAAAAAGAAAGGAAAAAAATCATACACATTTTTTTTTCAGGGTTCTGGTTATCAAACCTTGAACAACTTGTGAGAGGAGGAAACAGCACTTGAATAGGGAAGGGAGGCGGGCAGAACAGAAATTGTTTTTCTTCATATTTATCCCCTTTGAGTTATACTTCCAAATCTTCTGCCACTCTTCTCTCAAGACAAAACAAAAAAAAATTGATTGGAAAGGGAAAGGAGGAAAAAAAAATTATGAAAAGAAAAATCGTAGGAATATTATGTTGTATGCTGGTGATAGCTACTGCGATTCCCGCAGTCACATCTGTAAAAAATGATGCGATAAACGTAACGATTCCAAACACCACTCAAACCAGCATGGCAGGAATCTGGACCGAAGGGCAGAAGCTTCTCCCCGGAGATGGCGCAGCAGACCACTGGTTTGGCTGGTCTATTGCTGTTGATGGTGATACTGCTCTTATTGGTTCAGATGAATATACTTCAGGTAATGGTTCAGTGTATGTATTCACTCGCACCGGTACCACCTGGACACAACAAGCCAAGCTAATCGCTTCAGATGGAGAAAATAGTGATGAGTTTGGTATCGCCGTTTCTCTTGATGGAAACACCGCCCTCATAGGAGCAATGTATGATAATGACAACGGAGTCCATTCAGGGTCAGCGTACGTATTCACTCGAACCGGTACTACTTGGACACAACAACAAAAACTACTCCCCTCCGATGGCGTAACAGATGCCCAGTTTGGCATTTCTGTTTCTCTTAATGGTGATACTGCTCTCATTGGAGCAAACCGTGATGACGACAATGGAAACAGATCCGGGTCAGCGTACGTATTCACTCGCACTGGCACCACCTGGACACAACAAGCTAAACTCATCGCCTCAGACGGCGCATCAGAGGAACGATTTGGCATTGCTATTGCTCTTGAAGGTGACACTGCACTTATCGGATCAGAAACCCCAGACAACGGACAATATTCCGGATCAGTGTATGTATTCACCCGTATCGGCACCACCTGGACAGAGCAACAAAAGCTTCTCGCCTCAGACGGCGCAGCAATAGACTGGTTTGGCTTTAGTATTGCTCTTGATGGTGACACCGCTCTTTTCGCAGCATCTAGGGATGATGACAACGGAGTCGATTCTGGTTCTGCGTATGTATTCACTCGCACTGGAACCACCTGGACAGAGCAGGCCAAGCTTCTTCCCTTAGATGGCGCAGCAGGAGATTTGTTTAGCGGGTACGCTGTTTCTGTTGAGGGAGACACTGCCGTTATCGGAGCATACCAAGATGATGACAATGGAGTCGATTCTGGTTCTGCGTATGTATTCACTCGCACCGGTACCAGCTGGACACAACAAGCCAAGCTCGTTGCATCGGACAGTGCGGCAGGAGATTGGTTTGGCAATGCTGTAGCTCTATCTGGTAATACTGCCTTCATTGGTGCATGTTGTGATGATGACAACGGAGTCGATTCTGGTTCTGCCTATATGTTCACAAAAACTGATTTAACATTCATCATCTCTGGAGGTCTTGGAGTCAAAGCAGAGATAACAAACAATGGAACCTCAGATGCCAATGATATCCCCTGGCAGATCCACGTGGAAGGTGGTATCCTCGGAATGATCAACAAAACCGTTAATGGGACCATCGACATCCCTGCAGGCGATACGGTCACAGTAAAAACAGGAATATTACTAGGGTTCGGTGCTATCTCCATCATTGCTAACGTAGCTGGTGAAGAACAGACAGCGGAAGGGATGCAGATTCTCATCTTGTCAATGGTGAAGAAATAGGGAGTTACTTCTCCCTTCTCTTTTTCTTTTTAACCATGTCCCTGCTTCCCCACCTTTATTTTTTGAATATGTTTTTATAGCATATCTGATGTTGGGCTTTGAATGTCAACTATATCATCCCGGTTCGGGCCCTGCCATTCTTTATCATGGTAATGATTCTACGAATTTACATTGGATTTTGAAATGGTGTCACTGTTTTCCGCGTTGAATGATGAGTTTTTTTC
>CAYXPY010000028.1:23704-26212 GCA_964467345.1 uncultured Thermoplasmatales archaeon | reverse complement strand
TAAAAAATATATAGGATAACTGGTATCCGGGGTGCAAGAAGGTATATCGTTATGGCAGTTAAAGTCGATAAAGAGAAATGCACTGGTTGTGGAGCCTGCGCGACCGCATGTCCAGTCGAGGCAATCAAAGTCGATGGGAAAGCAGCAGTCAATGAGGACACCTGTATTGATTGTGGTGTCTGCGTTGATGAATGCCCAGAGAAAGCACTGAGTCTCTGATGGATTCAATAATTTTATTTTTTCCCTTCTTTTTTCCTTTCGAGTCGTTGCTTAATTTTTTCACTGTTCAGTTCGCGGATTGCATCGGCTGCTATCCATCGTGCAGACCTTGAGTCTATGCTTTGTATTTTCTCCGCGGTCTTCAACGCCTTCTTGTTCAATGGAGCATTTCTTTTACCGATGTTTCGTAATGCCCACTTCACCGCTTTTTTAACATAGTTCCGTTCATCAACTGCATGTGTGATGAGCAGAGGCAAGAACTCTTCGAACACCTGGTCAGATGCGTTCTTGTCATGGACCGAAAGTCCCGCGATGAGACAGAACGCAGCGCGTTTGACAAACTCTTTTTCCGCTCCCGCCCACTGAAACACCTTTTCAACGGCGAACGGTGTCTGGTCGAAAAGACTGGTGCAGGCTTGGTCGCAGACATCCCATGAGTCAAAATCCCCTGCCCAGGCATCCATCTGCTCCGTTGTTACTTTCGCAGGGTCGTCGATGAAGCAGGCGAGCAGTCGCGCGTCATGGATCCCCGAGTCCCACAACCTCAAAGCAAGTTCGTGATCTTTGCCTATTTTCTTGGCAAGCGGCCGCAGCTCGTAGATCGAGATCCCCAGGTTGTTATGTGGGCTGATCCCATAGCGTGCCATCCCTTTGAGGTTCTCCGGGTTTGCCAGCAAGTGTAGCTTCTGGATGATCTCATCATAGTTCATGGGTGTTCACAAAACGATGCTATCGGCTGTTATTTCAATATTTTTCCGGTCTCCAGATACCACAGGTACAGGTCAAGCTCTGCAAGGCTCAGGTTCGTCTGGGCTGCAAGCTTTCGCAGGATTGCTTCGATGTCCCGGTATCTCTTTGCTGTCAGCGTCTTTGGTTTTCTGATGAGATGATACCGTTCGAGGATGTCAAGGATATGAAAATCAATGATCGCATAGTCGTCAAAACCGATGTTCCGCAAAAAATGACTTGCTTCTTTGTATCCAAGGCCCGGGATGGTGTCGACCAGCCATGCCCGCCGTTCGTTATGATTCAATTCCTGGATGACGCGGGGGAGATGGTTTTTATGGACGACCGATGCGGTGATGTACCTTGCCCTGGTGTTGGGGAATCGATAGCCCTGTGCCCTGAGTTTTGTTGCAAGGTTTTCTTTCGTATCAGTACAAAAACACGGATGAAGCCTGTCATGCAAAGGGATCGTGCGCTCTGAGTTAAAGTTGGCAGTTAGGATGCAGAAGCTGAGTTCTTTGAAAAGTTCTTCAGCAGAGCTTGTATCGATGGCTTTGAATTCCTGGATTCTTTGTTGTATTGTTTTTTGTATGCTGCTGTGCTGGAGGTGTTGTATGGTCGCAACCAGTTCGTTCATTCATGTCACCTGCGAAAAGAATTGGAGAGAAAAAAACATGGTAGAGATGTAATGCAAACAGGGTTCTTAGGTTGGTGAGGAGAGGAGGAAAGGATGGGATGCAAAAAATTTTTGCCCCCTGTTTGTTCTTACATCTCCACGCGTGTTAACGTGAGTTGTTTGGTCCCCTTTTGTTTTATCTCCAATATACCCCTATTAACAATTGTTAATACACCTGCCGTATATAAAACTTTCGCTCCTGTGTTCCTCCTAGAAAAACCAAAACAGATTTCACACAATCACCCTTTTTTTTAAAATAATAAAACACTAATTATAAGAACACACAACAGATTGTACCCCCTCGATGAAACGCACTCCCTGTGAATACGTCATGTGGAACGGTCTACCCGTTATCCGCAAGGAAATCGCAGAACGCATGATCACCAACTTCGGGTTGAACCAAAAAGAGGCAGCAGAGAAGCTTGGCATCACCCCCGCAGCAGTCTGCCAATACCTCGGCCACAAACGAGGCCACATCGCCATCAACGACCCAGACATCATCAAAGAAATCACAGTTTCAGCAGAACGGTTGATCAACAAGACCGATGCATCGGTCATCGAGGAAACCTGCCGCATCTGCAGACTGCTCACGGCAAAAGGCATCTTCGCTGCCGCATGCAACTCCTGCCCACCTGACAACAAATAAACATTACGGGGAGAAGAACAAAGCAAACAGCGATATCATCACCGGGATCGTCACCAAAGAACAGATAAAACTCCCAAGCAGAAATTGGTTGACGATCGATTCATTCCCACCCACTCGTTTTATGAAAATCGGCAGCGCGGTCACCGGTGGCACCGCACTTTGCAACATCAACAACAACGCGATCTCATACGACGGCCTGATAAACCAGAGAATGCCTAAAAAAACAAGCGGAAAGAGGATA
>CAYXPY010000028.1:0-23604 GCA_964467345.1 uncultured Thermoplasmatales archaeon | reverse complement strand
ATACGACGGCCTGATAAACCAGAGAATGCCTAAAAAAACAAGCGGAAAGAGGATATTTTTCATGACAACGAACTTTGCAATCTCCCCGCTATAGATTTTTCCTTTCCGCTGGAACGTAAGTGAAAGACTCCCACCAATGACCAACATCAGCAAGGGAACCGTCATCGCACCAAGCATCGAGAGAATCGAGATTACCTCAGCAGGGATGTATGGTTCCACGTCAGCTAACCGGATTCCAAGAGCAACCAGGGTTGCGATGAACACGACGTTGAAGATACGTTTCAGATTCAGCTTCCGCTCGTTCTTCCCAAAGAAAAAAGGATAGATGTTGAAGAGGAACGCTGGATACAAGATCATAAACAGGAACAAGGAGACAAGATACGGGGAGGACGCACCAAACATCCCTGTGAGGATCGCCAGAGGGAAAAACAAGCCGTTATGCAAGAACAGGCTCATCGCAAACTCACGCCGGGTCCCCCTCTGTGAAAAAAACATAAAGACCACTGTAAGCACTGCTGCAAGAGCAGTAAACACCATCCACCACAACGGCAGCACCCACCAGTCAGGTGTCTCCTGCGGAGAAAAATTTGACACGATGTTGACAAACACCAGGCAGGGTAACGCAAGATCAAGTGCAAGGCTGGAAAGTGCACCCAGTGCATCCTCTGCAACCACCTTTCGTTGCACGATGAGAAAACCAAACACGCCGATCCCAAGAAGCACAATCACCGACTGAAACGTGATAGCGAACAGGTCCATACGAAACTCAAAACCTAATAAACAACGATTCCTTAAAGACATTACGATACAGAAAATCCTATGGATTTGATGTCTGAAAAGCTAGATTTATAAACACCATACCTTATTTCGACATATACAGAGAATAAGGGGGTTGAGAGACGATGAAATCAACATCAATACTTGAGCTGATGACCGCGGATCATGCAAAAATCTTAAAACTCATCCATGACGTAGAAAAAAGCATAGGCATTGAGCTTGTCTCCCTGATGAAGGTGTTTGATACCTTCGAATGGGAACTGGAGAAACATATTTTTACAGAAGAAAAAGCCATCTTCACCTCATACAGTCCTAAGAACATCGTTGAAGGCTATAAGATGGTCCCGGAACTCGTCCAACAGCACAACGACATTCTCAATAGGGTACGGGTGATGCGCAAGGACCTGATGTGGAACAAACCAGTAAAATTTCATGAGTTCAAGGAACTCATCATGGCGCATAAGACATTCGAGGAAGTCTCGCTGTACCCGAAACTGGACCAGGAACTAACGACCCAACAAAAGCAAGACATCATCAATAAAATCCGAGAGATCGTCTCCTAAGAAATCCGTCAACCAAAGGAGAACGGTTCGAACCGCTCCGCTTTTGCCTTACAGATAGGACAGATGGGTGGCGGCAGCTCACGTGCGCACAGATACCCACAGACGGTGCATCTCCAGACAGGAACGGTTTTCGTTTTTTTCCCTGATACTTGTTTCATTTTCGTCCCCCGCTTCTTTTCATTTCCTTTTTTTTCAGCCATCGCAAGTGCCGCATCAATGATCTCCGGTGGTCTCCGCTCCGGGATCGGTCCCAACAGCGAAGGGTCCTCCTTGACCTTTTCACTGACAAACAAGCCGCAGTAACACATCCCGAACTCATCGACATCAGCATCCCGATACTCACAGGGGCAGATGATATCGACATCGTAGTTCTTCTTCCCACTGGCGACACGACACGGGCAAGACCCATATCCATATCGGCTGGTGTTGGTCACAAGCCCATCGAGCAGATCATCAAGGAGCTGCTGGTCCGGGCAGAGAAAATACCCATTCTCCCCAGCGTTTTTTTTCATTGTCTCTAAAATCGTCTGTTTTACGGTCATCAGCCAAGACTCTCCTTAATTTCGTCATCCTTGAATCCCAGGATGACCTGTTTCCCATGATCGATGACAATCGTCGGATACGTACGATGCGGGTTATACTTTTTGACTTCATCGGTCGCCTCCGTGTAATCATCACCAGAAAGAGTATCGACATCAACATATTCATACTCGACATCCAAAGCCTTCAAAAGTGCTTTTGTTTTTTTGCACCAACCACAGGTGCTCAACGTATAGATTTTCACATGATGATCCTTCTTCTTCCCAGGGACTGTTTCGCATTTCATTGCGGTTCATATTCCCTGAGGCTCTAAAAACTTTATGATTCAACGAAAAAACTAGGTTTAAATATACTAAACCCATGTGATATCTGAGGTTAGAGAATGACAGTCGATTATTACCAATGTCAAGCCTGCAAGAAAAAAACCATCGTCCATGATAAGAAGGAAACACCGAATTGCTGTGGGAGACCGATGAAGAAAATATCGGTGGATATCTGCCTGCAGCCTGACCATGCTGAGCATTCTCGACCGATGAATGCTGATGAACCGTGTGATGATTTCCGCGGTGGAAGCTAAAAGAAAGGGGAGATGAAACACAATGGCAAAATGTGTAGTATGCAGCTGTGAACTGGAAGATGAGAAAATACAACATGTTCATATCAAAGGAAAACCAAAAAAAATCTGTCAGGAATGCGTCGCAGCCATCAAAGGATTTGCCTGATTACTTCTTCTGATGTAGTTGGAGATACACGGTTCTGTTTCGCGGACCGTCACCCTCATAAAAAAAGATATGCTGCCAGGTCCCAAGCACAAGGGAACCGTTTTGTATCAGCACGGTTACCGAGGAGCCCAGAAGGCTTGCCTTGATATGGGCATCACTGTTCCCTTCTGAATGATGATACGAACAATCCTCTGGTACGAGCCTCTTGAGTGTTTCGATGATGTCCTGTTGGACGCTAGGGTCTGCTCCTTCGTTGATGGTGACCCCTGCGGTGGTATGCGGCACATACACGATAACAAACCCCTCTCTGACCTTCTCTTCCTGTACAAATGACTCGATGTCATCGGTGATGTCGATCATCTGGTTTCTTCTGCTTGATTGGACCTGAAGCTGCTTCATCACACAAACCATCTGTTCATTCTATTTAAAACCTGATGATACAACAACCTTTTAGTACCATCGCAAGCTACTCCTGACCCTGAAGACCATGAAACTCACACCCAGTGCGATCCTCTTTGACATGGACGGAGTCCTAGTCGATTCACTTGATTCCTGGTGGAAGGCGCTCAACAGCGCGCTGAAGCGGTTCAAACATCAAGAAATCACCCGCGACGAGTTTAAGAACACCTACTGGGGTCATGATCTGAAAGCCAACCTGAAACGATTACAATTAAACCCGGAGGTTGCACAATTCTGCAATATCACCTATGGGAACCATCTGGATTATATCCATATCTATCCTGACACCAAGTCCACCCTGCAGAAACTTTCCCCCTACACGAAAGCAATCATCACCAACACGCCGACCGATTGTGCCAAACAGATCCTGAAAAAATTTGACATCGAACCATATTTCCAAGAGATAATCACCAGTGATGACGTCACAAAAGCAAAACCTGACCCTGAGATCGTCTATAAAGCCTGTGAAAAGCTACGAGTCGACCCAACCACTGTTATCTTGGTAGGTGACACGCAAAGCGATGTCAAAGCAGGACAGGCAGCCGGATGCTTTGTCGTTGGTCTGAGCACCCCCGCGGATGTCACGATTCAGAGCTTATCAGAACTACTCAGTCTCCTCCAATAAAACAACGTCTTTTTTTCCATTTTTATCGTAATACATAAAAGGAGCATACCAGTTGTACCTGTAGTTGGTAATATGGAGGAAGAAATACAGATCATCGAATATAAGCAAGTTGACCTTTCAAATGCGATACTGATCGAGGCGTTCCCCACGGTTGGGCTGGTCAGCTCGATTGCCGGTCATTTTCTTATCGACCAATTGAAACTCGAGGAGATAGGGGCGATCAGCTCACGGTATTTCATGCCTGCAGCGGTCATCCATAAGGGACTACCCTCTCCACCGGTGCGGATTTATGCAGGAAAGAAAGTCTGTGGCCCCGATGGGTCCTGTGATCAGATCGTTGTCATCATCTCTGAGTTCATGCCCTCTGTCGACATCATCAAACCCTTAGCAGGTGTCATCCTTGAATGGGCCAAGAAGAAGAAATGCAAGTATATCGTGACCCTTGAGGGGACCCATGGTCTGGACCCAAAAAAACCAAAGACTCACGGGGTTGCAACGACACAGAAAATGAGGGACATCCTCAAACAGTATGACATCGGGGAGACCCAGGAAGGAATGATTACGGGTATCACTGGCGTGTTACTCTATGAGGGGGTACGATTGAACCATGATGTGCTCTGCCTTCTTGCAGAAGCTCATACGTCCTATCCTGATTCCCGGGCGGCAGCGCTTCTTGTCGAGGCACTTGATAAGATGCTTCCTGAGATAGAGATCAACACCGAGCCATTGTATAAAGAGGCAGACGATATAGAAAAGAAGATCCGGGCGTTCATTAAACAAGCCCAGCCGACCGCTCCGACACCTACGCAGCCACCCCATATGTACGGTTAAGGTTGTTCTGTAGGGTAGTGGTTGAGGAACATAAATTTCTGAAGTGGGAACCGTTCCGGTCGTTGTTTCTCCCCCAAGATTTGTTTCTCAGAGAGTACCGGGCTAATCACCTTAGAATGTTTACCGACAATAACAAGGGTGATGACTTCGATATCATGAGGGATCCCAAGGATTTCCCTGGTTTTCTGGGGGCTGTAGCCTGCGATTGGGTGTGCCACCAACCCAAGTTCGGTCGCCCGTAGGATGAGAAACGCGGTCGCCATCCCGGTGTCAAATTGATGATAGACCCGATCACCGATGACACAATCGTAATCCTTCTTACTGAGTACTGCAATGATCATCGACGCACTCTTGGCCCAGGCGTTGCCTTTCGGGAACACCTCATGCATTTTCTGAAGCATCTCATGGTTATACACAAAGACAAATCTCCAGGATTGATTGTTGTCACACGATGCAGACAGCTGGGCGCAGCTTGCAAGGTCGGTCACTAACTCTTCGGTGATTTCCACGGGGTCAAGGGACCGGTACGCACGTCTTTTTTGAATCGTTTCTTTAACATCCATTTTCTCCACCTGGTTTTTTTTAAAAAAACTGATACCTCTCCCTGCTCATTAATATTTTCATTTGATGATCCGTACTGAAAGAAAACTATAAGATAGTGTGAAACTATCCTGTGTCTCATGGCAATCGGATTTGCGTTGTTAAGCATAAGCCCCCTTCATGAAAAAACAGTCTATGAGAAGCTCACGCACATCTCTGAGATCGTTGAGGTCCATCCCTTGTTCGGGGAATTCGATATCCTTGTGAAAATTGAAGCAACAGACATCGATTCCATCGGCAGCATCGTGATCAACAAAATCCGCTCGATCCAGGGTGTGATGGATTCCAAGACGTTGATTGGGACGAAGAGTTTATCAGGATAGACTCCTCTGGTTCTTTTGTTGTTCTTTACAACGGAATGGGCAACCTTTCTTTTTCTTTCTTTTTATTTTATTTTGATTTTTATAGGGATAGTTTTATGTATGGGAAACAGTAATGTCTACGCAAGGGGAATTTCCTTGAAAAAACAGATCGTATCACTCATGATTATCATTATCTTCCTTCTGGCGCCACTTTCAACAGTGCGGTCTATACCTTCGGTTGCAGAGGATGACTCCTTTGGACCTTTGCAAAAGGCTACCATCTACGTCGATGACAGCAACACGCAGGGACCCTGGGATGGCTCTAGTGATTATCCCTATCAATTTATCAGTGATGGTATCCTGCATGCGGTTGATGGTGACTTAGTCTATGTGTTCAACGGTATATATCTTGAGAATGTTCTTATCAATAAATCCATTTCTCTGCGGGGGCAGGAGCAGGAATACACGATCATCGACGGACAGAATACTGGTTCTGTGGTCACTGTCACTAGTAACGATGTTTCTATCAGACGATTTACCATTCGCGAATCTGGAGGTTATCAGGGGGATGCAGGGATAGCTGTGTATGCGGATTCCACCACCATCAGCGAATGCACCTTGTATCGTACCCGCGCAGGGATTCTCGTCCAGAACCACAGTTCGACGAATATCCTCTCAAGCAGTTTCCATACCAACGGGTTTGGTATCGCATCATACGACTCTGCATTTGTGAGAATTGATTCCTGCATCTTCTATCACAACGGCATCGGAGTGTATCTCTTCGAAACACAGTGTATCACGATTCAGGGCTCCTATGCAGATACCAACGGCATTGGTTTTCTCTGCGAGCGGTCTACCAACATCGAGATATCAAAATCAGCTGCCCGTGATAACGATGATAATGAAGGCGGGATGTTTTTCGTCGATTCAATGTTTATTACCATCCTGAATTGCTACATTGTTCACAACGGTGTTGGGGTTAATCTGGTGAACTCTTCAGCCTGTTACCTGGAGGGATGTTATTTCTCCCTAAACACCCATTTCTCCTGTAAATTCAAACAAGCACTCTCCGGGATTCTTCTGACCCGTTGTATATTTACAGAAAACCTCCGGTACGCCTTGTACTCAGAGAACAGCGCGTTTTCCATCTCCTGGAGCAACCTTGTAAAAAACGAAAACTATGGTTTATATGCGAAAAACTCTGTCATCGATGCTCGCTATAACTGGTGGGGATCCAAGAACGGACCAGCATACACTGGTCTTACCAGGGCAGATCGTGGCACCTGGAATCCTCGGCAGATTACCTATGCACCGTGGCTGACGTTTGTGATGCCGGACATCGGACCAGACTGGGACCTTGAGAAAACATTCGAGAAGCCAGCCTACTCCAACCCGTGGCCTCAGCAGATTACCTTTCCTGGTCCTGACACCGATGGGGACGAGGCACCGGACGACTGGGAACTCAAATGGGGGTACAACCCCTCTGTCTGGGACGACCATCAGCATCTCGACCCTGACAATGATGCATTGAACAACATTGAGGAATGCTACATGGACGATTACGGCTCAGATCCCTTCCACAGAGATGTGTTCCTTGAGTTTGACTGGACCGAGTCAATGAACAGCGATGCCACCAACAAGCCACCTGAACAGGAAGTAGGCCTTCTGGTGGATGCGTTCGCCAGACACAACATCACCTTGCATGTGGACAGTGGTTCACTTGGCGGCGGTGAAGAGATACCTGCTCAACCGTTTATCTCCTATGCAGAGATCGTTGACCTGTATTGGGATTATTTCCTTCATAATGATTTGAACAACCCACGGGTGCGGATTTTCCATTATGGGATCATCTGTGATTATTCTGAGGGTCCAGGGTTTGCGGTGATGGGCTGGAATCATCTGAATGCCTTTATCATAGGAGCGCAATCACTCACCGAGAATTTCCCACGGTACACCAGAGGATGGCTTGCGATGGCTGCCTCTATGCATGAGACGGGGCATACCTTTGGGTTGATTGTGACGAAATACAACGGCATCGACAACCACAACACGGTCAAGCCATATTATAAGGAGTTCTGGGAGTATCGACAGTATAAGAGTCTGTTGAACTATTTCTATACGTATCTGATGATGGACTTCTCTGACGGGTCCCATGGACGTGGTGATTACGATGACTGGGGGAACCTTGATTTCTCTTTTTTTAAAAACACCAGTTTCCATTACTTTCGCTGATCAGTCTTCCTTCCACTTTGTCAATAGTACTCCTGCGATAAAGAACACCGCAGCGAAGATAAGGACGATACCGGCGTTGAGTAATGCCTCTGTCTGGTTCATGTAGATCATCGCGTTGCGCAGTGCTTCGTTGACGTAGAACAGGGGGAGTGCATGGGCGATCACCTGGATGATTGCAGGCATCGCATCCACCGCAAAGAAGGTCCCTGCCAGGAACATCATCGGGAAACTGATCGCACCCGCAGCCATATCCGCTGTTTCTTCTTCTTTGACGAACCGGCCGATGATCATCCCGATGCCTGAGAACAGAAAACTCGTAGAGACGATGATGAGGATGGTAAGTGGGTTGATGTTGACCTTGATGCCGAAGGCAAGGACTCCTACTCCGATTGCCACCGATGTTGAGATGAACGCCAAGAACAGCATGAACAACATCTTGGCAAGGATCCATTCGGACCGGGTGATCGGTGTTGTCAGTAATTTTCGTAAAATACCGTCTTTCCTGAACTTCGTGTTCCGCTCAATGCTGCCGTAGATGCTCTGCTGCATGATGGTAAACCCGATCATCCCTGGGATGAAGAAATCGATGAACCCGAAATCCGCCGTCACCGTGCTTTCCTCCTGGAGCCCTACGATGGTCCTCCCCTGGGAGATCTGCATGTTTAACCCTTGCAGCACACTTGAGATGACACTGCGAAGCACCTGGTTGGTCTGTTGTTCTGTCGGGTCAAAATAATAGGTAAGGTTGACGGTGATGGATGGATCAGCATACGAACTCATGATGTTGTTCTTGTAGCCTTGAGGGATGACGATGAGGTTTTTGACGTTATTTTCTTTGATATAATCGGTGATTTCTTCATCGGTTTTTACGTTCTTTATGTTCAGGATCCCTGTGTTGTTCAGCACATCGACAAACCCATGGGACATATCGGTATCATCAAGGTCCTGGATATACAGGGTGTATTTCCCGTCGCCTATGCCTGAGAAGATAGCACCGAAGAGGAGTATCAGCATCACTGGGAAGAGCAGTGACCAGAACACCGTGCCTCTGCTGCGTGCCCAGCTACGGACGCTATACATAAAATCAAGCCCAACGATTCTCAGGTTCATGTCTCCGCCTCCTCTGTCAATCGTGCTCCAGTCAACCTGAGGAACACTTCCTCGAGGTTCGAGCCTCTGATATCCACTCCATCGTATTCGATGCATTCATGGCGGAGCTCTGAGAGGACCTCCAGGACGTTTTCCTTATAATCGATTTTCACGGTGATATCTCCGTTGCCGCTGGAATGCACCTCGAATCCTTTCTCCTGCAGGTGTTGTTTTGCCTCGTCTGACTGGCAGTTTTTGATGTAGAGTGTCGTTTTCTCACCATAAGTGCTGATCAGCTCCTGCAACGAGCCTTCTGCGATGATCTTTCCTTTATGGATGATTGCGATATGATCTGCAAGATGCTCAGCTTCCTCCATGTAATGTGTGGTGAGGAAGACGGTTTTTCCTTTGTTGCGTAGGTTTGCGATCACCTGCCAGACCTCCCGACGTGCTTTCGGATCCAGGCCGGTTGTCGGCTCATCAAGGAAGACGATCTCGGGGTCGTTGACTAAGGAGAGTGCGACACCGACGCGTTGTTTCAGCCCGCCAGACAGGGTCCGGTACAGTTTCTTTTCATGGGACCGCAGGTCCATGGCATCGATGATTTCATCGATGTCCGCTCGTTTTTTATAAAGTTTTGAGAAATACGTCAGTGTCTCACGGACGGTGAAGCGTTCAAAGGAATGGAACTCCTGGGGGAGGATGCTGATGCGTTCTTTGACCTGGTTGAACCCGTTCTTCGTATCCACGCCAAGCAGTTTGATGGTCCCTGCGGTAGGGGTGCGGATCGATTCTATCATCTCGACCGTGGTTGTTTTTCCTGCACCGTTCGGTCCCAGGAATGCGAAGATCTCTCCTGTTTTGACGGAAAAGGAGATGTCGTTGACCGCGATGAGGTCACCATAGACTTTCTTGAGATGGGACACTTCGATAGCGACAGAATCGGTCTGTTCCAGAGCCGGAATCATGATGCGACCTTGGAGCTTGCATGATGCGCAGGTGACAATCTTGGTTTCCCCTGGGTTTCCGATGAAAGAAGCAATCTGACCGCATTTGGGACATTTGAATCGCTGCTCTACCATATCCTCTCTCTCATAATATTTTATTTCTTTTATAATAACTGTACTAAACAGTGATTGAAAACAGGTATTTAGGTTTTATCCTATGAAAGAAGTTCCTTTTTTTGTAGTTTCATCTGGGAATCAAAGGTATAGATGATCGGTACACCTGTTGGAATCTCGACGGTTGGGATGTCCGTATCAGAGATGTTCTCGACGTACTTGGTAATGGACCGCAGACTGTTCCCATGGGCCACGACAAGGACGTTTTTGCCTTCCTGCAGCTTCGGGAGGATGTGGTTCGTATAATAGGGTATCGTTCGGTCACAGGTGTCCTTGAGGCTTTCACCGTTGGGCGGGTTGATGTCGTAACTGCGTCTCCAGAGATGGACCTGGGCATCACCGTATTTCTTCATGGTCTCTGCCTTATTCAACCCTTGGAGATCACCATAGTACCGTTCAGCCAAATCGACGGATTGATACACCGGGATTTCCTTTTCCTTCTCACCGTTATAATGTTCCCAGTCATGGATGCGTTTCTCCTCATGGTACACGATTGGGATTCGGGTGTCTGAGAGTTCAAGAAGGATGTAATGGAGCGTCTGGATTGCTCTCATAAGATGAGACACATAGATTGTGTCGAACCGAATGTCCCGCAGTTTCCTTCCTGCTGATATTGCCTCGTCCCTTCCTTTGATTGAGAGGGGGACGTCGACCCAGCCGGTGAACCGGTTCTCAAGGTTCCATTGTGACTGCCCATGTCTGACTAACACTATTTTTCCCAGGTTTCTCACCACCTTATACCTCATAGAGTGGATAGTATTTGTCTTTTAGATATGTGATAAAGACTTTAGAATTTAACCCCTCGCCACAGGTTTTTTTGATGATCTCATCGGCGGTCAGCAGCGACCCGTATTGATACACATGTGTAGAAAGCCACTGTGATATTTCCGAGAAATCTCCTTTCATGATGTTATCTTGAGCGGCAGGATGCTGCTTTGAGAACTGCTTGAAAAGCTGTGAGGCGTACATGGTCCCGATCGCGTAGGTTGGGAAATACCCAAACTCGCCTGCGCTCCAGTGCATATCCTGCAGCACTCCTTCTTTATCGTTATCCGGTGTCACCCCTAAAAAATCAGTTATTTTCTGATTCCAGCTCAGGGGGAGTTCTGCAGCCGTTATCTTTCCGTCGAGAAGGTCTAGTTCCAGTTCGAACCGCAGGATGACATGAAGGCAGTAGGTCAGCTCATCAGCCTCTACTCTGATCAAAGAGGGTCTGACTTGGTTGACCGCCTGGTACCAGCGTTCAACGGTCATGTCGTTGCAGACGTCCGGGGCGATCCGCTGGAATGCGCTGGTGAAGTACGTCCAGAACGGTTTGCTTCTGGCTATCATGTTCTCCCAGAACCGGGACTGTGACTCATGTATTCCAAGGGAGGGTGCATCTGAGATGATTGTGTCTTTGTACTCGCCTTTCAGGATCCCGAGTTCATAGAGCGCATGGCCTGCCTCATGCATGGTGGAGAAAAAGGAGGATAAGAACCCCTCTTTTTCGTAGTTGGTGGTGAAACGGACGTCGTCATCCCCCATGGAGGTCGTGAAGGGATGCGTGGAGACATCAAGGCGTGCCCGGTCTAGGGGAAAATTCAACCTGGTGAGAAGGATGTTACAGAGTTGTTTTTGTTGTGATTCGTCAAAGGTCATCGCCGCTAGGTTTTGTTTCTGATACAGGGTACTAGCCGTGATTTTTTCAAGGACCTCGACGAGCTGTTTTCGCAGGATGGTAAATTCCCTTCGCAGGACATCGACGGTCATGCCTTCTTCGTAATCATCGAGTAAACTGTTATAGGGATGTCCTGGGAGGTTGACGTACTCGCAGTACTGCTTTTGGAGCTCAATGATGTTCTCAAGATGCGGCCTGAACAATGAGAACTTATTTGTTTCTCGCGCCTCCTGCCAGACCATGTACGCTATAGAGGTCGTCTTTACCATTTTTTCGACAAATGAAGAAGGAATCTTGCGTGCTTTCTGCACATCTTGGAACAGTTTTTTTACGACGAGGCGGTCTTTTTCCGAAAGACTGCTTTGTGCGTCATGCAGTCGTTTGAGGTGGTGATAGAGCGTCTCTGACGTCACTCGTTCATGGACCAGCCGGGAGATGAGCGACAGCTGGTCTGCGCGGCCTTCGCTTCCTTTCGGTGGCATGTAGGTCATCTGGTCCCATCCCAGCAGTGCTGCGATGCCGCCAAAATGTGAGAGTTCTTTTTGTTCTTTGTAGATGAATTCAAGTGAGTCTTTCATGCGGTTCTCTCCTTGTTTATGGTTTGATTTCTATGCCGACCGGGCAATGATCAGAGCCTATCACCTGTGGAAGGATGAAGGCGTTTTTCACCTTTGGGAGGAATTCTTTGTTGACGAAGAAATAATCGATCCTCCAGCCGACATTGCGTGCCCGGGCAGCGGTTTTCAGATCCCACCATGAGTATTGGTTCGGTTCTGTATGGAATCTTCGGAACGTATCGACGTACCCGTGGTCGATGAAGGTGTCGATCCATGCTCTCTCGACGGGGAGGAACCCGGAGATGTGTTCATTTTCCTTTGGTCGTGCTAGGTCTATTTCTTTATGGGCCGTGTTGAAATCCCCGCAGACGATGATATTGTGGTCGTGTGCTTTCAGGTCGTCAGCATAGTTAAGGAACTCGTCGTAGAAATCAAGTTTGTATTGAAGCCGTTCTTTATTTTTCTTGCCATTGGGAAAATAGATATTAAAAAGGGTAAATGCGGGAAACTCGGTGATAAGGATGCGGCCTTCGCTGTCGAACTCTTCTCTTCCAAACCCGTTTTTACTCAAAGATGGTTTGGTCTTTGAGAGGGTCCCAACCCCGCTGTATCCTTTTTTCTCCGCCGGGTTCCAGAATGTATAGTACCCAGGTACGTTCCTGAGATGTGGCGGTAGCTGCTCCGGTGTTGCCTTTATCTCCTGGAGGCAGAGGATGTCTGGTGATTCGCTCTGAAACCAGGGATAGAACCCTTTTTTGTCTATCGCCCGTAGCCCATTGACGTTCCAGCAGAGTAGTCTCATTACTTCATGCCTCCATTTTTTTTTTTCACAAATTGGTAGGTATTTCCTGGTGCTTTTAGAGTGTTTCGTAGAACTGTTACGCTGTTCGTTCCACCTGTGCGATGTAGAACCCATCGGTCCTGTCGGTATCAGGCCAGTAGCGTTTCTCAGTCCTGAGGTGGAACGTCTCATGGGTCTTGAGGAATCGTTGTATCTGTTGTTCTCCTTCGGACGGAAGGATGCTGCAGACGGAATAGACCATGGTCCCGCTCGGTTTCACCAGAGGTGCGTATCGTTCAAGGAGGTCCTGCTGTAAAGTTCTTAGTCTCTTGAGATCTGTCTCGGTAAGTTTCCATTTGATGTCGGGGTTCCGACGTAACGTCCCAAGTCCGGAACAGGGGACATCCAGAAGCAGCTGGTCTGCGGTGCTGATCATCCGTTTGTATATCTTCGATGAGGTCAGAAGCCTGGTTTCAATGGTATCCACACCTGCTTTTGCGGCTCGTTTCCGCAGCTGTCTCAAGCGCCAGTCCTGGGTGTCAAGGGCGATTATTTTGCCTTTGTTTTTCATCAGTGCCGCAAGATGGAGTGTTTTGCTTCCTTCCCCAGCACAGGCATCGATGATTCGCATCCCTGGCTGTGGCTGAAGGGTCCGACTGACCATCTGTGAGGCTGTATCCTGGACTTCGAAGAGTCCTGCCGTGAAACTGCCAAGTCTGAAGACGTTTGTTTTTTCCTTGATGATGAGGGCGTCGGGAATGCCGTTGATTGGTTCGGCAAGGACCCCTTCTTTCCGAAGCAGTGAGATGAGATGTGTTGTTGTTGTTTTCAGGCTGTTGGCTCGTATGATGAGATCTGGTGTTGTATTCAACGAGGAAATCACCGTCTCCCATCGTGCGCCTAACTCTTTTTCACCTTGTCTATCCAGCCAGTCTGGGAGGGACTCACGCAGGACTCTTGATGTTTTGGTCGTTTTGATTCGCTGCAGTATGGTCTCCAGGTGTAACCCTCGTTTCTTCTGAAGCGCGGTGAGATCGCCTTTTTTTGAGAACAGATAGATTGTGAGAAGTTTTTCAAGGTCTTTCTCATCTGATGATGGTTCTCTATCGATGATATACCACAAAGGTCTCCACCAGCGGATCAGGTCATAGACCGTCTCTGAGAATAGTCCTCGTGTCTGGTCGTCCCATGCCTGGTGCTCCTGTACTGTTCGGTGGATTGCTTTTGATGCATAGGTGTCTGTCCAGAAGACCTCTTGGATGGTTTTGAAAATCTCTGGTGAGATTTGGTTGAGTTTCTCTTGTAAGTTTACGGTCATGTGTATGTCCTTTATAGTGATACGTCTAGCATAGTCAGTTGCTTAATAAAATCACCTTCTCATCGCAAGCTTTTTTTTTTAAAACAAAAAAATAAAAACAGCGTTGTCTCAATTTTCAAAGACTTACTCTGCAGCAATTTCAAAACAAAGAGCCTGTCATTTCGAGAGGGCGAATACCTTTAAGATAAAGCCAGTTGATACGTTCGCATACCTCCGCTCTACATACATGACCTTACACATCGTTTCTTATGAAAAGAATTAAAAGATGTGAACAAAGTCCACGGCCTGAAAGTCTGGGATTTTTCCATTTGTACTTGGAAACTATACACGATAGTATAACAATAATCGTTTCTCAAACAGTGCTTTGCATTGTAATGATTGCATCAACCGTCCAGGTGTAGGTGTCACCAAAATCAGCAGCAGCATCAATCTCTTCCCAGGAAAGTGTCACATAATATGGTGCCACCTGGTTATACAAGCCATACGTCTCGGTTGCAGTAACAATGCATTCCACAGGTTGCTCTTTGAACACTTTAAACGTCCCAGTCGCACCTCTGAATACCCCAACTTCATTTATTTCTCTATTCAAAACAACCCGTTCCCCACCAGCTTTTGTCATCGTGATTTGAATGTTCGTCCCTTCTGCATAATCATTGATTACAGGGCGATCTGCCGCATCAACAAGAAGCACTAAGGTATCAACCACCACTACCACAGTGATATAATCTTCCTCTAGAAGATCGTCACAACCACTCAACGAAAGTGTCATCAATAAAAGACAGATACCTACGACAAACACGTAATTCTTCATCTAAGAATCCTCCACGGGAGTAATACCGGATTCCTTAAAAACATATTCAAATAATGAGGAAAATGAATACGGCGTTGTCTCAAAATTCAATACTTACACTGAAGCAGCATAATACCACTTAAACATCTAACAGAGTGCAGTGTGTCCTTCTGAGACAAAGCAGATGAATACTTTCACCGACCCCTGCTTGAACTATATAACCAAGAACGACTATTCGATACATAATTGACCTTGAGCTGCGGGGGACATGCCAGCAGGGGGTGCTGGCATTTCTGCCACGTTCATGTTCCGATTGCATCCCATCCCTCTCTTTTTTTTTTCATCCAAAAGAGTTTTATATATAAATCTCATAAAGAAATGTGATCACAATCAAATGATTTGAACGTGGTTTAGGAGGAGTATCTATTTCAGAAAAAACCTGTGAGATGTGTAAACAAAAGTTCCATCTCCATGAACATCAATGTGGTTTGGTGTTCAACGACAAATTTTTCGTCTGTGAGGACTGCCGGACACACACCTCTGAACAAGACCTGGTCGAATGGTCTCAGAGCACCATGCGCCCCTCAGCGTCTGCGATGCCGATTTCCCTCTGGCTGATCCAAGAGCAAAACAAGAACAAACCACCCTTCTCATTACGCAAAGAGTAGTTCATAAGACCAAGGATCCCTACATCGTACTTAATCAAAATCCTTTTTTATAGCTACTTTCATGCTGGTAGAGTATGATTATCATCAAACTCGGCGGAAGCGTCATTACCAACAAGGCAAAAGAATGCTGTTTCAAACAAAAAACCATGGACCAGCTGGCCGCTGAGATAAAAAAAGCCAACAAACAGGTTATCCTTATCCATGGAGCTGGCTCTTTTGGTCATATCCTTGCAAAACAGTATAAACTAAACGACGGGTTACAACAAAACAAACAAATCAAAGGCTTTTGCCTGACGCAGGCGATGGTGCAACGTCTCAACAGTCTGGTTCTTGAATCGCTTCATAGGCATGATGTTCCTGCGATTTCCATCCCTCCGCACGCGGTCCTCCGCCTCCTCAACCATAAGTTTTCACACATGGGATTCACCATCTTCAAGCAATACCTCGATTTGGGGTTTACCCCGGTCAGCTTCGGTGACGTCGCCCTTGATACACGCCTTGGTTTTTCAATCTGTTCTGGGGACCTGCTCGTCCAAGTCCTCACTGCAGAGTTCAAACCAGAAAAAGTGATTTTCGTCCTTGATGAGGATGGATTATACTCAGCCAATCCCAAGACAGAACCAAACGCAGTTTTCATCGAAAAAGCCACAACAAAGCAGTTGGAGACACTTACCACCCAGATTGATGCTCACGCGGACGTAACGCAGGGGATGAAAGGCAAGATCCATACCATTAGACAGATCGCCAAACAAGGCATCGATACGATACTGGTGAATGGTAATATACATAACCGTCTATCTGATACCTTAAAGGGGAAAAAGGTACGTTCCACTGTCGTGTATGGAGATAAAGTATGAACCAAACAGAGGAAAGGAAACGGGAACATGTTCAAATATCATTAAAGGAGAATGTTTCTTCTCATCATAATTACTGGGATGACGTGCATCTCACTCATAACGCGCTTCCAGAAATAAACAAATTCGACATTGATCTGTCGACCGAGCTATTTGGAAAAAAATTACAGGCACCGCTTGTGATCTCCGGGATGACGGGGGGGTACACCGAGGGAAAAAAAATCAACGAACATCTTGCTGCTGCCGCATCGAAATTCCAAATCGCCATGGGCGTCGGCTCACAGCGGGCTGCGTTGGAAAATCAGAAACTCATCGACACCTACAGCGTCATAAAAAACTATGACATCCCGCTGAAGATAGCCAACATCGGGGCTTCTCAGATGGTGCTGTGGGATAAAAAGCAGATACTCGAGAACGCAAACAAGATAGTGAACATGATCGATGCGGACGTGCTGGCGGTGTGCCTGAACTTTTTACAGGAGGCCATACAACCAGAAGGTGAGGCACATGCGAAAGGGTGTCTTGCGACGATTGATATGCTTTCAAAAGAGTTCGGTCGTCCGATCATCATCAAAGAGAGCGGTGCAGGCATCTCCGGCAAGATAGCCCAGCAGCTCAAAAAAACAAAGATCTGCGGCATTGATGTCGGAGGCGCTGGTGGAACATCGTTTTCAGCGGTGGAGTTCTACCGGGCGAAAATAAAAGGTGACACGTATAAGATGCGGGCGGGTCAGACATTCTGGGACTGGGGCATCCCGACACCGACCTGTATCCTTGAGGTCGGAAAAGCAACCAACTGGGAACTACCAATCATTGCGACCGGAGGGGTCCGAAACGGTCTTGATATCGCCAAAGCCCTGGTTCTTGGTGCAAACGCAGCCGGGATGGCACACGCGTTGCTTAAGCCAGCACTCAAGGACAAAAAATCCCTTGAGCAAGAGCTTGACGTCATCATGCGAGAGCTACGGATCGCCATGTTCCTTGTCGGCGTTGATACGATTGAAAAGTTATCTACCGTGGAAGTGACATATGGATCTACAGAATGAGCTAGAAAAAAGAGCCGAGCTGTTTAACATATACTGGCAACGGTTCCTGCAGATAAAACAACCAGCGGTTCTCTATCAAGCCACTCAATACCTCCCTCTTGCTGGTGGAAAACGATTCAGACCGTTTCTCACCATGGTCTCCTGTGAAAGCGTCTTAGGAAATCCTGAGGATGCACTTCCCCTCGCAGCTGGTCTTGAACTCATCCATAACTTTACCTTGGTTCATGATGATATCATGGATCATTCGGTGTTGCGACGCAACCTGCCCGCGGTCCATGTGAAATTCGGCGAGCCCGCTGCCATTCTTGCAGGGGATATGCTTTTTGCAAAGGCTTTTGAGGCAGTGCTTTCCAGCTCTGTTGATTTTCCTATCTTGAAACAATTACAGCTGGATTTCATCGACTGTATCATCGCTATCTGCGAAGGCCAGCAGCTTGACATGGAATTCGAAGTCAGAAAAACGGTAACCGAGCAGGAATATTTCGAGATGATCAGTAAAAAAACCGGTGCGTTATTTCAGATTTCAGCCAAAGGCGGTGGACTGGTCGGAGGTGGGAATCCCAAGGAGGTTGCTGCGCTACAGACGTATGGGATGACCTTGGGTCTTGCGTTTCAGATTTGGGATGACTACTTGGACATGAGCAGCACGAAATCGACTTTAGGCAAAGACATCGGCAACGATATCAGAAACGGCAAGAAAACACTCATCGCGGTGCACAGCCTGACCCATGCGACCGGCAAACAAAAGAAACTACTTGATGATTGTTTCGGCAACCGTGATGCATCGGAGCAGGATATCGCATTGGTCTATGATCTCTTCCAGGAGCTTGGATCAGTGGAATATGCGCATCAGCGTGCGTTGCAGTTAGTCTCCCAGGCAAAAGAAGCGATATCGGTGCTGAAGCAGTCGACAGCAAAAGAACTTCTCTATCAACTTATCGAATTTACGATCCGACGAGAAAAGTAACCATGTCCTCCGCGAAGATACAATCCGAAGCGCGTAAGTTTGCGTTGCAGAACGCTGTGTTGTTCAACGGAAAGGCAAACGAAAAAGCAGTGGCTGGCAAGGTCATTGCTGCTTTGAAAAAAGAAGGAGTGCAGCCCGCAGAGATTCTCCCGGTGGTCGCCCAGGTCGTCGTACAAGTAAACCGTATGTCACCTGCTGATCAACACGCTGAGCTAGAAACACTCGCCCCTGAGCTGCTTCAAAAAGAAAAAAAAGAAAAAGATTACTCACTCCCACCATTACCCTTCGCGGAAAAAGGCAAAGTGATCACTCGTTTTCCCCCTGAGCCAAACGGGTACCTCCATATCGGTCATGCGAAAGCAGCCATCATCGACTGTGAATACGCTCGGTTGTATGACGGGAAGTTCATTTTACGGTTCGATGACACAAACCCGGAGAACGCGCTGCTTGACTTCTATGATGCGCAAAAAGAGGATTTACGCTGGCTTGGGATATCCTGGGACGTCGAATATCACACCTCGGATCATCTTCAGACGCATTACACGCTTGCTGAACAACTCATCAGCCAACAGGATGCTTACCTCTGTAAATGTACCCCTGAGGCGATCAGGGAAGGCAGGTTTAATGCAAAGACCTGTGCATGCCGAGTGGAAAACACAGGACCAGTTGGACTGGACCTCTGGAAAGAGATGCTGGCATCACCCGAGGTGAACGGGATTCTGCGTTTGCGTGGTGAAATGAACAGTGAGAACACCGCGATGCGTGACCCGACCTTGTTCCGGGTCCTTACCAAAGCCCATCCATTGACTGGTGAGAAATATCATGTCTGGCCGACGTATGATTTCGCTGGTGCCGTGGAGGACAGCATCAGCGGGGTGACCCATCCGTTCCGGACAAAAGAATATGAGTTACGAGATGAGGTGTACTTCAGAATTCTGAGTCTTTTGAAGCTACGACCCCCACATCTCATGGAGTTCTCCCGTCTGTCCATTGACGGGATGCCTGTCTCGAAACGGAAGATTAAACCACTCATCGAACAGGGATTGGTCTCTGGGTTTGATGACGTTCGGTTACCGACCCTGCGTGGGTTGAAAAGACGAGGGATCGTGCCTGAGGCGATCAAACAGTTCGTTCTTCAGCAGGGGTTCTCAAAAGTCGAGTCCGTCATTGACTTCAGCCTTGTCGAGTCAGTGAATAGGAAGTATCTGGACCCCCGGGTGAAACGGTATTATTTTGTCCCAGATCCGGTCCGACTGCTGGTAAATCAGGCGCCGAAGAAAACAATACAACTTGCCTTGCATCCTGACGCGACCATGGGACAGAGAACCATCCATACCGATTCTGTCTTTTTCATACCACGGCAAGATGCCCAGAAATTTAAAGTAGGGGACGTCTTCCGACTGAAAGGATTATACAATGTGCAGATAATACAGACCGGTGAGCCTGTTCATGGTGTCTATGCCGGGGAGGAGTTGATTGCTGAGTCTGCTAAGATTCAATGGACCACCGCTGAGAACATAAAACTCAAGATACTGGTCCCAGGACTTCCCTTCAGAGGAGAGCTGTTCGATCCGCACAGCATTCATGAGCTGCTTGGGTATGCTGAAAAAGCGATCGACGGGCTTCCTGCTGGTGAGATCGTACAGTTCGAACGTGTCGGGTTCGCTCGTTTGGAAAAGCACAACAACGAAGTGATTGCGATTTTCACCCATAAATAACACGGTATTGCCATCTTGTTTTCTTTTTTAATTTGCTTTTCATTGAAGCAAGGTATTTAAATATAAACGTGATTTCTTCATCTTGCAGGGATGCAGAGAAAAAGGATGGGAACACGCATGCGCTCTCTAAGAATGATACTCATAACGCTAGTTTTATTTTTTACCATGGCAGTCGGTAGCGGTACTGCTGCACCGGATTTTGAACCAGAGATTACGATGACGACGATCGCGGTTGTTATCACGGTTATTGCTCTTCTGCTTGCGTTTTTCTTCCTCATGGGGGGCGTCAAGTACGTCACCCCCGAGAATGTGCTTGACACGGAGATACGGAAAAACCTCTATGAGTACATCGACGAGTACCCCGGGAGTCATCTCCGGGAGATCGCCCGTGAACTTGACCTCAAACCAAGCAACGCGGCCTGGCATCTGCGTAAACTCGAACAGACGAATCTTATCAGAAGCAGGGCTATTGGTGGGAAAAAAGTCTACTACCTTGTGGAAGGCGGGGTGGAGGCAAAACAACGTGCGGTTGCAGAATCCATTCTGCGCAATAAGAACGCCCGGGATATCATGGCCTATCTCTCGGATCATCCTGGGAAGCATCTGCTTGAGATAGCACATGCTCTTTCCATGAACCATCATGTGGTGAAATGGCATATCAACAAGCTGTATGAGGCAGAACTCATCGAGGGTGATACCACGAACTCAGCCTATCCAATTTATTATCCCACAGAAATAGGAAGGCAATTCATGGAAACCTATACTGAGTATCTGAAAACAACCGTTGGGACGGCAGTTTAGATCCTGCCGACATCAACGACTTCTACATTGTCGACTTTCTTAATTTTACCAAGCTTTTCGACAATCGGGTCAAGACCGCCTTCGACGTCAGGGACGGCAACCGTCACATCCAGACCTCTGAGGCCAAAAGCGATTTGTTTGACTTCGACACGGCCAAGTCGTGCTGGTTTCTGCACCGCTTTTTTTACTTCAGCAGAAATCATATCCATATCCTGGTCGCTAATGACTCCATCTGGCATGAGACGAATAAGTGCAATGACTTCCCCCATTGTAGTATCCTCCTATGGTCCTCTGAATCCGCATTTCGGGCAGATGTACACAACACTTTGTTCTCGGCAGTTTGAGCATCGTCCAACCATGGTATCGCAGGTGGGGCATTGGAATGTTGTAGACCCTTGTTCAAGAAGGCCTTTTCCGCATGAAATGCATCGATCAGCTTTTTTCATAGGGAAAACCGTATATCCTGCTTATTTTTAAACCTGACGCACGCACCAGTAGTTCCGAAAGTAAGGAGAGAAACATGGAAATTCTGACAAAAATACACACTGAATGATTTACTACGGTTTGTATGATGGATTAAAAGATGTTGATAGTTCGACGAATTTCGGGATTACAACGGTTGATTGTGATATCTCAGATGTACTGCTCGATAATGGACAATTTATTTATACATATGCGGCTGACGTAGGTGATACCCGAATCCAGGTGGTCTGCTAGACTCTTGAAAAGTGGATGGCTTTTATATGCCATCTTCTTCATTTTTTTTTATAACAGGGGAAAAATATAAAATATTGATTGGTGATATAAAAATCGTGACTAGGAAATTTGTTGCATTATCAATTTTTTTATTCGTTTTGTTTAATGCGGTTTCATCAGAACCACTTATTGTTGTTGGCACGTCAATTGAAAACACAATAACTGGTGGTGATTTACCGATTCGTATTATCGGCAACGATCAATTCACATCGGAGAATGGTGTTTCTGGAGGCAATGGGACTGTGGATGACCCATATATTATCGAGGATTGGGTGATTGTCAGTGATGGATCCACATCACAGGGGATTTTTATTAACGGTACGGATGCATATTTTATCATCCGGAATTGTACCATAAGGGGTTTTCATGATTCTGTTGAGCATCGTCAGGGAATTCAACTTTCTGAGGTGACACATGGGAGGATAGAAACAACAGTTGTTTCCGAAAGTGAGATTGGAATCTACCTTCGATATTCACCAGGAAATACGGTTGTAAATTGTACATGTTCTGACTACCCAAATGAAAATGGGTATGGGATTGGTCTGTACTATTCAGCGAATGTCACTATTATTTCCTGCCATTGTTATCATATGTATGTGGGTATTGAGATTTCAGAATCCTCAGGGTTAATCCTACAGAAAACAGAGTGTTCCAATAATTCTGGTTGGGGTTTGATGGCAGATGTTCCTTTTCAGGAGATATTACAGTATCTCATCGAAGACTGTTCATTCACGGGTAATAGATATCATGGTTTTTGGGTGAGTGGCTCCACTCGGAACACCTCTGGTTCGATTTTCCGGAACTGTTCGTTTAGTGACAATGGTGATACTGGGCTGGTTATTTCGCATTTATCGCAGAATGTCATCGAGAATTGTGTTTTTGATCATAATAAATTCGGGATGTATCTCGATCGGTCTGGAAACAATATTATAAGAAATTGCAGTTTTCTTTCTAATACCCTGCATGGTGTGGATATTGCTGGGGTGTTTATTGTATTAAACCTTCCTCGGAATAATGAAATCTCGTATTGTGATTTCATCGGTAATAATATTGGGATATCATTATTCGGAACAAAAATTACGAGGATTCATCATTGTATGATTTCGAGTAATACTCACATTGGTGTGTTTTGTCCATTCTCGATAGTGAAGGTAACCTTATGTAACATCGTTGGTAACGGTCGAAATAATTCTGAGTTTATTGATTCCGCGGGTATGTATAGCTGGGGGTCATTCTTTTTTGATGTGCGTCAGAACTGGTGGGGATCTTCTCAGGGACCGAGTGTCTCTTTTATTTATAATACGGGGAATTATGTTTTTAAGATTGTGCCGCTGCGGACGATTGATAACGGTGATTTGGTGATGCTGCGGTACGGGATCGCTCGTTTTCGTCCTTGGTTGTCTGAACCTGTTCCTGATGCGGGTAGACAGACATAAACTATCATATGAATGAGAGTTTTGGTATATCTTTATTTGATTTTCCAGTATCTTTTTATATGAGTTTTTCCACTTTCTAATGATGGTAGCAGGGAAATCGATTTCTAAAGAACTGATTCAACAAATACGGGAGGAAGTTCTAAAGGGTAAATCGAAATACCTGGTTGCCAGAGAGATGAACCTACATCCAACGACAGTTTACGAATATACAAAGGATCTTCCAAATAAATACCATTGAGAGCCATACATCAGTGGAAAACCTCCGGAACTATTGAAGTCCAGACAAGACTCCACAAACCTTCAATTTATAAAATTCGTCAAAAAGAAAAAATTTTATTAGATTTTTTACTTTTAAAGGAAAAATTCAGCATATGGTTTTATATTTTATTAA